>NZ_BDUD01000001.1:5443397-5467961 GCF_003113895.1 Nostoc commune NIES-4072 | reverse complement strand
AAGATGGAGCACAGGTTTCAGCTAATACTCGTAGTCAGGGAAGGGGAGGAACCTTGTCTGTCAAAGCAAGGGACTCTATCCAACTTATTGGAACAAATGGTGAGACTAGAAGCGGCTTATTTGTTGGGACTGAAGCTACTGGAAATGCCGGAAACTTAAATATAGAAACTGGGCAATTGACTGTTCGAGACGGAGCGCAGGTTTCTTCAGCTTCCACTTCTAAAGAATCGACTGGAGAGGGGGGAAGCATTATAGTTAAGACTAGAGAATTAAATGTCTTAAATAACGCTGACATAAGTGTGAGCAGTCAAGGCACAAATAAGGCAGGTGATTTAGACATCACTGCTGGTTCTATCAAATTGGATAACCAAGGTAAGCTGATTGGGCAAGCTAACTCCGGTGATGGTGGCAATATTACGCTGAACTTGCAAGACTTATTGTTACTGCGCCGCAACAGTGAGATTTCTACCTCAGCAGGTACTAGTGGGGCTGGTGGAAATGGCGGTAATATTACCATCAATGTCCCTGACGGCTTTATTGTTGCCGTTCCTAGTGAAGATAGCGACATTAGCGCCAATGCCTTCACTGGTAGAGGTGGCAGAGTTGATATTACAGCTAAGGGTATTTTTGGTATCCAGCCCCGCTCTAATCCAACTTCTTTGAGTGACATCACTGCCAGCTCTCAGTTTGGTGTAAACGGCACTGTAGAAATTAACACACCTGATGTTGACCCCAATAGTGGCTTAGTCAATTTACCAGCCGTACCAGTTGATACCCAAGTAGCACAAACTTGTACCGCAGGTAGCACTGTAGCTAAGAGCAGTTTTACAATCACTGGACGCGGCGGCTTACCACCCAACCCTAGAACCGAACCACTCACTCCTGACGCAGTTCAACTAGATTGGGTAACTCTCAACTCAAAGGGTGAAAACCGTGTTAGTACAAATTCAAATCAGGTAAATAGTTCCAGTCCAGCGCCGATTGTGGAAGCGCAAGGGTGGGTAAAAAATGCTAAAGGTGAAGTTGTACTCACGGCTGATGCGCCGAAAGCTTTGCCTCATAATTCCTGGGTTACTCCTGCTTCTTGTTACTAAAAAACAGGTTATACCAATTTAAAATTTAAAATTCAGAAAGCCAGATTTAAATCTGTCATATTCTTTTTTCGGCGTTGCTGATTCCATGTATGAAAATGATTTTGCATAATACCAAAATCCTTGTAGAGACGAAGAAAAGCTACGTCTCTACATCCAGATTCATATTTCAATTCAGCAACGCCTTTTTTCAAATTGGTAGTTAGAGAAACCGGATTTCTAAGGCACATTACAGCCAATTGCCTACTAAAACATAGGGTGCCCAGAAATATGGAGCTTTTTCCTTAGCAAAAACAGCTAATTGGGCACTCTGGAGCGCTTCGGCTTTATTCGTCCCAGCTTTTAGCTTTCCATAGAACTCACTCATTACATCGGCAGTGGAACGATCATCTATTGACCACAATGTTGCTAGTGTACTGCGTACCCCCGCTCGTATCGCTATCCCAGCCAGTCCCAAAGCTGCTCGTTTGTCTCCCTCAGCAGTTTGGCAAGCACTGAGGACGAGTAATTCAATGCCACTGAATCTGTTTTTGTCACCAACTCGCAGTAGATTATCAAATTCCTTGACTTTAACTAGTTTATCCCAAGTGAGAATAAAGGTTTTTTCAGCATCAGAACTAAATTCACCGTGAGTTGCTAGGTGAACCACAGAGAAAGAAACTTTTTGCAATTTATTTTGTAGGTTAGTTTGGGTAAACTCTTGGTTTAACAGTTCTTCACTCTTAGGTACTTCAGATTTGATTTCTTTTAATTCCCGTGGTACATTTTCTAATTCGGGAAATTCTTTGCCTTCGACTGGGCGTTTTTCGCTGACTCCGGCTGTTAAAGCATTTAGCTGTACCTGTCGCAAAGGTTTAGGATCGAGAAGTTGCAAACCTGGTGTCAAGGCGATCGCATATTTCTCTACTAGATATTGCTTCTGTTGTTTGTCGTAGAGAACCGCCATCGGGATATTCCGTAACTCACCATCCAGCACAAACACTAAAGTTTTTATCCCACTCTTGACTAACTCTGTTTGTGCAGGGCGAATTAACCAATCATATATTTGTTGGGACTGCTGCCGAACCCGAGCAGTCGCGGTGACATTTAGTAAGTTTTTCCTCAGTTCTGCTATTATGTTTTCCACATCATTTTGAGCTATTACAGTTTTGTAGTGGCGCAAATCTTGATTAGGCAATTTGAGGATAACATCTAGACGATCTGGCAAAATAATTGGATAAATCACTGCTGCTCGTTGGTCTTTTTTGTCAACCACTGGGTCAAGTTCCTGTGTAGGATTTAAACAGGCTGACCGAAAGAAGTTATCCAGTTCTGCCAATTGCAGAGATTCAATGACATCACGAGCAAGCTTTAAATTGTCTTGATTGCTACCCTCTTGTGGCGATCGCAATGAAGCGTTAACGTTAGCCTTTAGTAGAGAAGCATTTCCTTGATCTAACTTCTCGAAGGGAACAGAAGCGCTGCTGCTTTGGGGAGAACGCAACAGCAATTCAACTAACTCTCGATACACGGGTTCGATATTTTCCCGAAAGGAAAATTGAACGTCTGGATTGAGGGCTACTAAATCACCACGCAGAGATTGAAGGGTCTTGTAGGCTACATTATAGGATGCGATCGCGCCTTTAATATCTCCCTTTTTTTTCAGTATGCGTCCTAGTTGCCATTGCCACTGATAAGCAATATCTGATGCATTAATACTTTGCGCTGTGAATAAAGCTTTCTCGGTAAGCTCTTGAGCATCAGAAAACTGCCCGGTTTTTTCATACAACTCACCAAGACTACCCGTAGCATAAGATTCTGCTCGCCGATCTTGCAAGTTCTGTGCCTGTTCGATCGCAGTGGAGAATTGCTGGGCAATGTTCAGCCATGAGGGGGTATCTATGCTAATTTTTTCTTTTAATTGTGTAAGATTTTCGGCAAACTTAATGCGAGTATATACTGAGGTTCGGCTGGGTGGCAAGTTGCTAATTGCCGTCTGGATTTGAGACGACAAGGCTAATGCATCTTGATCTTGGTTTTTTTCTAAAAGTAGACTAAGTAAATTTAGGCGAGCCTGGATGCGGGTGATGGAGGAAACAGATACAGCAGCAGCCTCCTGATAGTATTGCAAAGCCGCTTCAGTGTCTTGTTGAGCGCGGGCTGTGTTGCCTAAACTGAGTTGAGCTTCTGCGATCGCTTTTGGAGATTGCACTCGTTTTGCCACTGCTAAACTTTTCCCCAAAACCAGCCGTGATACGCTTAAATCACCGACAACTCGGCGGATGTTGCCAAGACTACGCAGCCCTGTGGCTACAACAAGTGAATCTGGAAGGGTTGTAAGGGTTTGCTGTACTTCGTTTAAAGTTTTATTAGCCTGAAGGTAAAGCCCTAAAGCTTGCCAAGCTTGTGCAGAGTTAATTTGGTTACGAGTTAATCTAGCCTTGTCGCCTATTTGCTGATAAATATTAGCGGCTTTTTGCCAGGTAGTTAAAGCTGCTTCTGCTTGTCCTTGTGATAGTTGTAATTGTCCTTGCACATCTAGGGCTTGGGCAATAAGTTGGGAACGCTCACCGGAACTGCCCGTATTTTCCCCCGACTGTAATAATTGTAAACTTTGGGCGATCGCTTCCTCAGCTTCTGCCCACAAGCCAAGTTGCTGATAAGCCAAGGAGAGATTACTCAGCGTCATCGCTTCTTGTAATCCATCCTTAGAGGTTTTAAACTCAGCAGCAGCCTGTTGCAAAACTTTTATTGCTTCAGTAAATTGTCCCTTGTCGTATAATATTTTGCCTTGTTCCACTAAGCTTGCCGTTTGAGATGAACCGCTTTTCTGGGGGAGCAGGGAGTAGAAAGTAGAGGATTCAGCATTTATCAATTCCGTGCTTTCACTACTTCCTTGTTTTCCCCACTCCCCTTGCTCGGCCAAATTTTGCATGGGAGAGTAGACGGCAGGAGGTTTAGCTAAAACAGGGGATAAGGCTATGCATAAAAATGCAGTAAACAGCGCGAGGAAAAAATGATTTGAGTATCTCATATAGGACTAGTATTTGATTTATGAAAAGATACGTAGGGTGTGTTAGCGACAGCGTAACGCACCATCATCAAGGGTTTGGTGCGTTACGAACTGCGTTCTAACACACCCTACAATACCTAATTTTGTTCAAAAATTAAATATGATTCCTATGGTTCAGTTCTGTATAGTCAGACATTACTTTATTATCAATTGCTACTTGTTCACAGAACCTTTAAGGCGTGTAATGCTCTGTCCCATTAATTTTGCGGGATAATACTAGCTCCTGATTAAATATAGCGGTTCCCAATTGCATAAAATATAGACTATAGACCTAACTCCCAGCCTCTTTCCTTCTAGCGTTGGGGAGTAAGATTTAAACCAATTCGCAATTCGCAATGGGCTAACGCCCCGCTCCGCTAACGCAATTCGCAATTACGTTTTGTGACGGGGATTTAGACCCCGACACAAAACGTGCTGCCTATCTTGCTGGGGACTTAAACCCCCAAAGTTCGTTAAAGCCTCTCTCTTTTTAGGCTACAGTGTGCAGACAAGTCTTTTAAAGTTGCTGTGTAAGGTAGGTGGGTTAATTTTTGTAGGTGGATGCAACAAAGATGCAGGTCAATGCAACAAATGTGCAAGGTGATACAACAAAAGTGCAGATACAGAGACTTGTGTGTATACCGTAGCCTAAAAGGAGAGTCCGATTAATTTTGAGGGTTAAGAGAACGAACCGCAAAGAGCGCAAAGCAAGAAAAGTTAAGAATGAGTTCACCCTTTATATTTTATGAAACAGCGTACTAGTCTCCAGTACCATGCCCTGAACTCTGAGTTTTAGCTTCTGATGGATCAAGCTGAGGTTTTTGATACTTACCTGGATACTTATGCTGAAAATAAGCTTCTAGCACTTGTAAAACCATCGGCCCGCAAATAGTACCGCCATGTTCGCCAGTATTTTCCCCAAAGGCCACAACCACAATTTCCGGCTTGTTACTAGGGGCATAAGCACCAAACCAAGTATGATTGGGGCGACCAACACCAGCTTCAGCAGTGCCACTCTTTCCAGACGCTGGGGCAATTGTCGGTACGTCCAAGCGTTTACCAGTACCCTCACTCACTACCCGCCGCAGTCCGTCACGGAGAACCTTGATAGTTGTCGGCTTCATATTTAAGGATTCTCGCCAACTTTTTGCTTGTTCGTTGTCTTTGAGCAAATGCGGCTGAACTCGATACCCGCCATTAGCAGGGACAGAAAACATAATCGCCGATTGCAGGGGTGTCACTTGCAAAGCACCTTGACCAATTGACATATTAATGGTGTCGCCTACAGTCCAAGGTGTTTTCAAAACTCTTTTCTTCCATGTTTCATCTGGAACCAAACCTTTTGATTCTTCGCCCTGAAATTCAATGCCAGTTCTTTGACCAAATCCGTATTTGCGACTCCATTCGATTAAAGTTGGGCCACCGACTTTTCTACCAACTTGATAGAAGAAAGTATCACTACTCATAGCGATCGCTCGTGGAAATCCTAATGGCCCAAATCCGGCATGGTTCCACTCACCAAAAGTCACCCCACCAACGGTCAGAGAACCAAAGGTCTGTAATATTGTATCAGGAGAAAATTTACCTGATTCTAACCCGGCTGTCGTGGTGACAATTTTAAAAGTACTGGCGGGCGGAAAGGCACTCAGGGCACGATTAACCAAGGGATGATCTTTTCCTTGCAAGGTTTCCCAATCTTTCTGGGACAGTTTTTGTTTAGAGAAGATATTCGGGTCAAAGGTGGGGTAAGATACCAGTGCTAAAACAGCACCGTTATTCGGATCGAGTGCTGCGATCGCCCCTCGGTGATTTCCTAAAGCTTTTTCTGCTGCCTTTTGCACATCTAAATCTATGGTCAGGTGCAAATCGTTACCAGCTTTTGCCTGTTTCTCCCCCAAAACCCGGATTGGTCTACCTGCACCATCTACTTCCACCTGCTGACCGCCCCATTCACCGCGTAGCATTTTTTCATAAGCCTTTTCCACCCCCATCTGACCGATTACATCTCCAAGTCGATAGCCTTGCTGCTTTTTGTCCTTTAACTGGTCGGGGGTCAACTCTCGCGTATAACCTAGTACATGAGCCAATTCCTTGCCGTGGGGATAATAACGCACAGAATCTGTATTAATTTCTACTTCCGGCAATTCATTTTTATACTCCTTTAATGCTGTGATTTCTGCTTCATTTAGATCACGAGCAACCCGGATGAGTGAAGAAGAATTAGCACCAGCTTGTTCTAATTTCTTTTCCATTTCATCTTGGGGAATGTTGAGAATTTGCGCTAGACGCGGGCCGACTACAGACCAGGAAGGCTTAGTATGTGCCATCGGCCACAAATATACAGAGCTGGGATAGCGAGTAGTGGCTAAAAGTTTACCGTTGCGGTCAAAAATATTTCCTCGTTCTGGTTGTTTAAGAATCATCCGAATGCGGTTCGCTTCGGCTCGTTCCCGGAGTTTTGGCCCTTCAACAATTTGCAAATATGCCAAACGAGCCTCAATACCAGCGAGTATTAATACGGTAAATACGATTAAAAATATTGATTGGAAACCACGTCCAACTGTACGTGTATCTTTTTTGTTGCCAATTGATGGAAATAAAGACATAAGACAATAATGATTCCAATAAAGGTATTATCTGTATACAATTACCCTAAACTGATGCCCAGTACTGGGTATAAAAGAATTGGACAAGTATATTCTTGAACAATTGTTTTTGGCGGATACAATAAACCAAAGTGTCAAATCTAGTCTGCCCAATAGACTACTGACATCACGTAATATCACGGCATTTTACTGAGGATTATGGCTCAAATTGTCATGCACAATCAAAGGGGGATAACAACTTTTCAGCCACTTGATGTTGAACTGCGTAACGTGTTCAAGTTTTTTAACCAAGAACCAGCAGTAAATGGAATCGATTTGGATATCAGACAGGGAGAATTTTTTAGTATTTTAGGCCCCTCCGGTTGTGGTAAAACAACAACACTGCGTTTAATCGCTGGGTTTGAAATCGCTGACGCTGGCAAGGTGTTGATTCAGGGTCAGTCTATGACTAATGTGCCGCCTTACCGCCGACCCGTCAATACTGTATTTCAAAGTTACGCTCTATTTAACCACTTGAATGTCTGGAATAACATTGCCTTCGGACTGCGGTTAAAAAAAATACCCAAATCGAAAATTGAAGCTAGAGTCGAAGAAGCTTTAAAACTCGTGAAAATGGAAAGTTTGCGATCGCGCTTTCCCAGTCAACTTTCTGGTGGTCAACAGCAGCGAGTCGCTTTAGCAAGGGCTTTAGTCAACCGTCCTACCGTGGTATTACTGGATGAACCTTTAGGGGCGTTAGATTTAAAACTGCGTAAAGAAATGCAAGTGGAGTTATCGAATTTACACAAAGATTTGGGAGTGACCTTTGTGATGGTGACACACGACCAAGAAGAAGCATTGTCTTTGAGCGATCGCATTGCCGTAATGAACCAAGGCAAAATTGAACAAGTTGGCACTCCCAGCCAAATCTACGAACGTCCTTGCACATCCTTTGTTGCTGATTTTATTGGCGATACTAATTTATTTAGCGGTGAAATTGTCGCAGTAGACTCTTCTAATATTAAAATTTCGACAAAAACGGGACTCTCAATTGTCATTAGCCGCGCTGAAGATACACCATCTGAATTATCACAAGCAGTGGTAGTGTGCGTGCGGCCAGAAAAAATACAGCTTTCGCTTTATCCACCCAATTTGCCAACTAACTGTTTTGAAGGACGGCTTGTCAATGTTATGTATTTAGGCACACATGTTAATTATGTTGTGGAATTAACAAATGGCATTAGCATAAATGTGTTGCAACCAAATACTTTTGGCGTTTTACCAGACCGCGACACGCCCATCTACGCTTGGTGGGCAGAAAATGATTGTTTAGCTATTAGTCAATAGTTATAAGATTCAATAATAGAATAAGACCTTGACCTAAGAAGCAGGGGAGCAGGGAGAAAGATATTGTAATTCATCTGCCACAAGGGTTTCAGCAACCCTAAATTTATTTATACCCAAAAGTAAAGATATTTGTTTCGAGATGTGTAACACCAAAAATAATACGTCCAAACTTTCAGAGTCAATACATTTATGTATGAAGATTTTCCCCCAGCTAAGAACTCCCTGCCCCTTTTCCTCTTGTTGACCCTGTACTAGGAGTATTAACCCATGTCAATTTCGCAAAGAGTTCCTTGGGTGTCCCTGGCATTAGTACTACTTAGTTACAGTACTTTGGGCTGGGTAATATCTGAAACACGCGCTGCTCTGCCTGTGTGGGTGGCGACTGTCGTCGCTATCTTACTTTTAATAGTAACGTTGACCATTCCTTGGACGAAAATAAGATATTACTTCAGTATTTTACTTAAATCAAATACAAGGTCTTTCGCCGTTGCCGTTTTAGCAGCTTTCTTATTCTTTATTATGATTGCCTGGTTTCGGGTATTTCTTGATACTTTGCTAATCGTTGCGGCAACTATATTAGTCAAGATAGACTTTCAAACAGCAGGTCTTAGGGAAGGGTTAGCCTTTTGGACTACATCTAGCTTTTCATTGATCGGTTTAGCCTTGGGTGCGCTAATCTACAAGTTAATATATTCGTGAATTTCGTTAATTTCCTTAAGTCATTGGCTTTTTTCCATTTCTCCAAAAACGGTATCGTAAACTACTATTTTTTAACGATGGCTACGCCGCCGTTTATTTATAAATCCTGTATTCAACCTCATCAAGTATCAATAGCCCCAACCTCGCAAATTCCTAAAAACTCTAAATGATCCTTCTTGAGAATTACCAACACTAAATCAGTGTGATTTTCTCGTTGTAGAATTATATCTCTAATTATCTTTTCGGTTTCACTGAGACTCTGGACTGGTTTCGGATACATAAAGGTGGTAATTTCGCTTGTAAATTCTCGAAATACATCTTCTGTATGTTCCAACAAAATCGTTTGCAAAATCAGTCTTTTAGACTCTAAACTTACTTTTTCTAAATTCTCCATAAGTTACGATTAAATCCCCACCTTGTTACCTTCAGTAGTGCTGAGTACTGAGTGCTGAGTGCTGAGTATAACCCCATAGTTAAAACTAGGGGATTGAAAACAAGGACGTATTTTTTCTTGCACTACGTGTCTCAAAAAAAATATTTTTATTTTTTTCATAAATAAATTGTAAGGATTCAGACCCTATATGCTGAGTGCAATTAATTTTACTTTTTACTCAGCACTCGTTACTCGGCACTCAGCACTGTTTTGGTGATAAATGAAAACTGTTGACTGTTGACTGATTTAATACTTCAAAATGCAGGCTGTTCAAACAGCAGTACAGAAAGTAAAAGATCCATTACAAAAATTGATATCCAACTAGTAACTACTGCTTTTGTTGCCGATTCTCCTACTTCTTTTGCTCCTCCCTTAGTAGTTAATCCCCAACTACAGCCAATAACAGCAACCAGCAGACCAAAAATAAACCCTTTTAGCAAAATAATAAACAAATCTGACGGTTCTAAAAAATCTCTGACTGATTCTAAAAATGTTTCAGGAATAATTTTGTAAAAATATGATGCTGCAAAAACCCCACCGAAGATGCCCGTAACTAAAGCTAAAATTGTCATCAAAGGCACCATTAAACTACAAGCAATTACTCTAGGAACTACTAGATAATCAATTGGATCAGTTTTGAGCATATAAAGTGCATCAATTTGCTCAGTGACTTGCATTGCACCGATTTCTGCTGCAAAAGCAGAACCTACTTGTGCCGCCATAATACTAGCAGTCAAAATTGGAGCCAATTCTTTACAAAAAGCTAAGGCAAAAGCACCTCCCACAGCATTGATAGCCCCAAATCGGATTAATTCTCTTGCCATCTGAAGAGTAAAAATCATTCCTGCAAAACCACTGACAAGGAGAACTGGAGAGATAGAACCTGGCCCAGCAGTCACTAGATGTTGCAGAATCTTGCGATAGTACGTTTTTCCTTGGAGGAAATGTAGCCACACTTGACCGAAAAGCAATACTGCTACAAAACAGCGTACAATCCAAGATTGCTCGAAATTTGTTTTTATTCGCAATTTTATTGTCCTTAAGACTGACTAATTGTTGCACATATCTTATATTAATTCTCCAAAATAAGACTAATAAGACTATAGATACAAATGGTGGAAACCCAGCCAGATGTAATCTAACTTTCTCAATTACGTAGAGTATTACGAATTGGTATTTTAGTGTAGAAATTGATTTCATTAAATAAATCCTTGGGTTAAGATCGTTCCTGCAAGAGCAAATGATATTAACCCAAGGATATAAATAAAAATAAAATGTTTTGACTTCGACTATTCCCGAAGTACATAGCCCACACCACGCACCGTATGAATCAAACGTTTTTCATTATTTTCTTCTAGTTTTAGGCGCAAGTAGCGGATGTATACTTCGATGATATTGGAATTACCCATAAAGTCATAACCCCAAACTTTTTGTAGAATTTGGTCTTTAGTAAATACCTGACGGGGATGCGAGAGTATATATTCTAACAAGTCGAACTCTTTAGCCGTTAACTCAATTGCCCGCTTACCCCGGTAAACTTGGCGAGTCCGGTGATTTAAACTCAAGTCTTCAAACTGAAAAATATCCTGATCTGTTTCTTGAGTGCGGCGTAGATGAGCGCGGATTCTAGCTAGGAGTTCTTCTATACTAAATGGTTTGACTACATAATCATCAGCTCCTGCATCCAAACCTGCGACGCGATCGCTAACTTCATCTTTTGCAGTCAGTAAAATTACTGGTACGGAAATACCAGTTGACCGCAACCGACGACAGATTTCTAAGCCTGACAGCCCTGGAAGCATCCAATCAAGAATAACTAAATCTGGCGATAACTCCCGTGCTAGTGTTAAACCAGCGATGCCATCATGTGCCACGTTTATATTGTAACCTTCGCTACTTAGTTCTAATTCAACAAATCGTGCCAGTTTAACTTCATCTTCAACTAAGAGGATATTTGCTGCCATATTTGTAATATTAAAGCGGATAGGGTGACAATCAAAGTGTTACTTTAACCTGACTTTGACCAGAAATAAAAAGATACAGAGTAAGTAAATTTATTTATGGGATTCAAAATTTTTGACTTTTGACTTTTGACTTTTGACTTCCCTAAAGGGGCTGACTAGCTATGTAAGTAGAGTGATGGTAAACACACTCCCTTCTCCTAATTTTGATTGCACAGATACACTACCACCCATACCCTCTACAAGTGTCTTAACAATGGATAAACCCAAACCAGAACCGCCAGTTGCATGAGAGCGGGATTCATCTACGCGGTAAAATCGCTCGAAAATACGTGTTTGGTGTTGTAAAGGAATACCATAACCTTTGTCACAAACTTGAATAATTGATTTGTTATGAACCTGATTTAACTTTAAAGTTATAGGCGTATTAGCTTCAGAATAACTAATAGCATTATTAATTAAATTGAGCAATATTTGTTTAAAACGGCTGTAGTCTACTTTCACACCAATGGGATAAGTTGTTGACTCGATTGTAATTAAGCGATCGCTATATTTTTGCGCCATCACTACAACTTCTTCAACTAAGTCATTCAACACATAAGATTTCATCTGAAAATTCAAATAACCACTATCTGCTCGTGCTAAATCAAGTAAATCTTGTAGCAAGCGGATAGTCCGTTCGGCTTCTGAGGCAGCAGTTTCTAAAGCTTCTTGTTGAATTTCGGTTAAGTTATTCTGCCGTCGCAAGACGCTTTGTAAGTAACCATGTACAATCGTCAATGGTGTACGTAACTCGTGAGAAACATTACTCACAAATTCACGTTCTTGCTCCCAAGATTGCGAGAGACGCGATAACAACATGGTTAAAGTTTGAGCTAATTCTTTGACTTCGCTGGGTGCATTATTAACATATAGTTGTGCTTTTCCTAAATCTTCTATAGAAATCACAGAAGTCATCTGACTTAGCTGGCGCAGTGGTTGCAGAGAACGTTTAATATAAAATGCACTTATAGTTATTATTACAATAATTGCCACAATACAGCTAATATTCAAACTTTGCAGCATTGCCATAAACATTGTCTGTTCACGAGTAATGTCATGTACTACAAATAGTTTACCTAGATACTTACCCTGCACTTGCAAAAAGCTACTACTGATAATAAAGTACCTTTGATTAACTTTGTAAATTTGTGGTTTAATTTGCATATTACTAAGGGACATTAACTTAGTAACTGTAGATTTAGATAACAAATTTAAAGTAGCAGATTTTATCAAAATTTGATTATCAGGACTTTTTAGCCATAAAAACAGGTTAGTATTTGCTAAGTTATTAATAGCTTTTTGTAACCCAGTTTCAGGTTGCATCATTTCACTGTAAAGTTGCACATCACGCGGCAAGCGTTCAGTGATTTCTTCTATATTATGCTTACGACTATCAATCAAAATTTGCTGCATTTTCCAACTAGTCCATGCAGCAAAACTACCTAATATTAAAGTTGAAAATGTAGCGATACCAATGCTTAGGCGTAATTGCAATGAAAAAGGGTCAAGATTTATCCAAATATTTCTGAGTTGCTTCACTTTTAGTTTTGTCTAAGGGATTGAAAATATTGTTAGTTCTATTCATTATTAATTTTTAGGTAAAGATAATGGCTGGATTGTACAAGATTTAATATCACATTTTTGCTCATAAAGCATATTGATATAGCGTTCTTGCCAAGTGAGTGGAACTTCTAACAATGCTCGCGTTCCTGTTATCCCCTGCCCAATAAATAGTAAGAGAGCAAAAGCACTAATAGTAATGTGAACCTTGCGCCAGCGATTGGTCTTATCTTTATAAATTTCTGGCAAAATCGAGAGTGAAAGAATCATCAGCAAAGCAGACGTTAGCCCATAATAATAGTGAGAGGTATACCATTGGTCAGTTTTGCGGTAAATACCATCTTGACATCCAAGCACTACTAATGCAATTCCTGTAAGGGTTGCAAATATGGCACGCCAATTTTTCTGCTTTGCTTGATAGAGTAAATACAGAGAAGCGATCGCAGCCACAAACAATAACCCGATAAATACTACCTGGAATGGTGCTTTAATCCAAAGTTGATTATCTAAAATATTACCAAAAATATCGTAGGCAAACGCTATTAAAACAATACTTACAACTGCTCCAGTTAGCCAGCGACCCAACTGAGTATGCTCTTGTCCTACAGTGGCGGGAATTTTGCTCTTACCTATGGCTAAAGTTTGCAATCGGCGTTGACGGACTTGTAAAGCGCGGTTGACAATGACGCCAATTAAAGGAAATACTACGAGTACAGCGATCGCTGGATGTAACAACAAGATAGCATCTCTAAATTCCATATCTGACCTTTGATCAAAAGTTACAAATTAGTTTTTATCGAATAGAATTCAGGAGCAAAACCAAAGACGCTTCTGAATTCTTCTTCAATTATTTATATCTACCTATTTATCAGGGCTATTTCGTTCTACACGTAAACCGCCCAGAACTAAAGTTCCAGGCTAATAGCAAAAGTCGTCTAAAGACGACTAAAAGCCTTTATTAGTCGTCTTTAGACGACTTGGGCTATTAGCCTCAGAATTTATTCTGAGGCGGGCTAGATGAGAATGAAATAGCCCTACCTATTTACAAATAAGAATTATTTAACTTCATCAGCCTCAAACTTTGGTACTTTACCTTTTTTAACCGCAACTACTACATCAAAGGTAGAACAGTAAGAAAAGGTCACATTATTGGCTTTATTGTAAAGATTAACCACCATACCTGCACCACCGGGTTGAACAGCTAGCGGTTCAAGATCGCCAAAAAAGAAACGACGTAGTTCATCACCACCACCAAACTGACCCTTATGCTTGATGACCAAATCAATCTTTTGTTGAGTAGTCAAACCTGTAGCATCTTTCTTTTCTGCGGCTGATGCTTGCACCAGTGAAGGACTCACAATTTTAAGTGGAACATCCCAGACAGTTAACATACCAACAAGAGCAACACCTGTAAGCAGAGAAGAAGCAATTTTCATTTGTTTTTCCTTGTGTTGAAGTTTCCCGATGAACTAAAGCATCTCATCTACTACTGAAGTTCAAGTGAAATCAGTCTAGTAATTGTCTGAATTTATCCCTTAGAAAAACTTAGTTTAGACTCAGCATATTCTCAGAAAACTCTGATATTTTCAACCTCAGCTTGCTTTAAGTGTTTTCTCAGATTAATCTCACCTTAAATTAGCCAAGTTAGCAGAGTATTAATAAAGAGTATTTTTTGCAGCAGTATTATTATGAGCAGACCGAGAAGATGTCATCCTTTTATCTATAAAATTCCCGGTCAAACCTATCTCTGGCTAGCAATTTTGATTTTTGGAGCCTCTAGTGCAGTTACTCGCAAGCTGACACAAATTGGCGCTCAACATTTGATGGATGGTCGAAATCCGATTTCTCTATGTAATGTTTTATTCGTAGGGAATTTATGTGCCTTGATAGTTATGTTACCTATTTATAGGCGACAGTGGAACAAAAAGGCTTTACAGGAACTGTCAAAGAAAAATTGGTTGGCGCTGATAGCGATCGCAATTTTATCAGGAGCGCTTGTCCCTGGCTTAATTTTCCAGGCATTAGCATTAACAGAAGTCAACAATATTATTTTGATTGGACGTTTGGAACCACCTCTGGGTATAGCTTTATCAGTCTGGTTACTGAGGGAACGGGTAAATCGTTGGGAAGTTTTAGGAGCGATCGCTGCATTTGTCGGGGTTGCTCTAACTATTCTCCTGCAACCCTCACAGATGACTACGATCCACATGGGTGTTTTAAGATTAGGTATTGGGGAATTATTGGCGGCGATCGCAGCTGTAGCTTCAGTAGTTTCAACGATTATTGTTAAAGAATGGCTTTCTGATATCCCAGTGGGAATCTTTAGTATTTTTCGTACTGCTCTAGGAACTATAATATTTTTCTTTGCTGCTTTAATTCTCTATGGCAGCGACCACTTTATAGATGTATTTTCACCTTTCCTGTGGCAGTGGATGCTTGTTTATGCTGCTGTAATTGTGGTTTTAGGTCAATCATTTTGGCTCAAGGGCTTGAGAGCTTCTACTGTGTCAACGGCTTCTTTAGCTGGCTCTTTTACTCCAATTGTGGGAATTTTCGCAGCTTATTTGGTATTGGGTGAAGTCCCTACATTCGCCCAATATATCGGTGGTAGCTTGATTTTAGTTGGCATATTCCTTAGCCAAGTTGGTGTTCGTTTTCAGATTTCTCGTAAAGTTGCAGCTCAATTAGAACAAGGTATGGGATTTAAAGGTATCTGAAAAGTAGAGACGCGATTAATCGCGTCTGTACAAGAGTTAGGAGTAGAGATGCGATTAATCGCGTCTGTGAAGTTATTATGCAGCTTTTTAATTCTTCTGGGTGGAAAATACACGCCAGATAATAAAAACCGTAAAACCTAGATAGGTGAATACTGTCAGCCATTCTTGCCAGCTACCAAATTCATTATTCATCAGCAAAAGCCGGAAAATTAATAAATATTTTTAGATCCTACACGCTGAAGCTACCAACCGCTTGCTGTATTTTGGGACAAAAAGGCTACTCAAAAATTTTTAGCGAATTTTCCGGAATCGATAACAGCAAAGTAGTATCACTTATTAGAGCATCGATATTATACTGAACCTCTATAACTAACCTTCGGGGAATATAGCCCCATTGTTTACGTTCAAAAGCCTGGTCTTCATGACCGGGCTTTTGATTTTACTTTTATTTACCGTTCCTTTAACTAGTTCAGTTCTTCATTTAGGCTTATCGTCATTATCATTACATTTCGCGCTATCTGAATTGTCTGGGATTTCTGAATCATCTAGGTTGTTAGACTTATTAATATTTCCTTGGGACTTAGTTGTACCAAAAAAATAAACGACTGCAATTTTCACAATATCAAAGTATGCAGGGCGATTGCTGCGATCAACAATTGCTAAAGAGAGCGAACCTGCTACTAAGATAACTAATATAGGATGAAACTGTTCTTGTCCAGAAAAATTGCTATGTTTTTTTGTCATTTTTCCTTCCGTCTCCAGTTGATCATTTTTTGGCTGATGTTTGACAAAAAAGGTAATGTGTTAGATTGAAAAAATCTTCTAACACATCCTAAATACAGTCAGGGATACTTAGAGACGAAATTTTTTACGGCTCTAAAAAGCTTTGTAAAGGAATTCAGACTTTCACGCTAGCAGCAATATTAATTTAAAGTGAGCGAGGATATTAGTTGAGAATGATGCAAAATGTGAAAGTCGAATATTATTTGTGAGATGTTAACGAACAGATTCAAAAATTACTGTCGTCAATATTAAGCAAAGGAGAATCAACCCACATCGCAAAATGACCCAATAAAAAACAAAAGGTAGTAGACTCATCGCAATATGTGAGCTTCCGAAAATAGCTGACAAAACGTAAGCGATCGCTAGACCAAATATAAACCAAGCAAAATATTTAAGAAACCGGGAAGTCAAACGAAATAAAAAGCTGTGACGATTCGTAGTCATTTTTTCCTCCTAATAAATAGATAAAAAATAACAGGGTTGACGGGGCACTTGTTAGCACCATGTCAACCCTGTTGTAGTCTTTTTATAGACTCTCTTGGGCTGGAAAATTATTCCCTTGTTAACCTCAAGAACGAAAACAATTTTTTACTGTTTCTCTAAACCTTGAGATGAAATTAGTGGTTATTGATGGTTAATAGTTAGTAATTGGTTATAATGATTGGCAAAAACAACCAAACTCAGTCCTTATCCAACAATTCAGATACCATCCAGCCAAATATCGGCGCGGGATTTCCCTTCTTGCATCGAGAAAAGTCTAGTCTGAGTAGTCCAAACCCCTTCTTTAACAATCTCCTCAACCCGACTCGAAAGCGATCGCGATAAATAGATACCTGACTTTGCGTATCTGTTGTATCTATCGGTAACTCCTGTAAATACCTATTTAGATCCGCATGAACGCAACGAAAAGAACCTCGGAAAGAGATGACACGCAACTCAAACTCTTCGGTTCCGATCTTGCGGATAGTCACTTCAATCATTCCATCCTTGCAAGTGTGACAGGCAAGAATATCTTTCTCAAGCAACTCAAATAATTCTTGGGCAGAATTTGAAACGTCAGGTGTTGGCATAGTGTGGGGTACCTCAGTGCTAGTTACTTCAGCTATCCTCGCGATTCACACCTAATTTGTAATAGATTCTACATTTACTTTATGAATGTTGTCAATAAATTGATAAACTAAATTGACAAGTTGATAATTTAGAGTATAGTTTAGTAGTGTCTTGTCAATGTGCTTCTTTTAGAGAAGCTAGGCGATGTCTACGACGGGCTACGCCAATGCCTAAGACTGGGAACTGAGAAACCCCATAAATAAATTTACATATTGATAAATAGTTTTGGCTGGAGAAATTTACTTCATGACGGAAATTCCTGAAAGTTTCTTGAGAACGGTTACAGCCGAACACAATGTATCTGAGGCTGAGGTAAGTGCCTTACTTCTAGCGTTAGCTGGTCAAACGGCAGAGTCTATTGCAACCACTCTCGAAATTAGTGCAGCAGCAGTGCGGAAGCGGCTTGGTTCGGTTTACCAAAAGTTTGACATTGCTGGAAGTACTCCTGGGAAATTAGAGGTGATTAGGAGTATCTTTCAGGAAAGATATCAGTTATCAACAGTAGTTAATGCCTTATCGTGTCATGATTTTGGCGAAGCACCTGATGTCCCCGTTTTCTTTGGGCGCGAGTCGGAGTTAGATATTTTACAGCAATGGGTAAACAAAGACCGTTGTCGGCTTGTGGCAATATTCGGTATGGGGGGAATTGGCAAAACAGCGTTATCTATCAAGCTGGCACAGAAAATTCAGGGACAGTTTGAGTATGTTATCTGGCGATCCCTACGTCATGCACCCTCTGTTAAGGAGATTTTTGCAGACCTGATTGAGTTCTTCTCTAAAAAGAATGAACCCAAAGAAGTAGGAATTTCGCAATTGATTGCTTATTTGCGGAAACATCGCTGTTTATTGGTACTAGATAATGTAGAGTCAGTCCTGCTTGGAGGTGATTATGTCGGTCAATATCGAGAAGGATATGAAGAATATGGAGAATTTTTCCGACAAGTAGGGGAAGTGCCTCATCAAAGCTGTTTAGTCTTAACCAGTCGTGAAAGTCCCAAAGAAATTATCACCTTAGAAGGAAGCAATCTTAAAGTTAAATCCTTGCAGCTAAATGGGCTAGAAAACATTGCTGCAAAAAGCATATTTGTGGGCAAAGGTGATTTTTTTGGTTCAGAGAAAGACTGGAACAAATTAATTAATCAGTATGCAGGTAATCCTTTAGCCTTAAAAATCGTTTGCAATACGATTCAAGAAGTCTTTGGTAGCAATATATCAGAATTTATTAGTTGTGATATTTCCGTTCTATTTGGAGATATCCGCAATCTATTAGAACAGCAATTTAATCGATTATCAAATTTAGAAAAGGAAGTTTTATACTGGTTAGGGATTAATTGCAAGCCTACTTCATTTATAGAATTACAAGCAGATGTTATTTCAACTACATCACAACCAGAATTAATTGAAGCTTTAGAATCATTGCGACGGCGATCGCTAATTTTTAACGAGAAGGGTTTGGCAAAATTTATGCTTCAAGCTGTAGTTATGGAATATATTATTAGCCAATTTGTTAGCCAGGTTAGTGAAGAAATTATTTCTGAGATTAATCTAAAAAATATTTCCTTGTTAAAGAGCCATGCCTTATTCAAAGCACAAATAGAAGGAAAAGTTAGAAATGCCCAAATTCGTTTAATTTTAGAACCTGTTATTGAAAAGTTAATTAATAAGTTCGGCAATAAAGATCGGATTAAAGAACATTTATTAAAAATAATAGAATTGCTCCGAGTAAACACCCCTCTGACATCAGGTTATGCTGGGGGAAATATCATTAACCTCCTTTGTCATTTGGAAATTGATTTAACTGGATGTGATTTTTCCAATTTCAAGATATGGCAAGCCTACCTAACAAGTGTGAACTTGCATAATGTTAACTTTGCTAACTCTGATTTATCTAAGTCTGTATTTACAGGAATTTTCGATAGTATTTTGTCAGTGGCATTTAATCCTGTAAATGGAGAAATTGTTGCTACAGGTGAAGCTGATGGCCGGATTAGCTTTTGGCAAGCTACCTATGGTGAGCAACTTTTTCATTGGAAAGCACACTCTAACTGGGTAAGAACTGTTGCCTTTAGTCCCGATGGTAAAACTTTAGTTAGTTGTAGTGATGACCATACTGTAAAACTCTGGGATGTTGATAGCCAAAAACATCTCATGACTCTTGAAGAACATACTAGCTGGGTCAGGTCTGTTGCCTTCAGTCCTGATGGCAAAATTGTCGCCAGTGCTAGTAGTGATAAAACCATTAGACTCTGGGATCTGGGTACTCAACAATGCTGGAAAATTTTCAAAGGACATAACAACTTCGTTCGTTCTGTTGCCTTTAGTCCTGATGGAAAAATCCTTGCCAGTGGTAGTGCTGACCAAACTGTGAAGTTGTGGGATGTAAAAACAGGTAAATGTTTAAAAACTCTTGAGGGACATACTAAATTAGTCCAGTCTGTAGTGTTTAGTTCTGATGGTGAAATACTTGCTAGTTGTAGTGACGACAAAACCGTAAAACTCTGGGATGTTCAAACAGGGAAGTTATTAAATACTTTAAAAGGACACACCAATTTAATCCATTCTATAGCTTTGAGTCCGATTTCCTCTTCACAAGGAGGAGAGATCATCGCCAGTTGTAGCGATGACAAAACCGTGAAACTCTGGGATGTTCAAACAGGAAAATTATTAAAAACTTTAAAAGGACACAGTAATTCTATTCTGTCTGTTGCATTTAGTCCTGACGGAAAAACACTCGCCACTGGTGGCTATGACAAAACCGTTCGATTTTGGGACATCGAGACTTATCAATGTATCCAAATCTTGCAGGGGTACACCAATTGGGTACACGATCTAGCCCTGAGTCCAGATGGGAAGATAATTGCTAGTAGCAATGATGATAAAACCGTCAGGCTGTGGGATGTTCAGACTGATCAATGTATCAGCACTTTGGAAGGACATGCTGGCCGGCTTTGGTCTGTTGCTTTTAGTCCGCTCGCTAGGGGACTATTAGCTAGCGGCGGTGATGACCAAACTATCCGCTTTTGGGATACTCTGAGTGGACAGTGCGTGAAAGTTTTGCAAAATAGCGATCGCATCCGCTCTATTGCTTTTAGTCATGATGGCCAAATTCTAGCTAGTGGTAGTGTTGATTGCAACATCAAGTTATGGAATGTTCGGACTGGCCAATGCTTTGAAACATTACAGGGGCATACAAATTGGGTGCAGTCTGTCAGTTTTAGCCCTGATGGTGAAATCCTTGCTAGTGGAAATGATGATCAAACACTGCGGCTGTGGAATGTTTATACAGGGGAATGCATTCGAGTTTTGGAAGGGCATACTATGCGAATATGGTCTGTTGCTTTTAGCCCGCTCCTCTCTTCACAAGGGCAATTTGGAGGGTTATTAGCTAGTGGCGGTGATGACAAGACAGTACGGCTATGGGATCTTCAGACTGGCGAATGTTGCAAAACTTTAGTCAATGATGATTGGATACGTTCTGTTGCTTTTAGTCCTGATGGTAAGATTCTTGGCTGTGCTTGTGTTAATCACACTGTAGAAATTTGGGATGTTGACACAGGCCAACGTCTGATTATTTTGCAAGGACATAATAATTGGGTGCGTTCTGTTACCTTTAGTTCGGATGGAACTTTGTATAGTGGTTCCCAGGATGGAGCTATTAAGCAATGGAATGTCAAAACTGGAGAGTGTATCAAAACACTCATGTCAAAAAGACCTTATGAAGGAATGAATATCAAAGGGCTATCTGGTTTAGGGGAAGAACAAAAAAATACACTTAAAGAATTGGGTGCTATTGAAGATTAATTCGTTAATTAAAAATAATAATAATGCTCTTGAATTGCACTTTTTAAAAGGTGTATTAGTAGTTTATTATTGTTAAATTTAATTAATTCTTTGGAAAGATTACCTTTATGTTAAATTATATCAGTCGAATGATTTTTCAAATTTACTAACTCTTATTATTGCTAACATGCCACTATGATTTTCAAATACTTACTAATAAAGTTTGGATAAGATTAAATACCCCTAAAATTCTTTTTTTAAGAGGGATTAATGAGGATTTTTAAGGACTGTGATCTTAACCGAAGTGTATTGAAATATAAAAGTATTTTTATGTAAGTTAATAATAATTAAATGTCACAACTTAACCATAAAAAAATTGAGTTATATGAAGTTAAAAATATAGATCGGCTTCCTCAACTGCAAAAACTTTCAACAACAGAACGTTTAACAATGAAAGCAGTTGCCCAAGTGTTGCCGTTCCGTGTCAATAATTATGTAGTAGAAGAATTGATTGACTGGGAAAAAATTCCTGAAGATCCCATCTTTCGCCTCACATTTCCTCAAAAAGAAATGTTAGCTCCTGAATCTCTAGACAAGGTTATTTGGCATCTGCAAAATTCCACGCCAGAAGACCTGCGTCAGGTAGTAAATACAATGCGATCGCAACTTAACCCTCATCCAGGCGGACAGGCAGAACATAATATTCCAACTTTAGATGGAAAACAAGTACCAGGAATTCAACATAAATATCCCGAAACAGTCTTGATTTTTCCGACAGCAGGTCAAACTTGTCATGCTTATTGCACATTTTGTTTCCGTTGGCCGCAATTTGTGAAGATGGACGGAATGAAATTTGCTACCCGTGAATCAGGACTTTTTCAAGAGTATCTCCGCCAACATCAAGAAGTCACAGATGTTTTAATTACTGGCGGAGATCCAATGACAATGAAAGCGAAACATTTGGCTTTATATATTGAACCACTCCTAAATTCCGGTTTTGAACATATTCAAACAATTCGGATTGGTACTAAATCGGTAGCTTACTGGCCTTATCGCTTTGTTACAGATGAAGATGCTGATGATGTCTTACGTTTGTTTGAGAAAGTTACGAATTCAGGCAAACATCTGTCGATTATGGCGCACTACGATCATCCGACAGAAATCAAAACTGAAATTGCTCAAGCAGCGCTCCAACGTATTCGTAATACAGGCGCACAAATTCGCACCCAAGGGCCACTCATGCGGGGAATTAATGATTCCTCAGAATTATGGATACAGATGTGGCAAGAACAAGTTCGCCTTGGTTGCGTTCCCTACTATATGTTTATGGAACGAGATACTGGAGCAAAACATTACTTTGAACTGCCAATTATTCGAGCTTGGGAAATTTATCAAGCAGCAATACAAAAAGTGTCTGGGTTAGCTCGCACGGCTCGTGGCCCAGTCATGTCAGCGCTACCAGGTAAAGTTGCAGTGGATGGCGTAACTGAGATTTATGGCGAGAAAGTATTTGTACTTTCTTTTTTACAAGGACGCGATCCCAATTGGTGTAAACGTCCTTTCTTTGCACGTTATGACGAGAAAGCAACCTGGTTAACTGATTTAGTTCCAGCGATGGGAGAAAAGGAATTTTTCTATGAGAATAAATTAAAAAAAATTCTGAAAGAACAAAGTTAAATTGGCGATTAGGGTAATTCGGTGAGGGATTGATAACCACGACCAGATTGGAGAATAATTTATACCCATTTCCAGAAACTTTTAAGAGATTTTATCGGTCTGGTTTTCCAAATTCTGCAAAAATCAACCAATGTCATCTTCTGCTCAAGGTATTCCCGGATTACCTGATTTGACGCATCCAGTTGAGCTTGTCCAATTTGGAACCCAAGCGCTCAAAGCTTCACTATTATTAGTATTTTTAGTCGTAGCTTTAGGAATTGCGATCGCACTGATCAGTTTTTCTCTACGTCGAAGCAAGCCGGAACAAGTTATATTCATCGGCGAATGGGCTGTTGGTTATTCTCAATTGCTGCGAGGATTACAGCATTTAACTCTAGTATTAATTCTGTTAGTACCAGGATTTTTTCTCTGTTCAACTTTAAGCAATCGCTACCACCACTGGGAACAAGCAAAAGTGGCTCAAGTCGCTCAAACTGTTGCAGGTGAGAGGCTCGAACAATTTGCGCCGCAAGTCCGCTACTCTATTCAAGAGCCGTACTCCTATAACACTCAAATCAATGGCAAAATTGTTAAGGTAAACCAGACGCGAGAAATTACTCGCTTCTTGATGTTGGCTGGTTCGCAAATTCAAGTCAAGCTTGACCAAAGCGTAGATGTTCCAGGTCGTAGCTCGGTTTATCAAGCAAATTATACTGCTGACTATAAAGTAGTTAACCAACTAAAGGATATTAATAATTTTTTCTTTGAAGCACCGCCACCCAACGGTTATACACTTCTTGCTAGCTATAAAGTCGAGCGTGATGGCACTAGACTACAACCAACCAACGCGGGTAATTATAGTTTTCCCTTCCGCTTACAACCAGGAGAAGAAACCACCTTTCGAGTTACTTATAAGGCTCAAGGAGGGCCGCGCTGGGTTTATAGTGCAACGGGACAGTTGCTTTCCAACTTCCGCCTCACAGCAATTGCTAACTTTGCTCCGGCTGATTTTGCCAGTGGTATTGTACCTAATGAAATTAAAGTTGACGGACGCAGTACGCAATTTACTTGGAAGTTTGACGATAATGTTTCAGTCAAAAATCCATTTGGAGTGTTTACCAACACCGAACCTATTCGTCACACTGGCATAATTGGGCGTCTTTTATTGCTAGCACCAGCAATATTTTTGTGGTGGATATTGTTGTTATATTTGTCACTGCCAATGAGTTTTAAAAATATTGCGATCGCTGCTAGTATTTTCTTTGCTTGTCTATTGACTTTGACTTATCTAGCTCGCGTCATGAATGCTGAGTTGGCTTGGACTTTAATTTCCATTATCTTACTGTTTCTGACATGGGGATTAGGGGCAAGTCGCAGTGCTTCCCTTGCTGCTATTATCTGCACTATTGCTGGAGCAGTATTACCCATCTTTGGCTTATTAGTACCGTTCAGTGGACTAACCCTCAGCCTCGCGGGTTTGCTTTCAGCCGTTTGGCTAGCAGTTCGTCACTGGTATGGCTGGTACAGTTTGCATCCAAAAGACCAAAGATTGTAGGGCTGTAGAAAAATGCTAAATAACGCCGTGTGCAACTTTCTCTCAGACCTAACCCCCAACCCCTTCCCTACTAGCGTTGGCTACGGTGTACACACAAGTATGACCAGCACTATGTTTCAATTCTAGTAGTTTCGTAAGGTGCGTTATAGACACGCCAAAATAACAAATGAGTACCCCGAAATAGCAAATGAGTACCCCGAAATAGCAAATGAGT
>NZ_BDUD01000001.1:5247607-5442837 GCF_003113895.1 Nostoc commune NIES-4072 | reverse complement strand
ACCCCGAAATAACAAATGCGTACGCAATGATTGCAAGAATTTAGCTTTGTCACGCCAGCGTAACGAACTGCAAATCTTTAGTAGATGAAGTTTTTCCGACTTGTGTGTACACCGTAGACTAGCGTTGGGGAGCAATAATCAAAGCCTCTCTCCGTTTCGAGGAGAGGTTTGAAGAGGGGTTTGAAGAATAAGTCGCACATCGCGTTAAATATTAAATTAGCGAAGTTTTAGCAAATGCACTTATGGATAACGATTTACTGGCTTTTTTGGCGGCGGCTGGGTTACTCGTCCTCTATCTGATCTTTTCTGCATTAACTGAAATGGGAACTAAACTACCCTGGAAGAAATAAGCAGATGGAGGGATGAATCAAGGGATTGACAGTTATTAAAATCAAAAAAATATAAAAAACTCCACGCCACTTGCGGGATGGAGTTTTTAGTCATTAGTCATTGGTCATCAGTCATTAGTACCAATGACTAATGACTGATGACTGATGACTAATGACTAAAGCGGTGGGACGGCTATCCCTCTCCACCCACGAGGGGATGGAGCTTCCCGCCGCTTTCGTAAATTTAATGCACCAGCGTACTTAAAAAATTTACTTTTTAAACTTGATTGGGCTTGGAAAAAGAATAAATATCCTTTAGGCTGAGTTAATATACTTATTGTTCGAGGGAGTGCCAAATGCGCGATCCACAGAAGAACCAGATTAAAATTGAGCCAGCAACCCTCGTCTTAATTGTGTCTTTACTAATACTCTTGCCTCTACTGTTTGTTGGTTTTTTATCGCAATGAGTTTGCTTGAATTTTCTAGGACTTACGCACACTCTACGAATTCTCGGCGCTCTTGGCGTCTTGGCGGTTCGAGAAATTAAGCTTTTTAGCAATTTTTGCGTAAGTCCTATTTTCAAACGAATCTTAGCGGCATCACTCTTTTTATTAGGTGCGTTAAGCTACTGTTAACGCACCACTCAAACCCGAAAACTACTTAGGTAAAACTTGCCGTAGTGCTGCTAAAAGTTGGTCAACACTTTCCTTTCGACTATTAAAGCCCATCAATCCGACGCGCCAAACTTTACCAGCTAGTTCGCCAAGACCACCGCCAATTTCAATATTATGCTCATTAAGTAACTGCCGAGCGATCGCTTTCCCATCTACCCCTGTTGGAATGCAGACAGTAGTCAGCGTTGGTAGTCTATACTCTTGCTCAACGTGCATACTCAGTCCTAAGTTCTCCAACCCTTCCCAGAGATATTCTACGTTTTTCTGATGACGCTGCCAGGAGTTTGCTAATCCCTCTTCTGCAAGCAAACGCAGTGCTTCCCGCAATGCATAATATAAATTAATCGGTGCTGTATGGTGATAGGTGCGTTCAGCGCCCCAATACTTACCCAGCAGCAACATATCCAAATACCAGTTTGCAACCTTTGTTTGGCGCTGTTGCAATTTCTCAACAGCACGCGGACTCATTGTAAAAGGCGAAGCACCAGGCGGACAACCCAACCCTTTTTGGCTACAACTATAGGCTAAGTCAACTCCCCAAGTATCCAAAAACAAGGGGACACCACCCAAACTTGTGACTGAATCAACTAACAACAACGTGCCAAATTCACGACACAAATCAGCAACACCTTCCAATGGTTGACGTGCGCCAGTGGAGGTTTCGGCATGAACTAGAGCTAAAATAGTTGGACGATGAGTTTTTAAGGCAGTTTGGAGTTCATCTAGATTGAAAACTTGTCCCCAAGGTTTGGTAATAGTTCGCACATCTGCGCCATAACGTCCAGCCATATCTACGAGCCGATTACCGAAATAACCAGCTACACCAATCAAAACCACATCACCGGGTTCTACAGCATTGGCGATGGTTGCTTCCATTGCGGCTGTTCCCGTACCACTGACTGCAATGGTGAGTGGATTTTCTGTTTGCCATACGTAGCGTAGCAACGACTGAATTTCATCCATGAGTGCGAGAAAAGCTGGGTCAAGATGCCCAACAGGTGAGGTATTCATCGCCTGGAGAACTGCGGGATGGGCATTGGAGGGCCCAGGCCCCAACAGCAAACGGGATGGAATTTCTAACGGTGTGAGTTGCAAGCGCCCAGAGTCGTTGATTGAAATTGTTTGTGTCATAATCTGTTTTCGCTTAGATGATACTTACGAATCATAGAGCGATGGCTTCGCCAACGCCAGAGGCGATCGCACGCATCACTAGACTTCTTGCATAAGTCGGGAAAAGGGGAAGGGAGAAGGGGAAAAAGTTCTGTATTATCCGCTTCCCCTAAAACCATTACCCTTTCCCCCAAGAGTGCAAAAAGCACTTTTGCAAGAGGTCTACTGATGTTTTAATGAATCTATCATTTGTCAGAAGATGCAATTAGCCAAAGTATTACAGTGATTCAACCAAATGTGCGAGAGTATACTTATTCACTTACCCGGAGACATAATTATGGTTTTTGCTGGCAAACGACCAAATAATTTAGGTATTAGCAACGGTAAATTAGCACCCTGCCCTAATTCTCCTAACTGTGTTTCTAGTCAGAGTACAGATGCAACCCACAAAATTGCACCACTGACTTTTACATCTACTCCAGAAAAAGCGATTAGTAATCTTAAAAAGATTATTGAGTCCTTACCAAGAACTCAAATAATTACCGAAAGCCAAGATTATTTATATGCAGAATTTAAAAGCGCTTTACTGGGATTTGTGGATGATGTAGAATTCTATTTAGACCGGAGTGCTAATGTTATCCAAGTACGTTCAGCCTCACGCTTAGGTCAAAGCGATTTGGGTGTTAATCGTCAACGAATAGAAACGATTAGAGCCAAGTTAAAATAATTCGTAATGACGCTCCTACGTCACGAACGCTGCGCTAACGTAATTCGTAATTCGTAATTGAATTAGTTAAAAATTTATCCCACAACAAGTAAGCTGATGCACTTCTAAGTTGTGTAGTTCAAAACGTTAAAAATGATGGGGAACGCGGATACACAAAGATGCAATTTGAATGATGATTAGCTTCAAGAATACAAATTTTACAATCTGAGGTGGTGTTTTACCAAAGTACGTTAGCGTAGCGGTAGCGAGTCCGCGTAATCTTACAGAGAAGCAAGCTACGCTTTTAGCGTCTCGTAGAGAGCGTCATTACGAATTAGTTAAACTTTGCGATCGCAATATTTGTGAAACTTAATTTATTTAAAAACTTTGACTCCCGCCCTAGACTGATAATTGCTATCGGACTAGCTGGATTAGTTTCAATAATTCTTCCATCTTGGCTGCATTTACCCACTCGCATTCTCTGCGCTTGGAACTCTGGTGCTGACTTTTTCTTAGCTGTAACCTGGTGGAAGATGATCAAAGCTACCCCAGAAAAAATTCGCCGTTATGCTGAGAATGAATATGAAGGACATTTAGCTATATTCATGCTGGTGATAGCTGCGGCTTGTGCTAGTGTTTTAGCCATTGGGTTTTTACTAACTGATAAAAAAGGATTGTCAACAATTCTGCTTACCCTACATGTCATACTTTCAATTATGACCATTGTCGGTTCCTGGTTACTAGTGCATACGATGTTTGCAGTGCAATATGCACACAGTTATTACAAATCTATTAGTCGTAATAATAGAGAAGAAATCACCAAAGGGTTAGATTTTCCTAATAACGATTATCCAGACTATTGGGAATTTTTATATTATTCATTCGTAATTGGCATGACCAGTCAAGTTTCAGATGTGGAAACGAGATCGCACGATATGAGGCGTTTGACTCTGTTACATAGCATATTATCCTTCTTTTTCAACACCACAATTTTAGCAATGAGCATCAATATTATTGCATCGCTGATTTAAAAATCGCTTAACTCAGCCAAAAATATGATTATTTGTTTCTCTACTTTCAGAAAGATGAAATTCTATTGCAAGTTTTTTAACATAAACTTAACTTGAAATAATCGGAGTAAGTTTATGGCTGATCAAACAATAAATGAATTGCCTGGTGATATTAGAGAACAGTTACCCGAACACGCACAGCAGATTTTTCTAGCTGTATTTAATGCTGCTCAAAGTAATGGTTCAAATGAAGAAGGTGCGCGTGAAATTGCTTGGAATAGTGTAAAGAATGAATACGAACCAGGCAGCGATGGCAAATGGCAGAGAAAGTCTGAAGACACTGCTATACATAATAAATCTGTTGTCTCTGGTGGTAATTGAATAAATTTAAGCTTGGCATAGGCGTTTTTTGTTAGAGGTAAGACAAAATTTAAAGGGAATTCCATGTTTACGAAGCGGGTATGGAATTCCTTTTTGCTTTTTTATAATTTTTGCAACAAGATGATAGACATTTTGAACAAACTATATTTATTTAAATATTGGCTAGAAAAATCTATCTACACAGGAAATGCTAATTGAACAAGACAAAATTGCTATTCGTCTAATGCAAGATGAAATATATGATTATCAGTTGATGGCAAAATGGTTAACTGATGCACAAGTTTTGGAATTTTATGAAGGAAGAGATAATCCTTTTGATTTAGAAAGAATTATAGAAACGTACAAACCGATGATTAGGGGAGATGACCCGGTTGTTCCGTGTCTGTTCTACTATCAAAATATTCCCATTGGTTATTTGCAGTATTGTGCGCTCAATGACTTATCTCAAACCGATAGAGAATTGTATCATCTTGATGATCAAACTGATTATGTCTACGGAATTGACTTGTTCATAGGCGAAACCGACTATTGGAACAAGGGAATTGGTACAAAAATATTGTCAGCATTTATCACTTATCTTTTTGAACAGCGACAAGCTCATAAAATTGTCATAGATCCTCATGTTGACAATCCTCGCGCTATCCGTTGTTATGAAAAATGTGGTTTTGTCAAACTAAAGCTATTGCCCGCTCATGAGCTACATGAAGGGGAATACTCAGATTGTTGGCTTATGGCAATAGAAAGAAAGAATCCATTGCACTCCTAATTTATGCATCACGATTAGTAAGTTGGTATGAGAGGATGTTACAAAATTAACTCGCGTGTTCCCAGTCACTGAGTAACTCATGCTGTTGTACAGTTTTCTTGCATTGGCGGAATGGTACTTTAGGAGTACCAATATTAATACCCGGAAAAGACTGTTTTTTTGTCTTGCTGGGTCTATTTTCTTGTGTCGTTGTCAACTGTTGGGTTTTCATTGGTAAATCAATTTCTGATTAAAATCTCAGCACCAATCTATAACACCAATTTTCAAACGGCAACTTCCACTATAGGTGGCTTATTTTGTACAAATATTCACAATACGATCGCTACTAACTGTACATTCCAATTAATTTCTTAAAAGTTTTGATCACCCTTGTTTGGCCATTACTCCTAAATTCATCACACATTCAGGAAATTGGCGCTTTAATGCCGGAAAAACCGGACAAGGCGCTTGTTCTTGTAAATTGTCCGGCTTACTCCAAGTAAAGGGGGCTTTCTGGGCTGCTGACATCCACACCAAACGCTTTGCTCGTGTCATCGCAACGTAGAGTAAACGGTACTCCTCAGATATTTTCAAGTGCTTTGCTTGTTCCCATGCTTGTGTAACATCTGGTATGGTAGATTCTCCGTGGAGAGCAGCACGAATTTGGGCGCGGGCTACTTCTGATAAGGTAAAATCCCCTAAAAACTGACTTTGAGGAGGAACCCAAAATCTGCCAGGAATCAAGTTTTCGTGGAGAAAGGGAAGAAACACATAGTCCCAATCTAGCCCTTTGGCTTTATGCATGGTAATAATGGTCAGTTGACCGCGACGAGTGTAACGTTCTTCCGAATCTTCGGTTTCTACTGGTTCAAACCGTTCGGAACTGACGATTTCACTTAAAGCTGATAGCATTCCCCCCATCGAACTATTGCCGGCTATCTGCTGGTTTACCCGTTCTGCGAGTTTGTCAGCAGTTGCCAATTCTGCCTGGTCGTAATTTAAGGTCAAGGCGAGAAAGGAAATTAGCTGATACAGGGGCAATTCCAAGCGGGCGCGAAGTAAACTGCGACACAAACGAGCAGCTTTTTGGACTGTTTCTGGCTGGGTTGCTGCTAGGGGGCCAGGATACAAGAATTCTTCTGGGAGACTAGCAAGGGCGTTAAGGTCTTGAGTAGGTATTAACTGGCGCTGTACTAATGCTTCTAGTGCGGCTTTCAGGTAATCGGGAGAGTGGGGACGATCGCAAAATTGCAGTAATGCTAAAATTTCTTGGGGAACATGGGAACGGCGATCGCGTTCTCCCACATCGTACAGTGTAATATTATGCTCTTTGCACACAGGTGTCAGAGCTTCTGCTAACCATCGTCCTTGGCGATTTTCTCGCACTAAAATCGCTGCACTATTTTGTGTTGGGTCTTCGCCAAATAACTCAATCACTCTTTGAGATAACAATTCAACGGTTTGATGAATGTCACGCGGGGTATAAAGTTCTAGTCCTCGTCCTACTGGTGCTGGGTTGGCGTTCTTTTGTGGATCGTTTGTTTCAACAGGGCGAATTGTCTGCAAGCGAAATGGTACTTGTCGGTTGTCAGGAATCTTTTGTCCGTTATTCGTTGTTGCTAACGACTGATTATTGATCCATTTGAGGGCAAAGTTAGCGGCTTCAATGATAATTCTAGTACTGCGACCAGCTTGATCCATTGTTGCCAATTGTTTGATGCGATCGCACTCTTCGCAAAATTGCCGAAAATAAATCGGATCGGCTGGGGTAAATGTAGAGTTAATCGCTTGGTTGGGATCACCAACTCGTACCAAGTTGAGTGGGGAGTGCGTAGAGACGCGATTCATTGCGTCTGTATTCATCCCCTCATATTCCCCATCACTCGCCAAAATTTCTAACAACTGTGTCTGTAATGGGCTAGAATCTTGGGCTTCGTCTTCAAAGACGGCGAATATTTGGTTTTGCTCGATGCGACGGGCGCTGTCATTTTCTAAAACGCGCAGTGCGGCTAAAATCATATCGTCGTAGTCGATGAAATCACGCGATCGCATTAAGTTTTGATATTGCTCATACAATCCCGCCGCTACACTCAAAATTGCATATTCGTCTGTGGTTTGTTTACTCCACTCCCGCAATTTTTCTGGCGATATCCCAGAACTTTTTGCTTCATGAATTACCGTATTAGCCAATTCCGGCAATACTTCTGTTCGCAGCACCGATTGGCGACGCAACCTTTCTGTCTCTTCTCCGTCAAATTGATGACCTTCTAATAACCGCAAATATATTCCGGGATTATTCGCAATCCATTGCTCTACAGCTGTTCGGATAAAACGGTGACTTTGGGTTGGTGTAATTAATGTGACATTTTCTAACTGCAAACCCGATAAATCAGAATGGCGACTGGCAATGTTTAACGCTAGACCATGTAGGGTATAAACAAAAAATCCAGTCTGAGGGAGAGATAAATCATCTCGTAAGAATTTGCGAATCTTCGCTTTAATATTGGCAGCAGCTGAACGAGTAAAGGTGACAACTACCAACTGACGGCGCGAGGATGAACGTTCATATTGACGGGCGATCGCGATCGCAGCCGCCGCCGCCATCCCAGTAGATTTACCCGCACCAGGAACGGCAGAAATAGCCAAAGGGCCAGATTGCCAGTCAGCCATTTGCTGTTGTCCAGGACGTAGACCGTTGCGGATGCGTGTTATGGCTTCTGCCCGTAGGGATGACACGGGCGATCGTTCAGACAATTCTGAGTGAAGTAATTCTTGAGCCAGAGAAGTAGTAAATTTAGAGTCTGACATAGCAAATTTTATATATTGAATATATGTTATATGTTGAATGTAATTTCCAAACCGCAGATATGAATAGGACTTACGCAAAAACCCTCTAAAACTCTGATTCCTTTGCGACCTCTGCGCCTCTGTGGTTCGTTTTCCGTTACCCGTGCGTAAATCCTAATGAATAATCTTCGCTGATTCTTAATCCTAAATTACTATAGAACTAATGTTTGATTTCTGAAAAAGCTCGGTACAGATCGAAAAGCCTAATTCCCCACTCCCTACTCCCCGCCCACATAGATAATTTCAAAAATCAAATACGATTCCTATAGATTGCTGATAGTAGTCTATCAAGTTTTATTTAATAGGTTCATAAGTAAATGTATTTTTTGACAATCGGAACCTGAAACAACATAATAATCTCCCGAAAAAACAAATTTCGCTTGGCTCATTTGTTCTTTTAGTCGGGAGATTATTAAGAAATATCAGAACGAAATCTCAAGCAATGCCTAGATTGGGCTGTGCCTACGCAACTTCATCTGAAAGATTGATGATAAACACAAAGCAGTTCCAACTATTGTCCCTTTTGATGAACTGCTATAAAAACACTCGTACAGTTGAAAATGACTTTTAGACTAGCTCTTCGATGTTTTGCCGTTCGTCCGCAGTTGATTCACTAAAGACGGCTACATACAACCATCCTGCTAAAATAGCTCCCAAAATCGGAGCTATCCAGAACAGCCAAACTTGGGAAAAGAGTTCTACACCTGCAAATAGAGCAACTCCAGTACTACGGGCGGGATTGACCGAGGTATTGGTTACAGGAATGCTAATCAGGTGAATTAAGGTGAGTCCAAAACCAATTGCCAGTGGTGCAAATCCTTTAGGAGCACGCCTATCAGTTACACCCAAAATAATCAATAGAAACATGAAAGTCATCACAACTTCACTAATGAAGCAAGCAAAGAGCGTGTAACCACCTGGAGAGTGAGTCCCGTAGCCATTAGTGGCCAATGGGTTAGAGCCAGTTAAGGTAAATCCAGCTTTGCCACTCGCAATCAGGTAGATAATGCCCGCACCAACAACCGCACCGATTACTTGAGAGACGATGTAAGGTAGTAAGTCAGATCCAGGAAAGCGTTTACCTGCCCACAGCCCAAAGGAAACAGCTGGATTGAAATGACTACCAGAAATATGACCAAAAGCATAAGCCCCTGTGAGGACGGTAAGCCCAAACGCCAGAGATACACCGACTAATCCAATACCTAGTGGAAAAGAAGTACTTTCGCTGATTTTTGCTGCATCTGCGGTGTAGGCTGCGGCTATAACAGCACTACCACAACCACCTAAGACAAGCCAGAATGTACCAATAAATTCGGCCAAGCAACGTTTAGTTAGAGACATTTTTGGAAAACTCCTTGTTCAGCTACAAACGAGTGATAGCGATGTTGGACAATCCTTGAGTCATTTATATCAACAGAAATCCATTGCGTCTATTTTCTTCCTATTAAATTTCTAATTAGTGACAGTTCTGAATCACTCACTAATGAGTTCTGACTTCTGAATTCTTCAAGAAACTAAATCAAAAAAGTAGAAATTTGTTTTTTACTCAATAATTATTGATGGTAATAGAGAAGGATACAGGAAAAGTTAAAATAATAAAAAAAATACTTAATTTCTTAAGCATTTTGCTCAAATGATACATTTGTTAAAATTCTTGCTTCAGTAATTAATTTTTATTAAAAGTTGTTTAAAATTTTATTTAACTTTTGTAATATTTTTATACATTTTAAGCTGAAAAAATACTATTTCCTGTTCTCTTATTTGATGAATGTTTGTTGATATTTTTGTGATAGGCAATTGGGAGCAAAACGGAATAATTTGTAATGGCCTTCGCCCCGCTACGCTAACGTAATTCGTAATTAAGTTTTACAACGGGGATAAAGACAAGAGCCACAAAACTTGCCGATTGTTAGTCACTCTTGACTTAAATCCCCAGAGAATTTGTTAAATTTATTCGTCAATCTGCCAGGAATCCTTAGTTAATTCTTCATCCAAAATTTTCTTAGGACGAACGATGATAATAATTTGTCCTAGTAAAGGAATTTCTGGTTCAGTTTCAAACCACTGAAAATCTAATTCACCACCATTTTCAACGACAAAGTAACTGGAGGCATCCCATTCTCGTTGGGCACGATCTACTACAACTACGACTGGCCCGATTTGGCTTTGGGTTTGGATAGGGAAGCGATCGCTATTTGCTAAAATCACTACTGGATCAACTGCTGCCAACAACACTTGCCAACCTGGTAACGGCACCCAAGCTTGCTCCCCAGCAAATTTGACCATCCGAAATGGTTCAATTTCTGTCATTATGGGCACAGCTTGCAAGTCTTGCCGTGATAATGGCATCTCGCCTACCACAGGCAAGATTCGGGGTAATTGTTCTTCAACTTCTAGGCGGTAAAAGGGTAGAATTGGCGCTGGACGCTGGGGAACAGTAGTAAAATCAGTTAGTAGTTGTTCGATTTTTTGCCTTGCTGCTGGCGTGTGAGCAAAGCGTAAACCTTTGGCTATTAGACGCGATCGCTGTTGTAAATCTGCATTTTGGCGTGCCAGTTTCCAAACTTGATGAGCAACGGCATCCCCAGGATGGGCAGAAAATCCTTCTGGTAAAGTGCGGTAATAAGAGAATTCTTTAAGTGCTTTTGCTATTTCCCGTGCCTCATCGGCATCAACATTGTGGACGAAGATTAGTTCGGCGGCGGCGGCGCGTTCTTCTTGGGTGAGCAAACGCAGTTCATATAAAACATCACTACCGCGTGTGGCATAGTGCGATCGCGTTTCTTCCGATACTCCAAACTTTTCTAAAGAATTGTAAACTTGAGAACCAACAACCACCTGATTTTGTTGAATCGGCTCAAATCCAGTCGCCTCAAAAATGTCTTGGGGGTTGTAACCGGTTTTTAGCAACGAGGCGATCGCGGCTCCCCATTCCACCCAGTTACCTTGTTTTTGCCTCAGCCTTCGCAGTAATTCTTGTGCTACATCGTTGGTAGCATTTTCTTCGGGATTCTGAGCGTTGGGTGGTAGATCAGTCATAATCGGAGTGCGAGCTTCAACTTGAGAGGTTAATTAATACCTCATGAGCAAGTCTTATTCTAATCTAGGTTGAGTCGATGGGGGATATTATTCCCCGCACCTCTCAGTTAGATCCGTGCGTACCCGTTTCCGTGTACACGGCTCCCGATGTTCTCAGCTTTCGCTTTTGCTCATGTGTTTGTAATCGTGGCAACTCTCATGGATTGCTTCAAGATTATTTTTCTTCCAGTTGGCGTGATTTCCATCGATGTGATGCAGGTGTACCCGTTCTTCATCGATAAATTTCAGACCACAGGAAGCACATCTATGGTTTTGCTTTTTGAGAGCTTTAGAGGTCATGCCGTCGTAGAGCTTGCTGTTACGTTCGCTCCAGTAGGCGATATTACCGTCATAAGGGGATTTTTTTCCTTGAACCATGACGTGACTGTTTTCGGAGTAAGGAACTGATGGGAACGCTTTTTTGACTAGTTCTGCACTAGAATAGCGGTCTTTCTTGGCTTCCTTATTAAATACCGTAAATGTTCTGTGATTTAGGAACCAAAGTGAGAACTTTGACCCGTCCATCTTACAGAACTTATGGTAGTTTCTCCAACCTCTAACTACCGGGGCTAATTTCTCAGCCTTTGTGGTAGAGCCATAATTCGAGTTGTTGACGATGTGTTTTACTTTCTTACGGAACGTTTTGAAGTTATCCACTGAGGGAGTACTTTTAAGCTTTCCGTTTTTCTGGACTTTGAAGTGCCAGCCGAGGAAATCAAACCCATCTGTCGCGGCGGTAACTTTGGTTTTCTTTTGGCTTACTTGCATTCCGCGTTTACGGAGGAACTCGCTGATTCTTTCAAGTATTTCTATCGCATTGTCTTCGGGTCGAAGTATAATAACCATGTCATCCGCGTATCGGACTGAGGGTTCGACGATTTTCTCGGACGAGGTTTTGTCTGTTATTCTCCTTCCCTGTTTGTATTCCACATGATATCTGTGAATACTTTCAATCCCGTTGAGTGCGATATTAGCTAATAGTGGGCTAACTACTCCACCTTGAGGTGTACCTTGTTCAGGGAATTCTGGGTTAACCCCTGCCTTGAGGCATCGGAAGATACCGATTTTTAAGCCTTTGGGGGCGATGAGTTCGTCCATTATTGCTGAGTGGTTAATCCTGTCGAAGCACTTCTCAATATCAAGTTCAATAACTCGTTTCTCTATTCCGTTGACTCTGGAGTTGAGGTTGTTAAAGATGTGCTGTTGTGCATCATGGGCAGAGCGCCCAGTTCTAAACCCGTAACTCCTGGCGTGGAAAGTGGCTTCGTGTGCTGGTTCGAGTGCGTATTTTGCTAGGCATTGCCAGGCTCTATCCGCGATGGTTGGTATCTTTAACATTCTGGTAGTCCCGTCCTTTTTGGGGATAGGGATTTCTCTTAGTCCTTGATGTTTCCAATTTCCGCTATTCATTCTCAGTAGTTCTTCAAGCTTGAAGCGTTCTTCAAATGAGAGGGATTTCTTACCATCAATACCCGCCGTCTTTTTACCAGCGTTTAGCTGTGACACTTGTCTAATTGCAAGATATCGAGCCGAGGTAGATTTTAGAATAAGCTTTTGGAGTGACCTAGCTTTCCGCTTGTCTCCAACTTGAACAGCTTTAAATACTCGCTTTTGAAGGCGGAAAAGATTACGGCGGAATTTCTTCCACGGTAAGGCTCTCCAAGATTCACTAGTTTTTACACTGTGTCTAATCATTTTCTCTTCATTGGTTTGTATTTTCTGAACACCTCGAACCAATTACGGTTCGTCCTACCCGACTTGTGAGAATTCCGCTTCTCGTCTAGCCTACCGTGGGTTCGACTGTCCCAGGACTCCCAAATCGTTTTTATTCGTTCCCTCGGAAAGATTGATTGTTCCGTTAGATGTAGCCATTTTGACCACTGGATTCCCTGGACTCTTACCGCTATCAGTTCAATTGCGGTGGGAATTGTATTCTCCAGTGAAGTCAGGGGGTTTTTTGTTACGCCCTGCTTAGGGGTAGGTCACTTTTTTAGGCTCTGTTTCATCATAGGAACTCCCTGTTAGCGCCAGTGTCAGCCCGTAACGGCTGTCTGATTGCGCCCTGTTCCCAGCTTCACTCTACAAGAACCGAGCTTGTTCGGTGTGGGCAGATAAGGAGTCAATTCTGAGTCTGAATGACAGGACTTGCACCTGCATCAATCCGAGAGTTCAGCCTTTAGTGTCAGTAATCTGCTGACGGGCTGGATTAGTTATGTACGGACTGATTACCGTGATTCACTAATCAACGAATCGCACTGAACTACCCATAGTTATATCTTGCACCTGCCTAGTTATTGCCAAGAAATTTATTTCACAGACTTTTAGCGCAAGTCCACTTAAATGGACTCTAATCTTTATTGAGCCTTTAGAAGAATGCAAATTAATAGCCTCAGAATGAATTCTGAGCCTGTTGCTAGAACTGGTGCAAGTTTTGAGTATAACTACTGCTTTGAGTTGATCTGTAGAAACTTATCTAGTTAATTATTCTTGTGCAATTTTTTCTTGCTTGGGATATTTGGGCAAGTAAATATCCCCTCTGTAACACTCACCGAAAGACGACTTGGAAGCCCGTTCCTTCACGGTACGGGAGGAATTGTCGCCAAGTCGTCTTGGTCATTAGTCATTGGTCAATAGTCATTAGTATTATTAAACACGAAAAATCGCGTATAACTACTAATGACTAATGACTTGAAATCCCCCGGCTTGAAGCCGGGGGATGAGTTAAATTTGCCGTATTTAAAAATGCAAGTTAACTCCGTAAAAACCCTTGATAATTTTCAGCTATTCTCAACTAAGCTTGGTATGGAATATAACAAGATAGTAATATTTACAAGAAATATCTTATGGATAAGCCCAATCTCGAAATTGATAAACTCCAATATCAAGTGATGACTCTCCAACAACCAAAAAAGCTGAAAATCCTGGTAGTTGACGATGAGCCAGATAATCTCGATCTGCTTTATCGTACCTTTCGACGCGACTTTAATGTTCTGAAAGCTGATAGTGGGGTGAACGCCCTAGAAGTTTTGGCAGCAGAAGGGGAGGTAGCGGTGATTATCTCCGATCAACGGATGCCAGAAATGAAAGGAACTGAGTTTCTCAGCAAGACTGTACCTCAGTTTCCCGATACGGTTAGGATAATTCTCACCGGATTTACTGATATTGAAGACTTGGTAGAGGCGATTAATGCAGGACAAGTCTACAAATATATCACCAAGCCTTGGGACCCAGGCGAACTGAAGGCAGTGGTGCAAAGAGCAGCAGAAACCTACGACTTGCTCAAGCAACGTACAGAAGAATTACGCCGTTCTCATGCTCAAATAGCCCTGCTGAGTGTTTTGGTACAGGTAACTCAAGCAGCTTCTAGCTTAGAAGAAACTCTCGCTCCAATTGCTAGGGCTGTGAGTGATACTTTTGCAACAGATGGGTGTATTCTACAACTGACAGATGGAAATACTCTGATTGCGACTCAAGGAACTTACAGCGATACAGGTATAATAGAGAATTGGTTATCTGTTGACCCACTAACAAAGGAAGCGATCGCCACCGGGCAAATGCAAGTTTCCTTAAATATACCTAAAGACACTAAATTAGTTGATGCTATTCACTACAAAAATACGGGTGTGCAAGCACATTTAGTTATCCCAATTAGCTACCGTAATCAACTTTTGGGTGTATTATCCCTACAGTGGAAACAACCCTGCACTTTACGGGAAGATGAATTAATGCTAATTAATTTATCAGCCCAACTGATAGCGATCGCTCTTACTAGTTGTCATTAGTCATTTGTCATTAGTCATTTGTCATTAGTCAAAAACCAATGCCCAATGCCTAATGCCCAATGCCCAATGCCCCATACCCAATATCCAATGACTAACGAAATTCAGTCCATTTTTAACCGTATTGCTCCGGTTTATGACCAGTTAAACGATTGGTTGAGTCTGGGACAGCATCGAATATGGAAGGAAATGGCAGTGAAATGGAGTGCAGCGAAATCGGGTGATACTGCATTAGATTTATGTTGCGGTAGTGGTGATTTAGCTTTACGTCTGGCACGGCGTGTAGGGGCAACAGGGAAGGTTTACGGAGTGGATTTTTCACCCAACCTGCTAGAAAAAGCTAAAGAACGCTCACATTGGCAGTACCCGCAACCTGCGTTGGCTTTGCCCGCCGTAGGCATCGCTTGGATAGAAGCTGACGTGCTAAATTTACCCTTTGAGGATAACCAATTTGATGCCGCAACAATGGGCTATGGTTTAAGAAATGTTAAAGATATTCCCCGCAGTCTCCAAGAGTTATACCGGGTTTTGAAGCCGGGTGCTAAAGCCGCAATTTTGGACTTTCATCGACCGAGTAATCCTCAGCTACGTGCCTTTCAGCAGTTGTATCTGGACAGTTTTGTGGTGCCAGTTGCCAGTTATTTAGGGTTAAAAGAAGAATATGCTTACATCAGCCCTAGTTTAGATCGCTTTCCCATCGGGAGAGAGCAAATAGACTTAGCGCGTCAAGTTGGTTTTGCTGTTGCCACACACTACCCCATTGCGAACGGTATGATGGGAGTGCTGGTAGTCAGCAAATTTTAGATTTTAGATTTGCAATTTTGGATTGGGGACTGCGCAATAGGTAATGGGTAATAGAGAATCCTTAGTGGTTTGTGGAAAAGCAACTAACAATTAATAACCGCCAAATACCAATTACCAATACTCAATCCCTAATTTATAATCTAGAATCCAAAATCCAAAATCCAAAATCCAAAATCCTGTGGACTGGTCTCATCTTTGGCTTTATGTGTCTCCCCCGGTACTGGGTGGAATTATTGGCTATTTCACAAATGATATAGCTATCAAAATGTTGTTCCGTCCTTACCGAGCAATTTACATTGCTGGACGAAGAGTACCCTTCACCCCTGGATTGATTCCCCGCAACCAGGAACGTTTGGCTCTGAACATTTCTAAGACAATCATGGGGTCACTTTTGACACCACAAGAATTGCAAAATCTAGCGCGGCGTTTGTTGCAAACAGAACGCGTGCAATCAGCAATTCTCTGGTTGTTGCGGCTGGCAATTGAACAAATTAAAACAGATAAAAACGAGAAAAGTGCCAAAATTGTGGCGGGGATTTTGCGGGATTTAATAGGAGAATCCTTGCCACGCTTACTCAAGGTTTTAGCGCGACGCGAAGACTTTTTGGAAACGCAGATCAATCAAATTTTTGACCAGATATTACTGGAATTTCAATTGAGTGAAGAACAAGCCACACGGCTTGCTGATTGGTTGTTGCAAGCAGTTTTACCACCAGATGCGCTGCGGCAGACGATAGTTGATTTTTTGACCGATCGCACAATTCAAATTATTGATGAAGGCTTCCGCGAAAAAACCAGTGGGACTTATTGGGTAGTAGCAAATTTGTTTGGCTTACGTAATACTCTGACACGGCTACGGACTTTTTGTTTAGATGAAAAAGAGACTGCTAATAGTCGCTTGCAAGAATTGACTAAAGATTTGCAAATCCGCGATCGCATTCGGAAATTACTGCAAAATTTATCATTACAAAACTTGCCAATTGGGACGGTGCGCCAACTCCGAAAGACCACCCGCGAAAGTGTCCGCCATTACTTACAAAACAGTGGCAGCGATTTTTTACAAGGATTAACTGATTCTGTTGATTGGGAAAATATTGCTGTAGTGCTGCTGAATCGTCTAAGTACTTCACCTGTTGTCAATACTTCTTTAGAAGTAATGAGTCAAGAATTGGCTTTAATATTAGATAAGTATTTGGAAAAAGATTTAGAAGTAATTGTGGCACAAGTAATTCCAATTTTGTCGATAGATCAAGTGATAGTTGATCGGGTAAAATCAACTTCACCGGCTGATTTAGAAGCTGCTATTGAAGGAATTGTGAAAAATGAATTGCAAGCGATTGTAACTTTAGGTGGTGTTTTGGGTTTTGTTGTGGGGTTATTCCAGACAGTGTTTTTACTGTTGGTTCAACAGTAGTATGGTTAGTTTTTAATGGATTTTTAGTTACTTAATTGTAAAGCGTAGTGAAGTTTTGCAAATCTAAATTACCACTCGCGGTAGAGCTTTTCTGCATAGAACATAATCTCTTCATTTGGCAATCTAATTTTTGGTTTTTGCCGAGGATACAAACTTTCAACTGCACCTGTATCCTGTTCAATAACTGTGGCTGCTGCTTGTAAAACTGAGTTTTTAAATAGGAATTTCATCAAAGGATTGACGACTTTGGCATACATCAAAATAAACGTCTTAGTGATTTTATCTGTTTCCGGGTAGAGAATATGAATTTGAGCAATATCACCAATAGGCGTTTTCGCAAAAAAAGCTGTAGTCGAAGGAAAAGCGTATTCGAGACTATTAGTAAGAGTTTTCTTGTCTGCAATGCCCGAACTAATACAACCGCGCATTTACTCGGCTAATTTTGGCTACTGCATTGCTGAATTATGCAAATAACTAACTAATTTTTTAGTTAGTAAGTATTAATTTAATAAATTTCATCTTCTATGTCAACTACTAACCAATTTTTTAGTTAATATATTTTCGTTATGATGATGGAGCAACGTGGGTCGTTCAACGCAGTCAAAATTCTCAGCTAAAAAGCCGCGTCAGGTGCGCGATGCAGAAGCAACGAAAAAGCAGATTCTCGATGCGGCGGAAGCGGAGTTTGCCAGAAATGGACTTCAAGGGGCGCGGACAGAAGCGATCGCTAAAGGTTCAGGTGTTACCACAGCGATGATTTACTATTACTTCCAGAGCAAGGAAGGACTATATCAAGCTGTTTTGCAACGTCCGGCGGTGGAGATGCACGAAGGGTTTGAGCAGCTAAATCTGGATCAGTTCCCACCAGAGGAGGCGTTGCAGGTACTTGTCAAAGAAGCGATCGCTTATGAAGCTGCTCACCCGCACCGGGGAATGCTTTGGTTCCAAGAAGCAAACCAAAATCAGGGAAAATATTTCAAACAGGGGAATTGGCAAGAAAATTTTAGCTATCTAATCAAGATTTTAGAGCGGGGGATGGCGAAAGGTTGTTTCCGTCAGATCGATCCATTTCTCACCACTCTTCATATTATTGGGGTTTGTAATTTATACTTCAACGCTTACGAAAACATCAAGCATACTAGACCCGATTTGCAACTCCTGAGTCCAGAAATGATTGAGCAGCATACTCAAGCAGCAGTTAATTTTATTTTGGCTGGTGTGCGACGTACTGAGAATTAGGCGAGAATATTATGGTTAAGAAAATTGCGGCTACAGAAGAATTAAAAGAAAAGCTAGCCAATGCCAGAGTAAACTCAGATGCGATCGCCACATCTGAACCACGAGCAACTCGTGCTTTTTATGACGCTTACTTAGGAATGATTATAGTTTTTTTGTCTAACAAATGTATGTTTGGGTTCCCTTCAGAGGTAGGACAAGGGCTAGCAGGTGCTTTAGTTAAGGACTTAGCAAAAGTAGAGGTAACACCTTCTGGTGAAGGATTACATTGGAAAACCCTAGATGTAGATTTGAGTATTCCTGCTTTGATGAACGGAATATTTGGAACCAAAAAATGGATGGCTGAACTTGCTAGAAAAGGTGGAAGTTCTACTCTGCTACAAAATCTGAGGCATCTCGACTAAAAGTTACGAATTCCGCGCAGTGTTACTAGCCTTCAACTTCGGATAAGCAATCCGTTTGTGATGAAATTGCTGCCAAACATCCACAAATATTTGGGCAATTTTTGACATTTCTTCTCGTGTTAATCCTGAATCTACGAGTTGATTGTCTTGCCATTTGGCACGCAGAATATTATTAAGCATTGCTAAAGCTTGTTCAGTCGAAACATCTTTAAGCGATCGCTTCTCTCCCAGAGGTTTAGCCGATGCTTCGAGCGATCGCAGCGCCGCTTCGCAAGAATCTGCTAACATGACAATTCCGGTTTCCCGTGATTGAGGAATCGGGCCATCGTAGCGAAAATCTGCATCGTCTACTGTTAAACTTGGATCTTCTTGAGCCATTTGCTGCGCTTGATGATGGAAATAGGCAATCAGCATCGTTCCCTGATGCTCTGGAATAAAAGCTTGAATTGCTGTCGGTAAAAGGTGTTTACGCGCCATCACCAACCCTTCAGTTACGTGCTTTTTAATAATTTCTGCACTTTTCCAAGGGTCTTTAATCTCTGTATCATGTTTATTCGGCCCCCCCATTTGATTTTCAATAAATCCAAGGGGGTCGTGCATTTTGCCAATATCGTGATATAATGTACCAGCCCTGACTAGTTCCACATTACATCCTAGTTCTTTGGCAGCAGCTTCAGCAAGGGTAGCCACAAGCAGCGTATGTTGAAAAGTTCCGGGAGTTTCAGTAGCAAGTCGTTTTAATAAAGGGCGGTTAGGGTTCGCCAACTCCGCTAAACGGATTGGGGTAACTAAATCAAAAACTTTTTCTAGATAAGGACTCAACCCTAAAGCTACAATACTCCAGCCTAAACCGGATAAAGCAAACAATCCGGCTTCTCGGAGGACGAGATACCAAGTTGAACCGAATGCTTGACCAATTAAAATTTTAACAACCAGATAAATACCGCCCTGAGTTAAAGCGATCGCAACACCCAATAATGCCAATTCTTCACGCGATCGCAATCTTTGCGCTATGTAACTACCTAATATTCCTCCTCCTACACCAGCTAAAAGCGCAGCCTTGCTTATATCCAAGCTAATAGCTAATATCGGCAACAGCAGTCCGACAACTGTCAATCCTAAAATGGGGCCGTAAAAGCTTCCCAACAATAAACCAAGGGCACTCCAGGTGGTATAAGGCAATCCCATCGTTACCAACCCTGGCACACTTAAAGTCAGCAATAACACTAACAAGCGATCGCGTTGTCGCAATTCGTAATCGACATGCCGTTCTACCCAGACAAAAATGCCAATGGCGATCGCAATTACACCTGCTAACTTCACTAACTCCTGCCATTTTACCTCCCGGCGAACCAGGTGATAATGCTCCAGCACCTTAAAGTTCCATGCAGTAATCTGCACCCCTTTTCTGACAATCACCTGGCCATACCGTACCTTCACCATCACGGGTGACACACCAGCAGCAGCCTTTTGAGCGTTTTCTCTGGTTTGTTCTTCATCTTTTTGCAGATTCGGCTTGAGTACAGCTAACAAAAGCTTCTTTGCCAAAGATTCGGCAGATTCTGGTACAAAAAACTGCAATTGTAAACTCACCGCATCTTGTAAGATATTTTTTGGCAGTCCTTGTGGGATGCCTTGGGTGAGAATCCGCTCTGCACTTTGATGGATTCCCATTTGTGTTTTTTCCCACTCCTCATCTGACAAATCCAAAAGTACGGATTCTTCATATACTGCTTCTGGGGTAACAGTCTCTAACTGTAAAAGCTTGGCAGTGGCTTGGGTGTATCTTTGCCGTGTTTGGTAAATTTGGGAAATCACTAAAGACAAGTTTTTCTCAGAAGTGACGCGGTAAGATTCTAGTTCTGCTACTGCTTGAGTAAAATCAGTGTTTTGAGAAAAATCAACAGGCTTTGTCTTCTGTGGCGTTAGTGGCTGATTGGGTGCGGATGAGGCGGTGGTTCGTCTTGTTCCTTTCTTATGCTGATTTTTAGTATTTTCTACAGCTATTAGTAGTGCTTGCCATTCCAAATCAGGACAAGAGCGGAGGTAACGCTGGGTAGAGATGGACAAAACTACAGGATCAAAAAAAGGAAAAGCTCCAGCAACGGCGCGAATTTCATTGCCATCATCCAGAAGTTTTTGCAAATTTTCGTTGATTTGTTCGTTCATTCGCGCATTAATCATCAACACCTGTAAGGATGTTTCACTAACAGCTTGGCGCTGTGACTCTGTTTTTTTCTGATCTTCAATGCTAGCTGTGTAAGGCGCTGTAATTGTTTGGGGCGCAGGATTTCCGATTTGGATTTGAGTTTGGTTGTATAATTTATGCCCAATAACACCAGTCAGGGACACTAGAGCGATCGCTAAAATTACCAAGGAACGCTGTTCATGTACCCAATCTAAAGCAACTCCATAAATAGTACTCTTAGTTTTGACCGATTTTGTTTTTGACTGAAGCGCTCTTTCTTGTTTTCGGCGCTCGCTTTTATCATTGGTTTTTGATAAAAATAGAATTATATTCTTAAGCACAGTCCTTAGAAGTTCCCTTCTATGGGTTTTGCTTTTGGGACTTCTCATTAACTTTCCCTTACGGCGTAGTCCTTTGTACTGTCGCCGCCAGTTAGTCAATTGCTGGGTTAAGAATTGCAAAAATTGCTTTATTTTCATTATTTCTGCCTGCAATTGCTGACTTTGATGGCTCAAAATAAGACAATCATCAGGGAAGTTTGATTAGCTGCGATCGCAACTCCAGTGATGGAGCCTAATTAAAGCTGATTTGCCACAATAGCTACCTACAGAATCAGTCCAAAGTTTTTCTGAAAAATTCTAGTATATAAGTTTTTTAGTTTTTGGCTAGATTTAGTAGTCTTCAGTGTTTAGTATCTGCACTGTTATTCGGTAAAAATAGATAGGATTAACGCGACCGAATAACGCGAGGAGCTGCGTAAACACAAAGCAAAGCCACCTCATATCCCTCCTCAGTTAACTCCGTTGGATTTAAGGTAAGATCATACACTCCTGACCACACCGCTACAAATGCATCCGCCAATTTTAACATTTGGGAAAAGCTAGCTAGTCCCCATACTGGAGAATTCCTCTGCAAGAGCAATTGCCAATTTACCGGAATTCCACCTATACCGTTATATGCTCCTGATAAAGCACCAGTAATTGCACCTGTAGTTTGTGAGGTTAGAGGCGTAGCATGTTGCATAAAATTGCCATTGTGAGTAGCCCGCAAAACTGCCAGCCGAAAATCTTCCAAGGTACTCAAAAAGCAGTAGAATGCCATAGAAATAGTGTTACTGAGTTCTTCTTTAGCAAACTCAGCTTGCGCCCTTGACAATCCTGCCCCTTGCTCTAATAAATTCTGAACTGTTAATAATTTTTTTGGTATTGATGTCGGCGTTTGTCCGAGAAAAGAAATTGTTTGTGGGATGAGGGTTCGGGGGTTAAGTTTTTCAGTTAAGGCAAGAGCGATCGCATATCCTACTGCTAGCGTTCCATCCCTTACTATTGGGTCATCCTCCCAGATTTTTAGGACATGCAGCAAGTTTTGTCGAAGCTTAATCGGATTTTCGTGAAAAAAAAGTGCTACTGGTAGTGTCGCAAGAATTATTTTAATCGATATGTCATCAGTTACTGCTAAGTTAAGAGATTCTTGTTGCTGACGCGCTATCCAATCATCTAAATCTAATCTACCCAACGCAATCAAACTCTCAGTACCTAGAACCGCCATTCTGCCCAAATCCAGGTAACTCTGAGACTGTATATTACCAGTACTTAAACTTTCCCCTAGGAATGCTCCGAGTAAAGTACCTCTAAACCGACTTATAGGAGAGTAACGCATACAATTTTAGATTTTAGATTCAAGAATTTAATCTAAAATCCAAAATCCAAAATTTAAAATCAATTGATTTTTCATGCTTATATGCTTCTTAAATGATTAACCAGTGCTTGTAAGCCTAACAAGTAACTTTGTGCGCCAAAACCACTTATTTGACCAATCGCTACTGGGGCGATGTACGAATGATGGCGAAAATCTTCCCGACGGTAAATATTACTTAGATGTACTTCGACTGTGGGCAAGTTAACAGCCGCGATCGCATCTCGCAATGCCACACTTGTATGGGTATATGCCCCTGCATTAATCAAAATCCCGTGATGTTGTCCTAATGCGGCATGAATAGTATCTACCAAAATTCCTTCATGATTTGACTGCACAGAAAAAACTTTCGCCTGTATCTTGAATCCCTCTTCTTCTAACAGGCGGTTAATTTCAGCTAGAGTCAACGCACCATAAATTCCTGGTTCTCGCTGTCCTAGCAAATTTAAGTTTGGCCCATGCAGTGCCAGAATGCTTAAGGATTGCAACGTCGAGTTGAGCACTTTGAGATTAGTGGCGACGACGCGAGCGATCGTTTACAGGAATCGGAATCAGTTCCGGTTCCGGTTCTGCCTCTGGCCCTAACAGGCTCTCAATTAGCCTCCGTGCTAATTCCTTAACCTTTTCCAGCACCTTTTCTATATAGTCCATGAACTGACGGCTCCTGAGATACTACCTCAATTTTTGATTAACAGGTACGCAGAAATTGGCATATTTTCGCACCTCTGGCTTCCAACCGGGCTGATAAACAATCCCGTGTTTGGGACATAAGCCACTTCTAAAATTTGGCGTTGTGTTTTCCCTTACTTTTTAGAGTATCACACTTGCACCTACTGAACTGCATCCTATCAAGGATGGATATCAAGGGTCAAGAGTTAGGGATCGGACTTTGGACTCTTGATTAGGAATTTTAGATTTTAGATTTATTTTGCTTACAAGGGGCAGGGCATAAACCAATACGCTTGGGTTAAGCAAATTTATCTGTTAAAGCAGGCTGTTCTTGAGCAGGGGAGGCAGGGGGAGAGAAAAAAGCTTAACTGAACTGTATTGGGGCATAAACCCCAAAATTCTTTTAATTCAAAATCGTTCGACTGAGCAAAGTCGAAGTCCAAAATTAGCTGACTTACAATTAACCTTCTGTGCCCTTTTTTTTCGTAGAGGTTGTTGACTTAGCAGTTGACTTAGATTTGGAAGTCGTTGATTTAGTCGTTTTGCGAGTCGATTTCCCTGTTGATGCTTTAGCTGACAACAAGTTCAGCGCCTCAGCCAGGGTTATATTTTCTACCGTTTGACCTTCTGGGATACTCACATTAGTTTTGCCATGCTTAATGTAAGGGCCATAAGGGCCATCGTAGATGTTTATTGTTTCTCCATCATCTGGATGTGTACCCAATTCGCGTAAAGCGGCCTTAGATTTGCTGTTTGTAGAACTGCGTCCTTTTTTGGGTTCAGACAATAACTCCAATGCACGTTCTAAGCTAATTGTCAATACATTATCAGCAGCTTTTAGAGAACGGTAGTCTTTCCCTTCCTTACCCTGGTCATGAACTACATAAGGGCCAAAGCGCCCTAAACTTGCTTGGATTTTGCCGCCAGTAACTGGATGAACTCCTAATGTCCGGGGTAGTGCCAACAGACCAACAGCCATTTCTAGGGTAACGGTTTCTGGGGTGACACCCTTGAGTAGGGAGGCTTGTTTAGGTTTGGGGTTTTCGTCGGTTTTGTCACCCAATTGGACATAAGGCCCATAAGCACCAATTTTCACATAAATTGGTTCGCCAGTTTCGGGATGCCGGCCTACCTGGTCGGGGCCTGTGATTTTTTGTCGCAGCAATACTTCTACCTGTTTGGGGTCGAGGTCGGCTGGTGTCAAGTCTTTGGGAATTGAAGCGGTGATAACCCCCTCACCATTTTCAACTTCAATGTAAGGGCCATATTTCCCAATGCGGACTTTGGCATCTAGATTCTCCAGTTCTACAGTCCTAGCTTTGGTGGCATCAATTTGACTTTCCTGTTCTTTTACCAGGGTTTCTAGCCCTTTTTCTCCCAAATAGAATTGCTGCAAGTAGGGTAGCCATTTCGCTTCACCTGTAGCAATGTCATCCAAGGTTTGCTCCATCTTTGAGGTAAAACTGGGATCAACAACGTCCGGGAAATATTTTTCCAATAAGTCGGTGACGGCAAAAGCGGTGAAGGTGGGAATAAGAGCGTTACTCACCAAATGGGCATAACCTTTGTCAATTATTGTGCCAATAATGCTGGCGTAGGTACTGGGACGACCGATACCTTCGCTTTCTAAGGTTTTCACTAAAGAAGCTTCGGTGTACCTAGCTGGCGGTTGGGTTTCGTGCCCAACTGCTTCTAAATCTGTACAATCGGGATGATCTCCGACTTTCAGATTCGGCAAAATCACTTCCTGGTCTTCCAGTGCTGCTTCTGGGTCGTCTGAACCTTCAACGTAGGCACGTAAGTATCCTGGAAATTCAATCCGTTTACCAGAAGAACGGAATCCAGCATCCTCAACTTGCAATTGCACGGTAATTTGAGTTTGGCGGGAATCAGCCATTTGACAGGCGACAGTCCGCTTCCAAATCAAATCGTAGACAGCAAGTTCTCGACCGCCCAGACCAGTTTCTTGGGGGGTGCGGAAGGTGCTACCTGCTGGACGAATTGCTTCGTGCGCCTCTTGTGCGCCTTTAGATTTGGTGGTGTATTGCCGTGGTTGGGGACTGAGGTATTGTTGACCGTAAAGCTTTTCTACACAACTCCGAGCAGCTGCGATCGCTTGATCTGACAAATGTACCGAATCTGTCCGCATATAGGTAATATACCCCTGCTCGTACAAATTCTGGGCAACCCGCATCGTGTCACGAGCTGAGAGGCGCAATTTCCGGTTAGATTCTTGTTGCAACGTTGAAGTGGTGAACGGTGGCGACGGTTTGCGCGTCACTGGGCGTTCCTCCATCTCGGTAACACTCCAGGTTTTCCCTGTTAGGCGTTCCTTGAGGGCTACAGCTTGGTCAACGTTTAGCAACAAGACATTGCGACCTGCGGTAATTTGTCCAGTTGCTGCGTCAAAATCGCTGCCGTTAGCGATTTTGGTTCCTGCCAATGTTACCAGTTGGGCAGCAAAGGGGGTTTTTTCCTTTGATAAACTAGCTTTCAAATCCCAGTACGTACCCTCGCGGAAAGCGCGGCGTTGGCGTTCCCTAGTGACTAAAAGTCGCACAGCTACAGATTGCACTCGCCCAGCAGATAATCCCCAGGCGATTTTTTTCCATAGCAGTGGAGACAGAGTATAACCCACCAGTCGATCTAAGATCCGCCGTGTTTCTTGGGCGCGAACCAACTGCTCATCGATATTGCGGCAGTTTTTCAGGGCTTTTTTGATCGCCTCTTGGGTAATTTCGTGAAACACCATCCGCTTAGTCGGAACTTTCGGCTTCAGCAATTGGTATAAATGCCAACTAATGCTTTCACCTTCCCGGTCTTCGTCCGTTGCCAGAATCAGTTCATCTACATCTTTGAGGGCATCTTTGAGCTGGGTAACAATTTTCTTTTTGTCTTTCGGGACAACATACACCGGTTCAAAGTCGGCGTCCACATTTACCCCTAGCTGCGCCCATGATTCTCCTTTGACGGCAGCAGGAATTTCACTAGCCGACTGGGGGAGGTCACGCACATGACCCATAGACGCCTCCACCCGATAGCCTGCTGGCAGGTAGTTGCGAATGGTACGAGCTTTGGTTGGAGATTCGACAATGACGAGAGTTGACATGGAAATTTTAATAAAAAGAAGAGCTACTAAGCTAAACAGTCAAGTTGAGGTAATTTTTGCAAATTGTCAAGATAAAAGGTCACGCTTAGGGCAGTGATTTAATCCTCACATAAACTGCCTGCTTGGGATAAAATCTGCTGAACTTATGGCCCAGCCTGTCCCAGAGGGTAGAGGAGGGGAACGCTGGGTGTGAATTTCCAGCTATTTCAATCTTTAACTTATCTAACGCATAATTGGCGACTACAGTTTTCAAAATATCTTGGGGCATGGGGCATGGGGCATTGGGCATGGAGGGATGAAGGAGATAAGGCAATGCTGCTCGGTTAAGCATTTTCAACCCGGAATTGAGTTTGGGGAAAAGGGAAAAGGGTTTTTCTCCCTTTCTCCTTATTTCCCTTAATCGACAAGTATTGGAAGATAAGGTAGAAATAAGCAATTCCCAATGCCCCATGCCCAATTCCCAATGCCCACTTTCATATAGCTTGTGCCAAAATTAAACCAAATTTGAAAGCAAAAGCGAAGTAGGGTTTGTACCCATGTCAGGAAAGCAAAACCATGAAACCGATTCGCCAAGGTGATGTAATTTTACTGCCTGTGCAGCAAATTGAAGGACAAAAAATACCTCACTTAACTTTGGCAGAAGGCGAAGTTACAGGGCATAAGCATCGCATTACTGAGGGAGACGCGGAATTATACGATAAAGATAGCACACTCTATTTGCGTGTGTTTTCAGAGTCGGCATTACTTGCCCATGAGGAGCATAAAGCTATTTCTATTCCCCAAGGTGACTGGATGGTGAAAATTCAACGGGAATACGAGCCTGAAGGTTGGCGATATGTCGCTGATTGAGAAGTTAACGCCTGAGCAAGAAGCTTTGATTCCAGTGTATCGGGAAAAGTGGAGAGCGATCGCTCTTTCAACTGAGCGAATTGATCGTGAAAAAGCGGCGGAAGCGGTCAAAGCTGCCTATATTGCAATTGACTATGAACAGCCTGAAATCTTTTTTCAGGATAGTCCTTATGCAGCCTGCAACTGGATGCTAAAACGAATGTCATCTCAATTTATAGACAATTACCTCAATGAACCAAATAGTTTAGGGAGCTTATTTTCGTTACTTTTTTTTCACGAATTGTTGAGTAAACTCAATCAACTGTTTGGAAGCCAAGTATGTAAGCAATTAGATAACTGTTTTTTTTATGTGGTAGATGATCCCTTAAATCATAAAATATACAACGATTTAAGTGAAAACTTTAGCATTGAACTAAACGAGCAAAGAGAGGATTTTTCGTGGTGGATTGAAATGCAACTTAATGACTGCTTTAAACCTGAAAGCCACGGTAATTGGATGACTGGGTTTGATTTCTGTATCTCTGTTTTGAACATTGTTTATCCTCAAGAGGAATGGAAAGTATTGCAATCTTTAATTCAAGAATGTGGTTGGTTGTTTGCGTATGATGATATTTGTATTATTTGCGATCGCCCCCTTCACCTGCGCTTCGACAATCAAAATCGCCTCCACGCTGAAGGCGAACCCGCCATTGAATTTACTGATGGATATAGCCTCTACTCCTACCACGGTGTAACCTTACCTGAAAAATACGGTAAAATCCACCCCCAACAATGGCAATCTCAATGGCTTTTAACAGAAGAAAACGCTGAACTACGCCGAGTGTTAATTCAGGGTATCGGTTACGCTAGAATTTGCCAAGAATTACAAGCTATTGAATTAGATTTTTGGAAAGAATATACTCTATTAAAAATAGATAATGATGTAGATGAAGAACCAATTTACTTATTAAAAATGACTTGTCCCAGTACAGGATTCATTCATGTCTTGCGAGTTCCGCCTGATATGAAATCAGCGCGTGAAGCAATTCGCTGGGTAAATTGGGAAATTGATCCAGAAGAATTTGCTGTACAAAGCTGAGTTTATCAAACCGAGCATTTTTACTGGGTTCGATTTTTGCTTTTGCACAAAAAATAAAAGACGCAAATTTTAATTTTGCGTCTTCTTTGGAGATTTTGAAAATTATACCAATTCAATTAATGATTGCAACACATCCTTGGGTAAAGACGCGATGAATCGCGTCTCTACAAATGGTCTATTTGTCGCATTCTCTTTTCAAATTGGTATTAGAAACTGAATGTGGTTCTCAGCGCGCCAATTACAACATCATCGTTGTCATTGTTATGATCTGGCGATGTTAACCAGATGACTCCTGGAGTAATGGTGATATTGTCAGTCAGCTTATATTGGTAAAATGCCTCAAGATGATAGGATGTATCCTGATCTCTATCTAATCCTGCGATGTTAGAGCTTGTCACTTTTGGCTCCACACCAGCGATGATACCTGCTAAGTTACCTTCTTTACCGAGGTCAGGAAAGCCGAGAGTGACGGCATAGTTCCAAATATCAACCTCTCCACGATCGCCATTTAATGTGCGGCTGTTGGTGTATCCAGCCCAACCACCTAAGACGATATTATCAGTGATGCCGATGGATGCTTGGACACCGTAAGAATTACTGGAAAATCGGGAATCTAACGTACCATTGCCATCTAAATCTAAGGGCGCGAGAGTTGCTGCATTGCTACCCGTAAGTAGTGGTTGGTTGTAAGAATTGATGTAAGTTAAACCGATAGTAATGCGATCGCTTGGTTTAACTGTCAACTGTGCTAGCGCACCGTAAGAACCATTAAACAAACCATTACTAGGCGTAGGGTCATTAGCTGTACCACTCAAATACCCTAGACTTAGTGCCAATTTTTCACCGAACTCGTGGGTTACTCCTAACCCTGCGCCGTTTATCTGGCCATAAATTGGGTTGCGTGTACCAAAGGTGGACAAAGCACCAAAAGAGCCATCACCGTCAAAGAGATTAATAGTATTGGTAAGGTCATCTGCTGCACCTGCGTTGGCAATAGCCACAACCTCTGTTTTTTCGCCCAACGGAAATCTGTACAAGAGTGCATCTATAGCAGCATTAGTAGTACCATCCTCGCCAGCAAAAAATAAGTTGCCCTCTGGTGTACCAATGTTAGGGCTGAGAATATTATTAGCCTGGATTCTGGTAAATAGTGTATCCTTTCCTGTGAAGCTGGTCACAAGTTCTATCCGCGCTCGTGCCCCTAAAGTTGTATTTTCCGCACCGTTGACTGTATTTCCTGACAAAACATCGCTAACGACTGCGACAACTTGTCCTTGCAGTTTAGTTGTGGTTGAGAACTGATTCGCCTCCAATTCAGCAGTTTTAGCTTCTACTGCATCCACACGACCTCGGAGTGTCGCCAGTTCGGCTGAAAAATCTTGTTGCAGCTTTTGTAATGTGGCTAAATCTTGTTTGTTAACTAAATCGCCTGTGGCTGTAGCAATAAGTTCGTTAACGCGGTCAAGACAAGCATTCAAACCAGCCGCAAACTCATACCGCGTCAATGCCCGATTACCGCGATAAGTGCTATTTGGGTATCCTGCAATACACCCATAGCGTTCAACCAAGGACTGCAATGCTTGAAATGCCCAGTCAGTGGGTTGTACATCAGAAAATTGAGACACAGATGTAACTTGCGCCATTGGATGAGCTGGCGCTATGTTCGTAACTCTTATATCTGGATTAGCTGAAACTTGCGGTTGATTGATTTCAGACTTTCCCGATGTTTCACCTGCAAATGTAGCAGTATTAAAAAATAGCATGACACAGCAGACTGCTGGACTAACTAGCAGATATTTCCAGAATTTTTCCATTTCTCTCCTCACACTGATATCCAACTCACACCCAAACCACGTTTTTTCAAACGTGTATTTTATGAGAATATTTGTCAGCAATCTTATCAGAAGTAAGCAACCTTTTTAACAAAAAAAGTCAAGAAACCCTAATTATTCAGGGAAAACTAAATTGCAGAGGGTTGTACCGTCTAAAAAAGTTTTGTTGTCATTCATTACACAGGAAATCCAGAATAATATTATGTGCCTAAAATGAGAATGAGAATTATTATAGTATAAACTTGTCAATAGGAATTTTGACAGAGGCAGAGTCAGCATCCGTTTTGGGGAGAAAATATGTGATTGTGAATTGTAGAGGAATTAGAACAAGCAAGCAAAAAAGCGGTATCTTGCCGATAATTGCTTTGCTGATGTTGTCAATAACTACTGGCTGTAGTCAATCGAATCCAAATCAGGGAACAACTTCCGAACAGTCGCCGCAAGCACAGGAAGCTGCCTCTACCCCGTCGGTGCAGTCGGAAAAAACTAAAGTAGTGACAACGTTTTTGCCAATATATTTGTTTACTAAGGCAGTAGCTGGGAATGTGGCAGATGTAGAAATTTTAGTGCCACCTGGTACGGAGGTGCATGAATACCAAGCGACACCCGAAAATGTCAAAGCGATCGCAACTGCGAATGTGTTAGTAAAAAATGGTTTAGGTTTGGAGGGATTTCTGGAAAATACTGTTAAAAATGCCCAAAACAGCAAATTAGCGGAAATTGATGCAAGTATTGGTATTAAACCCTTAAATGAAATTTCACCCGTTGTAAAAACGTCTCAAGAGGAAAAAGACGAGGAACACACCCAAGGTAATCCTCACGTTTGGTTAGATCCAGTTTTGGCAAAACAGCAAGTAACTAATATTCGGGATGGATTAATTGCTGCTGACCCAGCGAACAAAGCAACTTATGAGGCGAATGCTGCGACTTATATTAAAGAATTAGAAAGTTTAAACAGCGAATTTCAACTGACTTTGCAAAAAACTCCTAGTTGTACCTTTATTACCTTTCATGATGCGTTTCCATATTTAGCTAAACGCTATAACCTCAAGCAAGTTGCTGTAGTACAAATTCCCGAAGATCAACTTTCACCAACGGATGTGCAAAATGCAGTCAATGCGGTGAAGAAGTACAAAGTTAAAGCTTTATTTAGTGAACCAGGAGTAGATAACAAACTTCTATCGAGCCTCTCCAAAGATTTAAAATTAACTTTGCGTCCTCTGGATTCTCTAGAAACTGGCGAAACAGATCCACAGCATTATTTCAAGGCGATGAAAGCTAACTTGCAAACTCTGCAAACGGCATGTAAATAGGTTTGTCATTTGTCAGTTGTCCTTTGTCCTTTGCAAATGACCAATGACCAATGACCAATGACCAATGACCAATGACCAATGACCAATGACCAATGACCAATGACTAATGACCAATGACTAATGACATTGCTATTTTAAAAGTAGAAGGATTAACTGTTTATCAAGGCAGCTATCTAGCTGTTCGAGATGTTTCTTTTGAATTATTGCCAGGAACAGATACAGCTATCGTCGGCCCCAATGGTGCTGGTAAAAGTACTCTGGTAAAAGCAGTTTTAGATTTGATACCTCGAAGTGCTGGTACGATTGAAATTTTAGGTCGTCCAATTGCAAGACTGGGGCGTTTACGTCACTTGTTGGGCTATATGCCGCAAAACTTCATTTTTGACCGCAGCTTTCCCATTTCTGTGAGCGAATTAGTAGGACTTGGATGGGACAAAGAAGCGAAAAAAGGGGATTTATTTTTCTCCAGGCTGTGGAGACAAGACCGAGAAAAATCGGCAGCCGTAGGAGAAGCTTTACGGCGAACCGATGCTTATCATTTACAGCATCAAGCTATTGGTACTCTTAGCGGTGGTCAACTCAAGCGGGTTTTATTGGCTTATTGTTTGGTAATGCCTCGCAAACTCTTGGTACTCGATGAAGCCTTTGCTGGTGTTGATGTGCAAGGTTCAGCAGATTTTTACGCTTTGCTAAATGAATTAAAGCGTCAGGAAGGTTGGACGGTATTGCAAGTCTCTCATGATATTGATATGGTAAATCGCCATTGCGATCGCGTGCTTTGCCTGAATCAAAGCATTGTTTGTACTGGTAAGCCAGAAATTGCCCTTTCACCGCAAAACCTATTAGCAACCTACGGCCCAGGTTTTAGCCGTTACCAGCACCAACATTAATATCCATAAATATGAATTTCTTCAATGATTGTCAGATAGCAAGGCTTGCGATCGCCAATACTAATGACTTGGTAAGCTTGTTAACATTCCCTTTTATGCAGCGTGCGATCGTCGGTGCTGTGTTGATGGGAATACTTGGCGGGATGTTGGGTAGTTTTGTCACCTTGCGCCAGTTATCTTTTTTCAGCCACGCAGTTGGTCATGCAGCATTAGTAGGTGTGGCGTTAGGTGTGCTGCTACAAATAAATCCGACTTGGATGCTGTTACCTTTCACGTTGGTTTTTGGGGTTATTGTCCTCTACTTTATCGACAAAACCGACTTAGGTAGCGATAGCGTCCTTAGCATAGTCCTATCTGGGGCATTAGCGATCGGTGTGATTCTCACTAGCCTAATTAAAGGATATCGTGGCAACTTGATGGCTGTGCTGTTCGGCGATATTCTAGCGATCGATACCACAGATTTGATTTTGACGCTGCTAGTACTTGTGGGAGGCAGCATATTTTTATTATCAACTCTGCGCCAGCAAATTTTATTGACCCTTAACCCCGATGTAGCACAAGTTCAAGGTATTCCCGTCCAGTTGTACCGCTACGTTTTTGTGGTCTTGCTTTCACTCGCCGTTGCTGTAGCGATTAAAGCTGTCGGCGTTTTACTAGTGAACGCCTTTTTGGTGATTCCCGCCTCCACCGCCAAACTGATGAGTCACCACTTTAGCCGCTTTCTAATCATGTCAGTGATAGTTGGTTCTATTAGCAGTATTGCTGGCATCATTGTGTCAGGTATTTTTAACTTTGCTTCTGGCCCAAGTATTGTTCTTGTGCAATTTCTGCTATTTGTAGCCGTTTTCATCTGGTTTAAGTTGAATTTGAAAGCCGCGTAAATCTTTTTTCTCCAAGGGCTTGCTATTTTATTGGATGTTTGCTACATTGATTAATCGTGGCTCACAAAAGCCCCAGCCGGGATAGCTCAGTTGGTAGAGCAGAGGACTGAAAATCCTCGTGTCACCGGTTCAAGTCCGGTTCCTGGCATAATCATAAAAACCCCTGAAAGTCTTAGCCTTCAGGGGTTTCTTGTTTATCTAAATAACTCTATTTCAGCGCTTGTTATTGGTGTAAAAATGGTGTGGTTTTATAGCACGTTGGGCAATACGGTTCGGTTAAAGGGCAAAGGGAAAAGGGGAAAGGTTTTCAATACATCCTTTACCCTTTACCCCTTACCCTTTCCCCAGACCACAAGGAAAGTGAAAAATGCTTATCCGAACCGTATTGGCACGTTGGCTATTTTTGGACATCCTACGACCCATTAAAAAACAAAAAGACCAGCCTCCCACAGCTGGTCTGGAAAATTTTTTTTTGCGTTGTCTTCTCAAGAGAGTTAAAACCCAATTGCGCGTTCCCAAAATGCAACGGGCAACTTTTCTTAACAATATTGTAACAGTCAACACAGATTTTTCGTGAAACTTCATCAAAAAAGATCCGAATAAAGCTTAAAAGCTTCTATCTATCAGGATAATTCAGCAAATCGCAGGGTAGAAAAGGAGGGGAGTAGAGGAGCAGGGGGAGCAGGGGAAGAAAAACTATTGATTATTACCCAATTCTCCATGCCCAATGCCCAATGCCCAATGCCCAATTACTAATGACTAACGACCATTTGTGGTTTTCCCCAGAGGATGGTTTCCTGCTTGTAAATTGCAATTCCTGGTTTTGCTCCTTTGGGTTTGTAAACGTGTTTTAGCTGAGTGTAAACTACTGGCACTTGTTCACTCTGACGGGCGCGACTGTAGTAGGCGGCAAGATTAGCTACAAATTGTAAATCAGCTTCTTCTGCAACAGCACCGGGTTCTAGACGTAATAGCACATGGCTCCCTGGAATTTCTTGAGCGTGGAACCATAAGTCATAATCCCCAGCTACACGAAAGGTCAATTGGTCATTTTGGCGATTGTTGCGACCGATTAATACTTCAAAGCCGTTAGGGGTCAGGTAACGATGAAAGTTGGTGCTGGGGGGTTCATTGGCGCTGCGGCTGCGATATTCTGGATCTTCTAAATACTTTTGTCCAATCAATTCTTCGCGGATTTCTTCTAAAGCTCGCAAATCTTCTGCTGTTTGGTAGGTGTCTATCTGAGCGATCGCAGCTTCTACTTGTTCTAAATACTCAATTTCTATCTGCACTTCTAATAGTAGCGGTTCGACGGCAGCACGAGCGCGTTTGAGCTTTTGGTGTTGTTTGTAAAGACCTTGGGCATTTTGGACAGCATTTTTATCTGGCAACAGAGCGATCGCTACTGGCAGATTTGTATCAAAATCAGCAAGGATAATTTCTTTCATCCCTGGTTCCCAGTTTTGCAGGTGAGCCATCAATAAATCAGCTTTCTGTCGATATTCATCGGCTTGATCTGATTGCTGCAAGCGCGTCTTAAAGGTTTGAGCCTTATTCTGTAATTTCGCCAGAATATTATTCAATTTCTGGCTCAACTGATGGCGCAATTGAGAAAATAACTGTTGGTCAATTTGGTTACTGTAGTAGCGGTTGAGTAACTCCTGGATATTCTTGACCTTTTTAACTGCACCCCAACCCATTACGGTGTAGCCATCTTTTGTCCAAGCGGGTTGGAATTTACCCGAATCCAATGCTTGCAGCCATTCTTGCCAACGTTCAAATAGCCGTCGCCAATCGTCAGGATTAAGAGTATCGGTGGATGTTTCTGGTGCGATATTTGCTTCTAGCAGCATTAACTCCAGTAGTGCTGCACTCAAGCCACTATAACTTTTCAGCAATTGCCGCTTGATTGCTCCTGGCACTAAACTTACCCGTTCTTGCCAACGTTCTTGTGATTCGTTCAAACTGGGGACAGTTCCAGTCAGTTTTGGCGGTGTTTCATAAGGTTGTGCGGTTTGGATGGGACGGACACTAGATTGTTGCTGACTTACTTGATGAGCTGCGGTGATAATTATATTGTTGGCGTCGGTGAGGATGACGTTGCTATACTTGCCCATGATTTCCGCATAGACATGATATAGGGCGGTTTCTCCGGGACGACGGGCAAATTGCAAATCGATAACCCGCTCCCAAGGGGCGATCGCTTCAATAGCTACCAGTGCTAAACCATTTAATTGGTGTATCAGTTGTTGACTAAAAGTAAAGGTATCTGGCGATCGCGGTGGTGGATCGCCGATGCAAATATGTGCAGCTTGGGGATGCCAAGAAATTTGCAGCCAATCTCGCTGTTTCAGGGTGCGTAATGCCATAGCAATAGTGTAGCGATCGCGCTGGTAAACCTGTTCTAAGCGTGATGGTAGCCAGTTAGCGCGGATTTCGCTACAAGCAGCTGTGAGAGTGGTAAAGTCAACTGGTTGCAAAGCGATTAGTTGTTAACATTCAAATGGTAGCGATCGCTATGCTTTTATCTTCGTTTAGTCAAAGCATAGCAGACCTCAACTATCATAGCGGTTACTTGGTTTGGTGATAGCTAACGCAGAAATCTATTATTCAGACAGACTCCCAGCACTTAAATCATAGGTTACCCTTTTTATACATTTTTTAGTGTCGATTTTTGTCATATCAAGGTATATAAATAAATAGGCTAAGTAATTTCCACTAATTAAACTAATAATGGAAATCACTCAGCCTAGAGAATATTTAGAATAAATGATTGAGTAATGGTCAGTGACGACTAGGAAAATAAAATTATTGGTTATTTCCAAGTTACCCATTCACCATTATCTGTTACCCAAGAGAATTATTTAGCAACCAAAACTGGCTGTTTTGCTGTTGACTGCACTAATTCGACTGTTGACTCCACTAGTTCTTTTGCTGCTGACTGCACTAGTTCGGCTGTTGACTCTACTAGTTCTTTTGCTGTTGATGCTACTGGTTGTGGCTGCAACAGTTCGGTGTAAAGTTCACTCAGTTGATGTGCTACACCATCCCAGCTAAACTTAGTTTCGACGCGCTTTCTACCAGCTTTACCCAATTCATCACGCCATTCTGGAGCTAAAAGAATTCGGTCAATGGCAGATGCAAAGGCATCTACATCTTGCGGTGCTGCCAATAAACCAGTTTCTTCATTAACTACAGTAAACTGAAGTCCGCCGACATCACTTGCTACCACTGGTGTACCGCTTGCCATCGCTTCGATCGCTACGAGTCCAAAGGGTTCGTAGTGACTGGGAACAACGCAAACATCAGCAGCTGCATAGTAAGTTGGCAAAATATCTTGACTCAGACGACCAGCAAAAGTGGTAAAGTTGATCATCCCCAATTCGTTGACGATTTGCTCAATGCGATCGCGCTCAATGCCGTCGCTGTTACCTGGAGTACTACCACCACCAATAATTAGCTGAAGATTTTTAGAGTCACGTAAACCAGACTCGTTTACTGCACGCACCAAGGTTTCTATCCCTTTGCGTGGGTCAAAACGCCCTACATATAATACTACTTTGGCTTCTTTATCAATCCCCAATTTAGCTCTGGCTGCTTCTCGTGCAATCGAGCCAAAGCGCTGAATATCTGTACCACAGGGAATGATGTCGATATTACCTTTAGTGGAAACTAGCGATCGCATGTGTTGCTGTTCTTGCGGACTTGTCGCTACAATTCGCTCTGCTTTTTCCAACACCTCTTTTTCTACTGCTAATCGCACAGTAGCAATCTGAGGAATATTTTCTATGGTGTTGTATTTGACTGCTCCTAAAGAGTGGTAGGTGTGAATCTGTTTACTATGTTGGATTTTCTTTAACTCCATACCCACCCAACTAGAGAGCCAATAGTTAGTGTGAACTAATTGGTATGTAAAGTCATTTTTTACTTGAAATTTGAGGAAATTATCTACAAATTCTGGCAGAAATTCAAAAATTTCATCTCGCGGCACAAACTCAAGGGGGCCAGCTTTTAAACGAATAGTGCGGCAATTCTCACTGTGTTCAACAATCGAGTCTTGCTCCAGACTCACTTTGCGAGTAAACATATCAACTTGCCATCCCAGGTGCGCTAGTGCTTCACCCACGTTACGCACATAAACATTTTGTCCCCCAGCTTCTTCTTTCCCTATTTCAATCGCCGGATCTCCGTGGACGGAAATCAAGGCGATACGTTTTTCGGTGGTAGAGTTCATAGTTTGTGTGTTGCTGATTTTAACAAAGTTTTAAGCTGTTCCAAACTCGTGTATAGCACACTTGCCCGAATTGTTCAGGAACCTTGATTAATATTGATTTTAATTTACTATGCCTAATATTTTTTTACATCTTCTGCCAGAAGTATACTATTAGATCAAATACAACAAATATTTAATTTCTTTAGATATAGAAAATTGTTATCTTTAGATTTCAGATTTTTGGTAGATGAAAATTATATTTTTTCTTTTTAAGAAATTAAAAATCAAAATTGCTGAAAAGCTTATAAATACGGACTTTTAGCTTCAGTACGTTCTTTTATTTCATGTCGGATTGCTATAATCGATTCAAAATATCTAATGCTTTTGATAGAGAAATATTATAGTTCTCGTCTTCTTTGTGTAGATATAATTCCATAGATACATGCATTAACGTGAGTTTGACATAGTGAAAAAGCAACCGGACGCACAGCCTCCTGTAGAGAAAGCAGTCCGACAAATTAGGCTTTTTGGCGATTTTTGCCTAAGTTCTGAATTAATGCCGTTGAACTCACGTTGTATTAAGTAGTGAAAATAAGTGTTAAATATTAATGCAAAATCGGGTAATTTCTTGAATTTGCTTCGGAAAGTCTCAGATTATATTTGCAATCATTAATAAATTTCAGGAGCAAATCAGGTGTTTACTTCAACCCTACTAGCTGCCGCAACTACACCTCTGCAATGGAGTCCGACAGTTGCACTGATTATGATTATCGTTAATATCGTTGCCATTGCCTTTGGTAAATCTACCATTAAATATCCCAACGCAGAACCAGGACTACCCTCAGCCAATTTTTTTGGTGGTTTTGGTTTACCAGCCCTTTTAGCAACTACTGCCTTTGGTCATATCTTAGGAGTGGGCGTTATCTTAGGATTGCATAACCTGGGAAGAATTTAGGTTGTTACCTCAGCTTTTATTTGATGATTTTTTTGTCTCCGGCTTTGAGCCAGAGAGTTAGTTCTCTGGCTCTTTTTTATTGAAAAGCCAGAGAAATTCCAACACCAAAAGCCTGTATCTGGAGGCTTGAATTACTGACTATGGCGGCGACAACTGTCTAACTTTTAACGAATGTCCACTCTAGTACCTTGATGGGAGCTTCTTGTAGTGCTTGAGTTAGTTCAGTGCTGCTCTCAAATTTAATTTGGGAGAGTTCGCAAGCTTCGACGTTGACCGTGAATTTATCGTCTTGGAAGGGCCAGGGTTTGACAACAACCAAGTTATCGCTACGCTGCATGATGTCATAGCGTTGACCTTCAGGGCCCTTGCTAATTTCTAAAAACCGCTCATCAGCAGGTAGTTCTTGCTGACATAAAATCAGAGAAAGGCGATCGCACCATTGCATAAATGCATAGGCTGCATCAACTTCTTCCTTTTCGATGCCTAATTCTTTGCGCCAACGTTGCTGGTTTTGCAGTTGCTCATCTAGAAGTTTGTCTAATTCTGGAAACTGACCCCGGCTTGACTCATTTAAACGGCTGATATGCATGGAAATTAATAAAGCCACCCATCGTCCACGGTAAAGGGCATTCTTTGCCAGATCAGCCAACTTTTGGACACCAGCATCAACATCGGCATTTGAAGAGAGCATGAAGTCCAGTGGCGCACCTGCTTCAGTAAGAATGTCCTCTTCCCACTCTTTTTCTAGGTCATCGTGATGGGAAATTGCAGCGACAGTTTCATATAACCTTGCTGGAGCATCTTTACGCCGCCATTGTCCTGCAAGTTGAGCTGCTAATAAAGCATGGGCGCGGTGATAAATAACTTCCCAACCATTTGGCGTAGCGTTGACAATCACAAATCAATCTCCTGATTCTTAGTTTTGATTTTGAGTTGAATTAATTTCTGAATTCAGAAACGTCGGGGTAGATTTGAAGAGGCGATCGCTCTGACTTCTTCAGTGTAGCTTAATTTCAATATCGCGCAGAAACATGTATCCAAAGCGCGTGTTGCATCCAAATCAATATCAGCAAATACTTATCGATTTAGATTCCCGACTTCTCTAAGAAATCGGGAATCTTGTTGTTCACGAATGATTTAAGATTGCTTTAGGTTGGATAAAGCTAAATTCTCCCTCAAAAATCCCTGATGTAGACAAATAGTTTAACTATTGCTAAACAAGGTGGGCAAATAGCCCACCTAATAATTAGGAGTTTTCAAGAAGCTCTCACTGCAATCAATGAAATTAAGAGTGAGTTTCTAACGGATTCGCAATGTATTTGAATGTTGGCTCAGAATTCCAAGGGCCACGCTCATCTTGACCATTGCCGTCTGTAGATAAGTTGTAGTAAAGAGCAACAGTTTCATCTGGCTTAATATTACCAAAGAACGGATCTGTCAACTTACCCAGCGAATCTAGAGCTTTCATAAACATCTGGGTATGAGAAATTTCTCGTGTTAACAGATGGACTAAAGTCTCTTGGGTTCCTTTGTCAGTTGCCAACTTAATTAACTCTTCGTAAGTTTGACGAGCGCCAGCTTCAGCTGCAACATTAGCTCTCAAATCACGGACTACATCGCCACCTTCATTCAAGTAACTTGCAGTCCAAGCATTACCCTGACTATCTAGAAAATGAGGCCCAATTCCTCGCACTGCAAAGAGAGTGCTTTTATAAGCCTCTGTTTGATCCGTATTTTTAGTATGAGCTTCAATGAGTTTACCAACCATTTCTAAATGGCTAAATTCCTCGATTGCAATGTCTTGAAGCATGTCTTTAATTCCAGCATTCTCGACATGGAATGATTGAACCCAATATTGAAGTGCTGCACTAAGTTCTCCAGTAGCTCCGCCAAACTGCTCTAAAAGCAACTGAGCAAAACGAGGATTTGGTTCAGTAACGTTAACTGCATGAATAGGCTCTTTTTTGTGAAAAAACATAGATTTACACTTCCAAAAATTATGATTTTACAGAATTAACAACCTATTTTATTGTCTCCTAGCATCTTTCAACAATTAGGTAATTTGAGATTTAATAGTTTCTCAAACTGTTTCACTAGAAGACCAATAAAATACAGTAGTCATGTTAGTGTTGATAACTGCCAATCAGCGATTAAGCATTGCTGCTTCTTCTGATTAATCCCCATAGATAAATAGCAACAATTGCACCGATCACAGCTACTAAAATACCTGGAAGAGTTAAACCAGCGCCAGCCGCAGTAATTTGCAGAGTTCCTGTTCGTAGCAAGGTAAATAGACTTCCACCGACGAAAGCCCCAATAATATCCAAAATCATTGTGGAGAGAATTCCACCACCTTGATAACCAGGATAAACAGTTTTAGCGTAGGCGTAGCTTGCCGTTAGGCATCGCACCTGCTAAAAGTCCTAAAACTACCCAAGCAAGAATACTCATAACTGCCTCAACAATCTCACTTGTATCTAAGTTATCAACTCTGATTCACATTTCTTTCTACCAGATGGGATAAATGCTAAATCCAAAAGTTAGACAAAAAACTTTACACCAAGGTTCAGATGGAAATTGGCATTTCTATTCTATAAATAAAAATCCTAAACGAAAGTTTTGTCAGATAAATCAGGAATTATTGAATACACAAGTTTAGACGTTACTTCATCTCGAACTAAACACTAACATTATAGTTTTTGATATCTACCTTAAGATGTAAAAAATAATCTAACTTTTTGGAGATGAATTAAAATACTTTGTAAGTACATACTCAATTAGTTTAAAGGATTAGAACTAAAGTACCCACAACTACTAAACTGCTTCCTAATATTATCTTCAAGTTTAATGGTTCTCCCAGAAAAATTACTGAAAACAATAAAACTAATACCAAGCTTGATTTATCAATTGGTGCTACAAGGGAGGCTTTTCCTGTTTGTAAAGCTTGGAAGTAAAAAATCCATGATAATCCTGTAGATAGCCCAGATAATAATAAGAAGATCATCGTTTTTTGGGAAATAGCTAAAATATTAACTACATTTCCTTGAAAAAATACAATTCCCCAAGCAATTACTAAGATAACAACAGTTCGGATTGCTGTTGCTAAATTAGAATTAATATTTTCTATGCCAATTTTGGCAAAAATAGTTGTCAATGCTGCAAAGCCAGCCGAAAGTAATGCATATATCCACCACGCTATGGTGTTGCTTTCCATCTTGTCTCCTGGTTCACTAGTCAAAATTAGCAGTGTTATTTAGGCTTATGTTAGATTAAATTACTTGTTACAAACTGCAATTGCTTTTCAAAATAAATTCCCGTTAACTCCTTTGAGGAATTAAAAATTTTCTCAATTTTTAATTCGAGCGTACTCTGAGGTCGAAGCAAGCTACACACAGCGTTTGTCTGCGACACAGTACGCGTTCGCGTCAGCGTCCCGCAGGGAACGTAGAGAAGGGACGGTCATACGATGATCGCTCCAAATATCTCTAGAAAATTAGAAATTTTTGGGCGTAGGCGTAGCCCGTCGCCGACATCGCAAGTGCTAGAAACAGACTATTAACCTCAGAATATTTTACGTTCTTCTAGATGAGCAAGAATATCTGAGCGATCGCGCCACACTGTCCGCAACTTTTTGTTAGCTAACATCTGTAACTGGTCGCTAATGTGGGGCGATCCGGGTTGAGTTGCATTACCGTAGCTGGTGAGTGCCATTGCCCGTACAGGGTTGGAAAATTCAATTGCAGCCACATAGGAATCACCTGCAACGGCTTGGAACTGCCCATTTTCTCCGGGAGCGGAATTCAGTACCCGAAAAATTCCCAGGCTGCCATCCCCACCATTAGCAGATAAATCCATATCACCCAACCGTAGCCGAAAAACCTTTCCCCACGGTACATCAAGCGCCCCATAAGTCTTTTCTACCTCTGCTGCAACTGCTTGCAGAGTTGCGACTGCACTTTCAGGATTAGCTAAACCATCGGGTGTGGTGCGTGGATAATTTTCATTCCAAGGTTTACTAAAGGTTTTATCTAAGTCCATCTGTTGTACCCAAAAGGCAAATAGTACGGCTCCGCGACTATCTGCATTAGCTTGCCGATCCCATGCTTCTAAGACATTAGCTGCTTTTTGCCCTAAGTCCTGACCGTACTTGCGTGTAGCCGGAATTAAATCATCCAAAATGCGATCGGCCAGTTCCATACGAGTAGAGTGCTTGTATACAACCATTTGATCAAAAGAGATTTTGTCATCCTCAGCCAGCATTCTTACAGAACGTTGGGAGCGAAAATCCATGAAACGAGGTGCCATGTAAGGCGGGTAATTATCTGCTTTAATGGCGGCTGGAAATGTAGTTGTCCAAGGTGGATCGTTTGTATTTTGCAACCAACCACTCTTCGGGTCAACTATGCGCGGTAAATCTTGGTAAGGATGAATTTTTGTCCACAAGGTTTTAGATGTATTTCCTGGGATTATGCCTTGCCAGTATTCAAAATCACCCTTAGAGCGTACTGGAACTTGACCGTTGAATAGGTGCATAATATGCCCTTCTCGATCCGCATACATCACCGTAAACATTGGCAATTGCAGGCGCTGGAGTGTCTTTTCAAACTGGGCAAGATTTTTTGATCGGGCCATATCCCACCATTCTTGGAGTACACCTGGTCGGTCAAGACCTGCGACTCTCAGCGCTACGGCTTTACCATTTTTCTCGGCTACCACAGGGCCATGGACGGAACTTTTTACTATTAATGGTTGCTCTTGTAAAGACCCATTTTTCTGCTTCACCTTTAAGGAGAGAGTTTTTGTCTGAAAGTTAAGAACTTTGTCATCAAACTGGTATCCATTACCTGCCAGTGTGAGTTGATAAACATCCCAACCATCATAAGTATTAACAGTGTGAGTCCAACCTAAGTTGTTGTTAAAGGCGATCGCTAATACGGGAATACCTACAAGTGTTGCCCCATAAGCATCAATCCCTGGTGCGGTGATTTGAGCTTCATACCACAAAAATAAATCTGACCAAGGTAGGTGTGGGTTTGCTAACAACATGGCATTCCCATTGGCAGAATGACTTGGTGCGATCGCCCAACCATTAGATCCTGCTTGTAACTTTTCTTTGCTCAGGTCTAATACTGACTCCGGATTGACTACAAAGGTGAAATTGAGTACCCGATGTAAGTGAGCCATGACATCTTCTGCCTTGACTGGTAGCACTACCTCAACTTGATCATCAATTAACTTCGGATTTTCTTTTGCATAAGCATTGATCCCAGTAGCAAAAGCATCAAGATAACTACGAAAAGTTGAACTCTGGGCCTTGTACCAAGTACTAGCGCGTTCTGGTACTCCCGCAGTCTGTACCCAACGATCTGACTCCAGATATTCCTCTCCCCAATATTCGGCTGCGTGTCCCCGTGCTTGACCATAGAGACGCAAAAGTAAATCTCCATGACTTTGCATTTGTGCCCAACCAAAGGCATAAAATGCACTCTGGTCATCTTTACCGTAAATGTGCGGCACACCGTATGTATCCCATAATATCTCTGTGGATTTCGTTGGTACAGCTACAGTGCGGCTTCCGACAAACAAAACCAATATCAAACTGAGTATTAAGGGTAAAACGCGTATTGATTTTCTTTTGTAAACTCTGAGTAAACTATCAATCCTCATTAACACCACCATGTACACATGCAACGCCTGGTGACTGAAACTGCTATTGGTCAGTGAGGGACTGGGGATTAGAAATTGGGAGAAATGAAGAAGCAGGGGAGCAGGGAGCAGGGGGAAAAGGGGAAACTTTCTCCCCTCCTAAGCATTCCGTACCCTGCCCCAATTCCTCTTTTTCTTCCTCCTTGCTTGTTTTTCAATAATTTCTTTAGTCCCCACTACTCTTTTTGGTCACAAGGTAAAGTTGTACGCAAGTGACTTTGACAAAGCAGATTTAAGTCGATCTAACAATACCACTTTATTGAGAAATAATGTCAAAACTATAAGAGTATCTTTTATTCCTTGTAAAAAATGGGTAAACAGCTACAAGATCATGTAATCTATATATTTATCAAGAAAGATTATCAACTTAGGCATGGGATTAGTAGTAGCTTTTGCCCTCGGCAGGCAAATTACCACTATAGATTCCTGATGCCCAAGTCCTAATTAGTTAAATCCCCTCAATCGTGATTTTCAAGGTAGATTGAGGGGATAATATGTATCTGACATTCATAAAAGTAGTATCAAATAGCACGAGAAAATTTTGTCTCTCGTGTTCTTGTATGAGTATCAAAGATGACGGCAATATTTCTGACTAGTAATCTACCGATATCTGTAATCTGGATCTGATTTTTTGATAAATTGACTAGACCATCGGCTTCTAGTGGTTTTAACGCCTCTAGTTCCTCAGAGAAATATTCATCAAAATTGAGATCATACTTATTTTCAATATCTTGCTTATGCAACTGAAAGTGAGACATAATACCCATGATCACATCCCGTCTGATGATGTCATTTTGAGTAAGCTTGATACCTTTGCTAACTGGTAAAGCACCTGCTGCAATTGTGTGATAATAATCCTTTAATTCCTTGTGGTTTTGAGCATAAGCATCTTCTAGCATACTGATGGATGTAGAACCAAAACCAAACAGTTCTGTCTCAGCGTGAGTAGTGTAACCCTGGAAATTGCGCTTGAGAGTGCCATTGCGTTGAGCGATCGCTAGTTCATCATTAGTTTTAGCAAAATGATCCATCCCAATAAATAGATATTGGTTATTCGTCAATTCTTCAATGGTCATTTTCAGAATTTCTAACTTTTCCTCTGCTGGGGGTAGCGCCTCTTGAGGAATATTTTTTTGTGTAGGTTTGATCCACGGTATATATGCAAAGTTAAAAACAACAATTCGGTCAGGGTCTAACTTAACAGTCTTTTTCAACGTCTCCCGAAATGTTTCGCGGGTTTGATAAGGTAAACCATAAATAAGGTCTACATTCACACTTTGAAACTTAGCTTCTTTAACCCAACTCATGACATCAAATAGCATTTCTTCTGGCTGGACACGATTTATAGCTACTTGAACTTGGCTATTAAAATCTTGAATGCCAAAACTAATACGGTTAAATCCAATTTCTCTCAGAAAGAAAATGTAATTTTTATCAATATAACGAGGATTAATCTCAATTGAGATTTCTGCTTGTGGATCGATGTTGAAATGGCGATTGATGTTTTTCCATAAAAATTCTATTTGGTCACGATCCAAGTAATTAGGAGTACCGCCTCCCCAGTGGATTTGCAGCACTTTTCTATCTAGATCGATTAAAGCTGCGGTGTTTTTAATGTCTTGAGCTAAAGATTCTACGTAAGGTTTGGCAATATTCTTATTGTTGGAAATTACTGTGTTACAGCCGCAGAAATAGCAAGCACTTTGGCAAAAGGGGATATGGAAATATAAACTTATAGGAGTTTTGCGTTGATTCGAGGCTGCGATCGCGGCCTTAAAATCAGTTTCAGTAAATGTTTCGCTTAACTCTGTAGCAGGCGGATAACTGGTGTATCTAGGTGCGCGAGTGTCGTACTTTTGAATCAAATCCAGATCAAACTTGACACCAGGTAATAGAAAAACCATTGAGTTGCTCTCTAGTGAATGAAGGGAGTAGGGAGTTGGGGAGTAGGAGAGGAAGAATGACAAATGACAAATGACTAACGACTAATAACTAATGAGTTAGGCTATTAAACATAACTTGACCGAGTGCTTTAATTAAACTTCCTTCTAACTCTTGAGCCATCTGTAAATTGAACCCAAAGGCATTATTAGCTTCTGCAACAATCCGTTCTGCTGTTATATCATCAACTGGTAATTCATTTAATGCCTGACGATACTTATCTTTAAATGCCTTTTTGTCAGGAATTTGCTCAAAATTGTAAAAGGATGTGCCTTCATAGCCAGAAAGCTTCAGGGTTGACTGAGCAACTTTTTGTAGCATTTGACCCCCAGAAAGATCGCCCATGTAGCGAGTGTAGGCATGACCTAACAATAAGACTGGTTCACTAATAGAAATTTCCCGAATGCGGTCAATGTACTTTTGGGCAGCAGGTGAAGGTGTAACTTGCTCTCTCCAGTTATCCCTATAATAGAACACCATGTCTTTTTCGAGCGAGGATTGGCGATTAAGTTCGGGGAAGTAAACCGCACTAATCATAGGATGCTCTAAATGGCTCTTTAATGCTGCTTCTAGTTCGCTGTAGACGTAATACAAGTTGCTTAAGAACTTGGCGAAGCAGTCTCTATCCACAACTCCTTTCAGAAAACATTTCATAAATCCCACATTTTCTGCTGAGGTGTGGGCTTGTTGAGTTCCAGAGCGCAGTTTGATGGCTAGATTACTACTCATTGTTGCTTCCTTTACGTTCAAGGGCAAGGTTTCTGGACAGTCACCGACTCAGGAGGCCTGCCAGTGCCAGCTAAAAGATTGTTATTCTAGGTTTAGAGAGGATCTGCATCACTCTATCTGGCAAGTATCACTGCCGATGTAGATCCCAACTATTTTTATTTCTCCTAAGATTATTTAACTATTAATTTATATATAACTATAAAGATATTAGTATTTATTTATATTTTTCTGATTTTCACCCTTAGACACATCCTAATTAAGTAGTAACAAAACTGATTGTGCAATAGGCATTTAAACTCTCCTGAAACAACGAGTAATAAGTTTATTTCTCACAATTTACTCTCAATAATTTAACTGATGTCTACAAACAACTATTTATGCTTATATAAATTTTAAAGGATGAAATAATTAAAGGATTCTTATGGTTAAGTCTTTGGAAACTTCCCAACCTGAGTTGCTAAAACCAGGTGTAAAAGCGCCTGTTCAAGAAACATTATTAACACCCAGGTTTTATACCACTGACTTTGAAGCTGCGGCGCAATTGGATATTTCGTCTCAGGAGGCTGAGTTACTGGCAATTGTAGAGGAGTTACGAGCTGACTATAACCGTCATCACTTTGTCCGTGATGAAGAATTTCAGCAGTGTTGGGATCACATTGATGGGGAAACACGCGTCGCTTTTATTGACTTTTTGGAACGTTCCTGTACCTCAGAGTTTTCTGGGTTTCTGCTGTTTAAAGAGTTATCACGCCGTCTGAAAAACCGCAATCCGATTTTGGCGGATGCTTTTAATTTTATGGCGCGGGATGAGGCACGCCATGCGGGATTTTTAAATAAGTCAATGGCAGATTTTAATCTTTCCCTCGACTTAAGTTATTTAACCAAAAATCGCACTTATACCTTCTTTCCGCCAGAGTGGATTATTTACACAGTCTACCTGTCTGAAAAAATTGGCTACTGGCGCTACATCTTGGTGTATCGGCACATGGAGAAACATCCAGAACACCAAATTTATCCACTATTCCGTAAGTTTGAAAGTTGGTGTCAGGATGAAAATCGACATGGAGATTTCTTTAAAGCATTGCTGCGATCGCAGCCTCAATTATGGAACAATTGGAGAGCTAGATTATGGGTACGTTTCTTTTTGCTAAGTGTTTTTGCTACTCACACATTGACAGTATTTGAACGCGCCACGTTTTATCAATCCATTGGGATAGATCCGCGCGAATATAATACCAGAGTCATTCAAGAGACGAATAACACTGCTGCACGGGCATTTCCTCTGATTTTGAATACAAATCATCCAGAGTTTTTCCGGCGGTTGGAAAAGTGTTCTGATCTTAATTTGAAACTAGCAGAGATTAATAACAGCAATCGCTCACCAGTTGTCAAATTCTGCCAAAAATTACCCTTGATAGCTTCCATTATTGGGCATCTATTGCAGACTTACCTAATCAAACCTGTTGATGCTGAATCATTGAGAGGGACAGTTCATTAACTAATAACTGCATACATTAACTGAATCTACAACTCTTCTTTGGGAATCTCTTAACTCGAATTCTATAAGTTATATCTTGCAACTGCCCTCTTTCCCGCCAGAGAATGAATTCTCTGGCTAATAGCGCAAGTCCACTCAAGTGGACTCCAATCCTTATTGAGTCTTCTTTAGAAGATAGCCCCAGAATTCATGATACTGCTGGCGAATTGGTAAAGAGTCTAACCCATCAGCCTCAATCCATCTTAATTTCTTTAATTTCAGTGCGTTTAAACGCACTTTAGCTATTAGCCTGCAATTTATTGCAAGGCGGGAAAGCAACGCAAAACCATTCTCTCTAAATTTTGACTAAATTTTGAGTAGAGATCCTTTCCCCCCTGCCTCAATTCTGTAGAACCTGTGCGATCGCCTCAGAAATCGGTAAGCCAGGACAGCGTTCTAACCAGAAAAACTCGCCAACTGGGTTAACTTCAAGAAACACATGACGACCATCAGGAGTCAAAATAATATCAATAGCTCCGTAGTTCAAACCAAATTCTGCCATAAGTTTGAGCAGTTTCTCTTCAACATCTTCAGGTAGAGTGTATGGTTCCCAAGCGTCGAGTAAGGCAATTCCCTGTTTGCGCCAATCGTAACGCGCTTTATCCAAAGCTTGAGAATCAACCGCCGCCGTCAACACACGTTTGCCTACAATAATTGTCCGCAATTCCAATGCTTTCGGAATTTTTTCTTGAAATGTCATTGGACAAAAACGTAATCCATCGAGGTTATCCAGATCCTTAGATGAAATTGGATTCGTAAACACAACTTTTTCTTGTCCTTGTTCATCGTAAATAGCGAAGGAAGAGAGCATCTTTGTAATCATTCCCTCCTTACACTCTTGGGCAAATTGCTTTACTGCCACTGAATTGTTTGTAGTCAGAGTGCGTGGCGTATCTAGACCGATGTCTCGTGCTATTCGTAATTGCAGTTGCTTATTTTCGGCTCGGCGAATATTTGGCAGAGGGTCGAGATGGAAGCCCTTAATACTGGCAATCATTCCGTCAATGGTGACGCGAGATTCTTTGAGCGAGGCTTGTCTGAGTTGCTTGTCCATCGAGTCGGGAATTCTTGATCCAATTGCAATGCGGCGATACCAAACTGCTGACACTTCATTCAAATCTAATGTCTGGTCTTCAACGCTTAGAGTAACTCGCTCACTTTTGGCATAGTAAACATCTAAGGTGATTTCTGTAGGAAATCGGTCTGTATCAAAACGAAATGCTTTTCCTCCTTGGGCTTCAATTGCCTGAATAACTAGAGGAATACTTTCGTTGTCTTGGCTGTGAGTAATGATTAAAACAGTCACGTTGCTTTGCTCCGAATTAAAAATTAAAAATTAACAAGTTCCTAAATTTATAAAATCTGTCAGTTGGTTGTGAGTTTTTAAGTAAAAGCATTTTGCTTAGGGCTTGTTGAAAGTAGTGCATCTGCGATCGCATCTGCGATCGGATATTCCAAATCTCTCTCCAGCATCCCCCACTCTCCTGTAGGATTAATTTCTAAAAAAACATATTCCCCTGATGGCGTTTTGATGAAGTCAAATGCTCCAAAAATCAGTCCAAACCTTGTCATAAAAGCATCGAGGCAACAGATTAGTTTATCAGGTAATTGATATGGTTGCCAGGTAATAACCTCTTTTGTTCCCCGTCGCCAATCTTGGGTGGATGCTGCATACTCAGACGCATCCAGTGCGCCGACAAAGAGATTACCATTCACATACACTGCGCGTAGTTCTAGCTGTTTGGGGATTTGTTCTTGAAACACAACTGGACAATAGCGCAGTGTTTCAGCATCAAGTAAGTCTTCTTCTTTAACAGCGCTGGTATACATGAAAAAAGAGGAGGCTTGCATTCCATAAGAAAGAGGTCTGAGTAGCTTGGCAACCATTTTTCCTTTAACTTCCTCAAAAAACTCTCGTGTTTGTTGAGGATTGTTGGTGACGATAGTCCGAGGTATGACAAGACCAACTTCCGATGCAATTCTTAGTTGACGTAGCTTGTTTTCAGCTACACTGATCCGTTGTAAATCATCCACCCAGGTAGCTCCCCTTAGACTGTCCCAAAAGCCATCTAAGACTGCCAGTGATTCGCTAGAGCAGGCTGCTTGGAATTGTGGAGCCAATTCTTTACCTAAGTCAGGTTGCCAAATCCGTCGCATCCATACTGCTTGCACTTGCTCGGTGTTCAGGGAGCGAGTGCTATATTCCAGTTTATGATTACTCCCAGAGTTACTGAAATTTGCCTCGATTTGTACTGTCATCGGAAACTTATCAGTATCCAGGCGAAATGGCTGTGCGCCTCGTTTTGATACAGCTTCTGCAACTCTATCTATTGTGAAGTAATCACCACTATGGGTGATTAATAAAACCACATCACGGTCAACGTACATAAAATATTTTCATTAGGTTTTTGTATTGTCGCTACTGTCAACTATAAAAAAATAAACTTTTTTAATGGGAAGCCAACCCCTAAATGGAGTTGGCAAAGCTAACAGTCTTTTTCTTCTCAGAATATTTTTAAAACTGCATCTCTGGTGTACTTAAAAGTATGCAGTTATTTTATTTTTGACTTGCTAATGCCCCTCCATTATCCTCGTTGTCTGAAGGGAACTTCAGAGTAACAAATATCTGTTCATCATCAGAGGGATGCTTTTTTGTTACTCCATCTTCTCCATCAGATGGGTACTTCCGAGTTTGGAAAAGTTCATCTTTCCCCTTCTTGGTTACACCCTTGGTTACACCACAATTTCCGCCGCCAATTCCTTCTGATTCTTGATCAGATAGGTCTTCAAAGCTTTGCCCTTCTAAAAATCTAGCAAAGAAGGGTACTGCTTGTGAATTCAGTTCTTCTGGTTTGTTTTCAGACATAATTTTTCCTACGGTTAAGCAAAGATACATATCTACAATACTACATAGAATTTCATCTATGTAAGCATAAAATTCATTTGTAATTATTTGTAACACTTATGTAAATATAGTGACATTATTGTTCCATTTATGGACAATTAATACCAAAATCCTAAGTCAATAAACTTTGTAATTTAAAATTTTCAAAGTTGTGAAAGCCATAGCCTAATCTTTAAATTAGCTTAAGTTGATTATTAATTTATTCGTAAGCATTCAGGTCATTCATCCCTGCTAGGTTAGTCATTTACTCTACAGGAAATCTATCACTAGCATCCTGAAACCTAAATTTTTATATTTTAATTACAGATCAAACATTCTTACTCTAGTGTGAAAAAGCTAAAAATATTTACTACGTAGGGCTTTGACGGATTATGAGATGATTTTATTCCATAAATTCAAGAATTTTTCTCTTTTTTACATTAAAGGAGCAATAGAAAAGATTTAACTTAATCTTATCCTTATTTTTATTTGTTCTTAGTTGTCTTAATACTTTTAATGCAATATATTTGATTTGATAAGTATTCAATCTTCTATAAAAACCCGATTTAATTTTTGAAAAGCTTTACCACTGGTAGCTTTGAGCGACCTAAATCAGAGCTTCAGTGTACTTAAAAATATTAATACTGGACTCTCAGTAGTTGTGTGTAATATTGTTAAAGCAGGTTTAAGGATTGAGTCTGACCGTTTGGTATTGTACTAACTAAACCAGGATAAACTCTATGTATCGATTCCAGATCAGTGCATACACACAAACGGGTGAATCCATCGGTCTTGTCGGTTCGACTCCAGAGTTGGGAATGTGGGACATCGTAAAATGTGTCCGCCTGCGTACAAGTGGCGATCGCTATCCTTTATGGTGGACAGATGAAATTGACATTCAGCAGCCTTTATCGGGCGATGGACAGATTGAATACAAGTACATACATATTGATGCAAAGGGTAACGCCCAATGGGAAAGTTTACTAGATACAAATCGCTGGATTCCCATTGAGCCTAACGATCATTCCAGCACAATTATTGTAGATGATGGCGCATTCGGTTATGTACAACCTTATCCCTTTGGATACCTTGAGAAGTCGGCTGTCATAATGCCCGTGGAAGAAGGGGCTGAAAGGCTCAAAATTGTAGTAATTGGCAGTTCCGTTGCAGTAGGTCATAAAGCCTGGTTTTTAAAAGGTTGGGTTTGGCTGTTGGCAGAAGCTTTACAGCAAAAATATCGGCATAAACTCGTGAATGTGTCGGAAGTGGGGGCGAATGTCAGCAGAACGATCGCTCGATTTGGCTCAGTTGTCACCCCAGAACAACCAGATATCGTAATCATTGCCTTGTCTCTAGGTAACGAAGGGTTAGCTTCCTGTCCCCCTCACGAACGACGAGCAGTACAGCGACGGTTTGAAAGTGGTTTGCAGCAGCTTGTAAAAATGACGCGCGATATCGGGGCAATTCCAATTCTGGGCGGTGTCTATCCCAATGGCGATTATTCCCAGGAACATTACTGGCTGATCCGAGACACACACAACCGAATGCTAAGTTGGGGCGTACCTGTACTGGATTGGTTGGCAGCTGTGGATGATGGACAAGGACGATGGAAAGCGGGGATATCCTTCGATCCGGCTCACCCGAACACGGTCGGTCATAGCCTCATGTATCAGCAGATCGACCAGCACCTCTTCGATATCGACAAAGACAAATTAGCAAAAGAAAAACAAAGTTTTCAGCAACCAAAGGAATTTCCTATCTACTTTGATAATGCGGGCTTCCATGTCTCTGTCTGTATGGAAGAGAAGCGTTTACGGATTGTTAACCCATCACAATACAGCTACACGATCGCTCCCTATTGGCAGGAACTACAAACCGCACTGCAAAGTAAGGCTGGATTGATACCGGGTATTTACATTGCGAAGGATGTCCAACCAGGAACGCTCCCCTTCTTTGCTGTAGAGGATGGTGCGATGGCTACGCCCGCCGCAGGCATCGCAACTACAATAAACATTCCCCCTGGTGTTGATCTAGAATATAGCGCTGCCTTCAATCTCTTTTCGCCAAACAACGTTTTATTCTATGATGGGCATCTGGGGATTTTGCAAGCAGATGAACGCCACCTCTGGGTAATCAACGAATCAGACAACGAGTACAATATCCAGCCAATGTGGACGGAAGTTTGCAACGCACTTAAAGCTATACCATCGGGTGTCTATGAAGATCCGCTTTATCCCGACGCCCCCTTTCGCACGATGATGATTGGCAAGGATGGGCTAGAAAGCCGGGTGAAAGCACCACCGAAGTCTGCGATGCTTTTCCAATACAAATGCAAATTATCGGATATCAGCCGTGTCGCCATTCTTCCCCTTGGCGATCGCTGTGCCGTCCGTATGATGCTATATAAGATGGAGTACGATGGCCCTGCTTTTCCCTTTGATCTAACGCGCACTACCAATATTGGAGATGTCGCCGATGCGATCGAAAACGGTTTTGATGATATGTGGAACCCTGCTTTTCTGCATTACAGTCCTGATGCAGGCAGAATTTACCACAGTAAGTGGTCAGGTTTATCCTTTGCCCATGAAGTCGAGGAGACAGACGACCCAAGTAGCGATATGTCTCCCGTCCATGAACGGATGCGCGTTCGTTACACGGCACGCTCCCAAAGGTTTTGGTACGCATTGCGGCAATGCGATAAAGTACTTTTTGTTCGCACAGGAATTAGCGATCGCCCTGGTGTGATAGATTTGGTCAACAAGCTACAAAAACAATGCCAGGGAAAGCCATTTCATCTCTTGCTTCTTTCTCCTCAAAGCGATGATGAGTTTTTAGACCTTCCCAATGTGCTGCACTACAATGTCGAGTTTAATCCCGATCGCATGTATGACGACTTGGGGCACTGGATGTATTGCACAGAGATAATGCGAGGTATTTTGGAATCTCTTGGTGTGTCCAGCAAAAACCTCTTTTGGTGTCCGCCTAAAATCCCGAAGGGGTGAGAAATTAGTTAGGGGCAATGCCTGCGGCGGGCTGCACCAAAACTTTTCGACTACTCAAGCCATTCGATATAATGCAGCTTACAAACATAACTACGACTAGAGAAGCAATATAGATATTGGGCTTCCTCTAATTTTTTCCTGCTATGCAACAGCCTACGGTAAAATATTTCTGAAACTTCACACTATACTTCACACTATGGGCTTAAGATAGATGTAAAGAACGATAATGCACAATCTCTCTAGAAGCCTCGCAAAGGATGTAGAAAGTGGTCAATACCAATCCATTCATTGCACAGCCACCCAAGGAAGTACCGTTACAAAACGCGCCACTAATTCGAGTTATCGCGCAAGTACTCTTTCCTTCCATTCTTTCGATGGAAGATAAGGAATTTGTTCGTGTATTCCAAGAAGCGATTAGGGAAAATTACCCTTATCTACAGCCTGAGCAAACTCAGGGCTTCGTTTTTGGCCCTCAAGGTCTTGTACCAACTGTGCCTCAAATAACTTGGCGATTTATGGACAAAACAGAAACTTGGCGAGTCTCATTAGCACCCAATTTTTTGGCACTTGAGACAACTCTTTACTCAAGTCGCAGTGATTTTCTGGAACGTCTAGAAAGCTTACTTATCGCTCTTAAAGAAAGTTTTCATCCTAATATTGACATTATTGAGCGATTCGGTATGCGATACATCGACAGACTTATTGGACAAAATATAGATGATCTATCATCACTGGTAAAACCTGAGATAGCTGGCATTGCAACTGCTGGATTCAGAGAATATATTCATCAAAATATTAATCAATCTTTGTTCATCATCCCCGATGGAGGGGAACAAATCATTGCAAGGTGGGGACTTGTTCCTGCTGATACAACTTTTGATCCTGCGGCGATTGAACCTTTTGCTGAGTCTAGCTGGATATTGGATCTAGATATGTCTCTTTCAAAGAAACGAGATTTCAGTGTTGAAGCTTTGATGAATGAAGCAAAACAATTTTCTGAAAGAATTTATACGTTCTTTCGATGGGCAGTGACTGATGAGTTTTTGCGGCGCTTTGGAGGTGAATTATGAGTAATTTACTAGACAGAACATTTGATCTATTACCTGAAACTTCTGCGCTTGGAGCTATGCAGAAATCTACCCCTAATCGCTTTCCCCCTATAATTTTAATGGCTCCTAATAGCACTGCTAATTCTATAGCAACTAATAGGAATATTTTGGCCCCTTTAGAGATGACAACGAGTGGGCTGGCTCTACCATCAACTAGTTCTCCAGAATCAACACAGAAGGCTCTTAGCGAACTGAGAAGATTGAGTGGATTAACCTGGGATCAACTTGCTAAACTCTTTAATGTCTCACGCAGAAGCCTTCATTTTTGGGCAAGTGGGCAACCATTATCCCGCTTTAATGAGGAGCATCTTCATCGAGTCTTAGGTGCTATCCAATACATTGATCGAGGAAGTGCAAGTCTCAATCGCAGTCTTTTACTGAAACCTGGCAGTAATGGTACACCCCTTTTTGACTTAATGGTTGTAGGTAAATACGAAGAATTCAAGCAGATTATTGGTTCCGGCAATGCACCTCAAAGACCACAGCTAAGTCCTTTGTCTGAAGATGCACGCGCAGCACGTAAGCCACAGAATCCAGCAGAACTGGTTGACGCTCTCCAAGATCCTATCCATCTTGAAGTTAGACAATCCAGACCTGCTAGAGCAGCAAGGAGTCGAAAAAATCGTAGTGGTCAATGAGCGTGATATTTGGATTCAGAAAATAGACACCACTCTTCAGAAGTGGTGTCAGGGTGATTGTGTGCTTGGAGAACACTGGTTTGTCCATCGCTTTAATCCTCAATACCCTTTGACATCCGATTCTAATGATGTTGCAGAATCAGAAACTGACCTTGTGGAATCCGATGTTAAGGGTTTTGTTGTGGTTACACAGACATGCGATATTGTACGCTCTTGCGCTGATCGTCCATTCATAGAGGTGGTACCTCTGGTGGAGGTTAACGAGCAACGTTTGTCTGAAATTCAGCGAAGTAGGCGACCTCAGTTTGCTTATGTTCCAGGAGTTGCAAAATTTAATCTTGTTGCTGACCTTGATCGTGTGATGACATTAGAGAAGGCTGTTATTACAGAATGGGAGCGCGAGCCAGGATGCCGCAATGATCAAGAGATTAGAGCATTTGGGCAAGCATTAACACGAAAACGTGCTCGCTTTGCTTTCCCTGACGACTTCAACGACTTTGCTAAAAAGCTTCAAAACCGTCTGCGAGATAAGCATGATAAATCGAACAGTGAAGGAGAAGCACTTCGCGCCTTACGCGAAATTAGAGTGCGTGCAGAACCTTCATGGAATAGCTCTGAAATTCGACTAATATTTTGGTTTATTCGAGACGAGGAACAGAATCAATTTGAGGGAATAGGATGGGATCAATTTCTCAAACAGTGGTTGAAATTAATCCCTGAATCTGGACGATTCCAAACCGTAGAGGGTTCGATAGTAGCTCTGGAAGATATGACAGCAAAGGAGTATATTGAGAGTGATCTACTTGATTTAGATCACTTGTCATCCTAATGTGCATAATTTTACGATCGCTATCAGCAAAATAATTCAACCACTGTTGGCTTAGTAACTTTCCCCATAGCGTTGCGTGGTAATTCTTCAACTATCAAAATTTGGGTTGGCACTTTATAAACAGCCAATCGTTCTTTTGCCCAACTCCTGAAAGCTTCTAATGTTAAAGGTTGTGACCCTTGCAATACTAACGCCGCACAAACCCGTTCACCCCATTCTAGATCAGCAACCCCAACCACTGCACATTCCTGAATATCTGGATGCGATCCCAATACTTCTTCAATTTCTAGAGCCGAAACTTTATACCCTCCAGTTTTGATAATATCCACACTCATCCGTCCCAGAATTCGGTAGTTGTCATTCTCAATTACGGCGGTGTCTCCGGTACGGAACCAGCCATCTTGAAAAGCTTTGGCGGTTGCTTGGGGGTTTTGCCAATATTCTATAAACACTCCAGGACCTTTAACTTGGATTTCTCCTGGTGTTCCGGCTGGAACTAACTCTCCGTTCTCATCTACTAATCTCACTTCAACTTCAGGTAATGGCTTCCCTACATACCCAGACAAGCGTTCACCGTGTAAAGGGTTCGATAGCGCCATACCAATTTCAGTCATGCCATAGCGCTCAAGCAGAAAATGGCCACTGATGGTCTGCCACTTTTCTAAAACTTGAACTGGTAACGCTGCCGAGCCAGAAACCATCAGGCGCATCTTAGCACAGCCTTCTGACATACTTTTTTGGCGTTCTTTAGAGGCATCCCAAGCAGCAATTAGCTTTACATAAATTGTTGGTACTGCCATAAATAGGGTTAAGTCACCGTCACAAATTCGCCTCCATACGGTTTCGGCATCAAACTTGCTCAACATCTGGCACTCCGCGCCAGCCCATAAAGCACAAGTTAGGACGTTAATAATCCCATGAATATGATGTAATGGCAGTATATGTAAAATGCGATCATCCGATGTCCACTCCCAAGCGGTAGTTAAACTAGTCACTTGCGCTTGAATATTCTGATGGGTTGTAACTACACCTTTGGGTTTACCTGTTGTACCGCTAGTGTAGAGAATTAAGGCGCGTCTAGTGATATCTACCTTTGGGAGCAAAGCAATATCAGATGGGAGCGTTTCTGAGGTGAGGATGAATCTCAAATTGTGTTTTTCGGCAAGCGATGCCTGCGGCGGTAAACTACGCAGTATACTTTCAAAATTAGGATGAGCAACAATAATCGAGGCTCCAGAATTGGTAATTACATACTCCAGTTCTGGCCGCGGGTGGGAAATACACAGAGGTACAGCTATACCACCAGCACGCCAAATTCCCCATTGAGTGGCTACATACTCAAACCCAGGCGGGATGAGAAAGGCAACTCGCTGCTCCTGTAAATCTTCTGAATTATTAAGAAGAAGTGTTGCTATTAGACTAGAAGTGTGCAGCAAATCTCGATAGGTAAATTCTCTATCCGTTGTAGCGATTGCTGTTTTATCGTTGTGTTCTTCAGCACGAATAATCAATGGGATATTCACGTTTATTTACCGATTTAGGGTTGATTCAGTCTACTTACAGAAAGCATATAGTAATGCTAAACGAGATGTAAATTTTACTATTCCACCAATGTCTGTAACCTGAAAGACATTACAACCAACGCTGCTTTTTAGCATAAGCAATACTACCAATTACAATTAATGCCATCACGCAGATTACAGCAGGATAAAACCAAGGTTGTTCTAATTCAGGCATATATTTGAAGTTCATGCCATAGAAACCAGATATAAAAGTAATTGGTAAAAATATGGTTGAGAGGATAGTTAAACGATTAATTCGTTCACCGGTTTTGCTAGCAATATTATCGCGTTGAATTTCCATTAGTTCTGACATCCAGGCTCTCAACGCTTGATATTCTTGCCAAAGTTTATCAACGTGATGAACTAATTCTTGATTGAATAGTTCCTTCACTGGCTGGGTGATCCAATGGAAATCTTCGTAATCCATAATAGCCATGAGTGACTTGATGCTTTGAAAATTACGGCGTCCGGAACGAGTCGATTGCCTCATCGTGGCAATTTTTTGGTATGTTAGTTCATCACCAGAATTATCTAAAACTTCATCTTCTAAATCATCAAGTTTTCTAGAAATATAGTCAAATACAGTATGGTAATTATTCAGAACCTCTTTAAAGATGAGATAAAAAACATAATCGATTCCTAATGTTTCAATATCTTTAGTTCGTTTTTGCAGATTATTAGCTAAAATACTTAAAACTTTTAATTCAGTGATTTCAAAGGTGATAATAAAATTATTACCCAGCACAATATTGCCACGAGCAACCTCAAACTCGTGATTTTTTATTTGAGGAGTTAATATTTCATAGCTATCAAATAAACAATCTTCTACGTTTTCATCAATTCCTACAGGGGAATGGTTGAAAATCATATTAACACGCGATGGATTAAGACCAAAGTGCTTAATAATTTTGGCTGTTCCAGTGCGATCGCGAAAGTGAATACAGCGCAACCAAATATTGCGAGAACTATCAATTTGCTTCAGTACCGTATCGACATGATTGCTGGTAAATAATTCCAGGTTGTCTGGATGAAAAGTAAGAAGAGTTAGCATATAGCCATCCTAATTGAGTCGTGGGAAAACACTATGACTCATGTTGATCGATAATTTATTAGTCTACAAGGACACGTAAAATGTCAAAGCTTACGGTTTATGGCGGTGAATAGACATATTGCAATCCGCTTGTAATGATATTTTACCCCAGAAGATCCCCCCAACCTCTCTTAAAAAGGAGGAAACCGGAATCAAAGTCCCTCTTAAAAAGGGGGATTTAGGGGGATCTAAAACGTTCTGCTACCGACCAAAGGACTTTTAAAATATCCTCTTAAAATGGTATTACTGTATTGAGTCATAGCTCAATTTCTTTCTCTTTTCCCAGATTTAGGGCGGGTAACTTTCACTGATGCTGACTTATTTTGCAGAATTGCAATTTCTCTTTGTGCATCTTGATAACTATCTTTTTCACCTTGCTGCTGGAATAGTTTGGCAGCTTTTTTGAAGTCTGCGATCGCTCCCTGTTTATTTTTCTGCTTAGTGCGAATCACGCCCCGGTTATAATAGGCTAAGGCATTGTTAGGATTAATTGCGATCGCTCTTGAATAATCTTGATTTGCAGCTTTTTTATTTCCCAGTTCGAGATAGGCATTACCACGGTTATTATAAGCTGCTAAATTATTAGAATCTAGTTTCAGCGCTTCAGTGTAATCTTCAATAGCGCCTTTATAATCTCCGAAAGAAAAGCGGTGAATACCTCTGTGGATGTAAGCAGCAGTAAATTTAGGATCAATCTGTAAAATAGCGTTGTAATCTTCAGTAGCTTCTAAGTTATCTCCCAGATCGCTGTAAACATCACCACGATTAAGATAAGCTTCGATGTATTTAGGATTAATGTTAATTGCGTCTGTATAATCTTTCAAAGCTGCATATTTTTGCTTATTAATAGATTGAGTTAAACCCCTTTGATAATAAGCTTTAGCATCGGTAGGATTAATTTTAATTACTGTATCAAAATCTTGGATTGCTTCAAGCCTTTGTCTGAGACGACGGCGAAGAATCCCTCGCTGCAAGTAGGCTTCGGTATACTGAGGCTTGAGAGCGATCGCTTTGTTAAAATCTCCAATTGCCCCTTTATTATCCTTCAGTTGAGTACGGGCCAATCCCCGGCCATAGTAAGCATAAGCATCTTTAGAATTTAACTTAATTGCTTGGGTATAATCTGCGATCGCTTCTTTGTACTTGCCTAATTCAGACAAAGCAAATCCTCGATCAAAATAAGCATTACCATCTTGCGGATTGAGCGAAATAGCTTGGCTAGAATCTGCTTGCGCTTGCTCGTAGTCTCCTAATCGATAATACGCATCGCCTCGCCTATTATAAGCCAGGGCGTTTTTTGGATCTAATTCAATCGCTTGGTTAAAATCTTCAATTGCTCCTTCATAGTTTCCTGCATCATATTTATTGACTCCCTCTTGGTATAATGTCTGTTGAGCGTTTGTTAGAGGTTTTAGCAACTTCAATTGCCACGCTCCAACGCCAAGTGTGATACAGCCAGCTACCCCAGCCATAACTACTAATAATTTTTTCTGATGCTGTTTTTCCCGTTCGTGATCAACATTTGTGATCTTTTTCAGGTCGTCTAAAACTTCAGTTGCATACTGGTAACGTTTCCGATAGTTAAAACGCACCATTTTATTAATAATTTTGGCTAATTTTCTGTTAACTTTTAAATTTTTGTTCTGCCAAACTATTTCACCTGTCAGCCGATTTTTCTGAGTTCGCAAATTAGATATTTCGTTTCCAGATAAACCTAGAAGTGCTGCGATCGCAACCATACCCAAAGCATATATATCGCTATTGTATTTGAGATTGCCGTTAACTTGTTCTATCGGCATATATTCGAGATTGTCAACGGTGTTAGTGATGGTTTCATTAACAGTACTAAAATTAACCAAAACTAACTTTTTGTCTGATTCACGGCGAATAATATTAGCTGGGTTAATATCTTGATGAATCACGCCATAGCTATGTACAATCACCAAAATCTCTAATATATCTGATAAAAGACTAATTACTTGGTCTTCACTCAAAGGTTGCCCCTGGATAATTTTGTCGGTTAAAGGATTACCAACTATAAATTCTTGGACTACATAAAATTCTTCCTTTTCTTCAAAAGAAGTAATGAGCTTTTGAATTTTATCGTGTTCTTGTCCTAATTTTTCTAAAGTTGCTGCTTTGCTGTCAAACAAGCGCCGTAAGCTTGTTAAAGCTTGAGGACTGTTACCAGGAGAACGTAACTGCTTTACTATAAATTGGCTATTAGCAAGATTAATATCTTCAACTAAATAGGTTTTTCCCTTTTCACCATCATTGATAATTTTTAGTATTCGATAATGTCCATTTAATAAATGATTATTCATCAATATAAATATAATCTGATAAATTATTTGATTATAACTTAGGTGTTTTGCTAGTAATTTTAGTAAAATATATTCTTTAAAAAAAGATTAATGCCATTCTGGCAGGTAAAAGTATTAATTATTAGCTAATATTACATATTCGTACAAATATTGTTCTGTTTTCGATCAAAAAAATGTTATAGACTGAATACGGTTACATATTACCAGACTTGAGTAAAGTTTGTAAATTAAACCAGATGTAGGGAAGGAGATGAGTAGGTAGTGGAGATATTTTGATCTTGATTCTTCAGCAATCCCACTCATGACATTTAATTTTCTGATGAGATAAAAATAGAAATTTGAATTATCCATGACCCCATATAGAAGATTGAAAATCAACATATTTGGGCGGAAAAAAGACGTGGGAGCTACTGCGAAGCGTCAATTGCTTAAGGCGCTCAATTGCCGCGATCTAGCTGCCCTTAAGAGCTTGATTATAGAATGGCAAAGCATTCTGGGATCGGAAAAGTTAACTGATTTGATTGTTAACGAGGTAATGCTCGAATGTGATTCTGACAGCCACAGTTGGTTTTGTCAAATTTTCCTTGGACAAGCCGAATATAAACAGATGGAGGAAAAAGCTCAAAGTAACGTCTTTAAAACTTTAGTGAGCAAAGGTTTGAAACCGGGCAAAGACTTTAGCTTTGGAATTGATGGTACGATGATTGTAAGCGATCGCGCCAAGCAAATCTTACTTACCCAAGTACCACAGAAGCATCAAGCATCATTTGAGGCACAGTTAGAAACCTCGTTAGGCTCAGATCCAGTTACCACCATCGAACAGCAGTTAGGGTGTGCATTTTTTAGCAATTTGACTGAGATTGCTATCCAACAGATGCAAGTACTGAGTAATTCCCAAGCTGCGGCTTATTTAGGAGTGCTATTGGCTGGATTAGTATCGCGTCATCCTGAACTTAAGGATGCTGACTTTCCTACACGATTTATTGCTAATACTCTCCAAGGACTGTCCCAAGAACGAGCAATGCTAATCTTGAACGATCCAGAGACAAATCCTCAGTTCGATGAAATTATTATCTTTGGGCATTTATTAGCAGCAATGGGAGATAAAGAATATCACTGCATTGCTGAGGAAGAGGGTGGTATCAGCCTTGATCAACTCAAAAAACTTGATTTAGTTTGGTGTGGTGAACGTCGGCTTTCAGAAATGGTAGCCATGATGGAAAAATGGGATTTCAGAAATAGATAATCAGCAATTAAAAATTAAAAATTTAATTCTACGCTGGTACGACAAATTTCTCACTACCAGCTAGTCCAAAAGCAGCATGAATGACTTGCAAAGCTTTAACACCTTGCTCTTGGGCCACGACACAGCTAATTTTTATTTCTGAGGTGGCAATCATTTGAATATTAATTTGGTGTTCGGCTAGAGCTTCAAACATTTTAGCGGCTACACCTGGTTGTCCCACCATACCTGCACCTACAATACTCACTTTAGCGATCGCACTATCTAAAACAACTTCACCCCATCCTAATTCTGCTGCTACTTGGGTAAGCATTTTTTTTGCACTTTCCCCATCTATCCGCGAGACTGTAAAAGCAATATCTCTTCTGGGAACACCATCAATCACCCGACAACGTTGAGATTGGATAATCATATCAACGCTGATATTATGCTGCGCTAATAATCCAAACAACTTCGCCGCCATCCCCGGCCGATCTGGTAATTGCCGAATAGCAAGACGCGCTTGGTTCAAATCGAGAGCGACACCACGAACGGGAGAAGTGGGGAGTGGGGAATGGGGAGTGGGGAGTGAGGGGGATAAAAGAATTAATTTATCTTCCCCTGCTTCCCCTGCTCCCCCTGCCCCCCCTGCTTCCCCTGCTCCCCCTGCCCCCTGCCCCCCTGCCTCTATCTCAAAGGCGCTACGGAGTGCGTTGACGGCGCGATCGCATTCGGTGGCATTGACTACGCAGCTTACTTTCACTTCGCTGGTGGAAATCATCTGGATGTTCACGCCTGCTTCTGCCAAAGTGGCGAACATCTTTGCAGCTACACCGGGACGTCCAATCATTCCCGCACCTGCGATACTGACTTTGGCAATATTCTGTTCTACCATTACCTCGGCTTCGTCAGATTTAGGGTTAGATGGACTCCTTAGTGCTGGGGCGATCGCTGCTGCTACTGCTTCTGCCCGTTTTAATATTGGTGTGGTGACAGTAAAGGCAATGTCATTACTGTTACCTTCATGAACTGACTGAATAATTAAATCTACGTCTACTTTTTGCCGAGAAATTTCGCCAAATAACCTTGCTGCTACACCTGGTTTATCGGGTACGCGCAACAAAGCCACCTTTGCTTGGTTAGTGTCAAATTCTACAGCATCCACCGGAAGGGCAATTTCTAGATTGATTAGCGATCGCCCTTGGGGTTTGGCTGATGTTACCCAAGTACCGGGAGCATCCGTCCAGCTAGACCTAACTACTAAGGGAACACCATAGTTACGAGCAATTTCCACTGCGCGGGGATGCAGCACTTTTGCTCCTAAGCTAGCTAGTTCCAACATTTCATCGCAGGTGATGTCATCCATCAACTGGGCTTCGGCAACTAAGCGGGGGTCTGTAGTTAAAATCCCTGGTACGTCTGTATAAATTTCACAAAAATTTGCTTGTAATGCGGCTGCGATCGCCACCGCCGATGTGTCAGAACCACCACGCCCCAAAGTTGTAATTTCCATTTCTCCGGCGTTGGATGTGCCTTGAAAGCCTGCTACTACAACTACTTTACCTGCATTTATGTGACGAGTTAGGCGAGTAGTTTCAATATGTAAAATCCGAGCGCGGCTGTGTTCGGCTTCGGTAACAATTCCTACCTGAGCGCCAGTCATAGAAATTGCTGGTTGTCCTAGTTCCTGCAAAGCCATACTAAGTAAGGCGATGGTGACTTGTTCCCCAGTGGAAAGCAACATATCCATTTCCCGGCGGTTAGGATTTGAAGAAATTTCATTAGCCAGTTTGACGAGTCCATCGGTGGTTTTGCCCATTGCCGAAACCACTACGACAAGCGAATTTCCAGCTTTAACAGTTTTGTAAACGCGTTGTGCAACAGCTTGAATCCGTTCGACTGAACCGACAGATGTACCACCGTATTTCTGAACTATGAGCGCCATAACTTTTATACAATCAATTGTGTCTACTTTGCTTAATGCCCCCGCCGGGTTAGGAAGCCTTGAAGATATTAATAGATATTTAGTTTACTAAAGATTGTGTAGCATACCCTCATGTTTGACAGGGTTTTGTTCCTCTATTTGGAGGTACTCTTCAGGGGTAAGGTAGTTTTGTTTGGGCGAGGCTATCATATTTGAAACTTTAAGGTTTAAGCCATACTGATTTCTAGGGTAGCGTTTGCTGTTGATTAGAAGGTCAAAAAAAGTTTATTCTATCTAGTGAAAAAAATTGCCTGATACCTTATCGCTTGCTGTATATCAAGAACTTAACCCTCGTTTGGCAATTGTCGGTGATGTAACTTGGACAAACTGGAGCCGTTTTAAAGAACTGCGAGTTCAATTTGACAATCCAGTTCAAGCAGATACCGTACAGCCGGAGAATTGGAATGATAGTTACCGTTTTGGAGTTGGGGCCAACTATGCTGTGAGCGATCGCTTAACACTGCGAACGGGTATCACTTACGATCCTAGCCCTGTTAGTGAAGAATTTAATACGCCCCGATTACCCGGTGGCGATCGCACTTTGCTTGGGTTCGGCGCTAGCTATCGTCCTTCCAAGTCATTCAATTTCGACATTGGTTATACCCACGTATTTGTAAACGATAGCTACATTAACCAGTCAAGTACTACAGCAGGTACGCTCAAAGGTACTTTTGAAGGTGGCGTGGATATAGTTGGGTTACAAGTAAGCTGGCAATTTTAACTAAAATCAACTTTTTATACACTGTCACGCCCCCAATTGGCAGCAAAAAACCTCCAAATCAGATCGCGTCACCAATTTTGGAAACATCGTTTTGCTTTGGCATAGTCATTACTTTTTTGGGGATATTTTCTCAGTTATTAGTCACTAAGTATTTGTCAACTACCTATAGTCAATTTTTATTTTTATAACTCTAAATATCGAGTGTGGTATTAGTCGTATGCTGGATATAATAAATAACACAGAAAATTCATAATTAACAATAAAATACCGCAAATTTAAAGATGGCTTTAAAAATCATTTAATAGATATATTTTGTGAGAAAGTTAATACAAACGTATATTCACTGATTTTAAATTCATGGATTCTTTACCTATCAATTCCTTACTTGAAGAGTTGAAAAACCCAGATGCCACAGTCCGCGAAAAAGCAACCAGAAAAATCTGGCGGATTTGGTTTCAGCAAAAGGGAATTTATGGGCTGGAAATAATTGATCGCAGTCAAAAGTTACTTGATGCAGGTGAAATTACTGAAGCCGAAACAGCGCTGACAGCACTAATAAAAGACCAGCCAGATTTTGCCGAAGCTTGGAATCGTCGAGCTTTTCTGTATTACAGTATTGGAGATTATCAAAAATCTTTGGCAGATTGTCAGATAGTCGTGCAGATAAATCCAATACATTTTGGGGCACTTCACGGTATGGGTTTGTGTTATGCAGCACTAGGAGAGTATGGTGAAGCCATTAAAGCTTTTAAAGCTGCTTTAGAAATTCAGCCTTATTCGCTAGTGAATCAAAAGTTGATTCTAGAATGTACATTTAGATTCAGTTACAACGGCAAATAGAAGAGAATACCATCCTGTTTTATGAATCCGTCATCACCCTTATCAACAGCAGTTAATCGCCTTAGTCGCCGCAATTTTACTCAATACAGTTCTATCTGGATTTGTAGTACCTTCATTGCTGGTTGTAGTAACAGCAACCAACCATCAACTAGTAATTCTCAGTTGAATAAAGTTACATTTGGCACAAACTGGATAGCACAAGCAGAACACGGCGGATTTTACCAGGCGATCGCCACTGGTATTTACAAAGACTATGGTTTAGATGTTACCATCAAAATGGGTGGCCCCCAGGTTCCCAGTGGTACTCAATTGTTGATGGGGGGTGCGGTAGATTTCTTCATGGGTTATGGCATAGATGCCGTGAATGCTATAGCACAAGGTATTCCCAAAATCACAGTCGCAGCAATTTTTCAGAAAGACCCCTGGTGTCTTATTGCACATCCCAACCCAGCAATTAAAACCCTTGCAGACCTCAAAGGCAAACCATTTGAATTCGTTGCTCTTTCTCTTTTTTGATAATCAAAAGCCATTTTATAGTTTCTACAAGAAGGTCTAAAGTTGGCGAGAATGTCTAAAAAAGATAGCCAAAAATTGGTGCAGCAGACATTAGAACTGGTAGGATTAAAAGGTTTTGAAGAAAACTATCCCCGCCAGTTATCAGGTGGGATGAAAATGCGGGTATCAATTGCTAGGGCATTAGTTACTCAACCAAATATTTTGTTGATGGATGAACCATTTGGGGCACTAGATGAAATTACTCGTAGCAAACTCAATGGTGATTTACTAGATTTGTGGCTTCAAGAACGCTGGACGGTGGTTTTTGTTACCCACAATATTTACGAAGCAGTATACTTATCAAATCGCGTGCTAGTTATGGGGAAAAGTCCCGGAAGGATTGTAGCTGATGTAGAAATTGATGTTCCTTATCCTCGTAACGATGACTTTCGCACATCATTGCTGTATAACCAATATTGCCGTGAAATTTCTCAGCATCTAGCTAAAGCTATGAGTTTTGCGCCAATTTAAAATTTTTAATTTATATGCTATTCATCCGTCGTACCCAATCACAAAAGACATCGAGCAAGTTTATTTCTGTTGAGGTTTTGGCACCGATGGGAGTTGGTATTATAGGATTATTTTTATGGGATATATTTGTGCGGATAACACATCTGCCTCCTTATATCCTTCCTGGCCCTTTATTAGTATTTAAAACCTTAATTACTGACTGGAACGAGCTTTTCCCATCACTATTAATTACACTGCAAATCACAGTTGTTGCTTTTATTGCTGCGGCTATTTCTGGTTTACTAATAGCGATTTTGTTCGCCCAAAGTAAATGGATTGAACGCAGTTTATTTCCCTATGCAGTCATTTTACAAACAACTCCGATAGTTGCGATCGCACCCTTAATCATTCTCTGGCTAAAAAATAACACTTTTGCCGCCTTAGTCGTTTGTGCCTGGATTGTCGCCTTTTTCCCCATCGTATCCAACACTACACTAGGACTCAACAGCGTTGACCGGAACTTGCTCAACCTATTTCAACTTTACAAAGCTTCTCGCTGGCAAACTCTGCTGTATCTCCGTTTACCCAGCGCTATGCCCTATTTCTTAGGCGGTTTAAAAATTAGCGGTGGTTTAGCATTAATTGGCGCAGTTGTAGCCGAATTTGTCGCTGGTACTGGTGGGACAAAATCTGGCATTGCTTACCGGATTTTAATTTCTAGCTACAACTTACAAATTCCTCGGATGTTTGCAGCATTATTTCTCACAACTGGGTTGGGTGTATTAATTTTTGTCAGCTTGAGCGCTTTATCTGACTTTATATTAAGTAAGTGGCATGAATCCCCAGAGAATCATTTTTGGGGTGAAGGTGCTTGTGGCTGCTCATCGGCTGCCGGTTGTTGTACTAAATAGCCAAGGATAGCGGTAGCAATTCCCCCAATAGTGCCTGCGGTTGCGTGGTTGATAGCGCCAGTACTGCCTAATAAATTAGATCCACCAGCAATTAATCCAAAAATAGTAGCAAGTGTGTTCAAAGTTGATTTAGACATAATTGTAATTTTGAGTGGTTGGTTGATAGTATTCCCAAAAAAATAGAGAAAGATGACTAAACCTTATTAAAAGGATCTTCCTCTTCCATCTTGCGTAAATCCTGAAAATCACGGATTTTAAAATTCCCTTGCGTCTGCAAGAAATTTTCAATGTCTTTCATTGAGGTATAAAGACGATTTGTCCTATGTTCAACCGTTTGCGTGACTTGAGCAATCAGTAAAGTTATCGTATCTTTTCGGTTTATATAGTCCTGAATGTGCAAATCAAGCTTGTGATTTAAATCTCTAATTTTTTCAGCATTATCAGCGTGTTCTTTCAAGTCCTCTTTTATTTGAGCAATTGAGGTTGAAATATTATTTAAATTATTAACAAGCTTTATTGCTAAAGTTCCTAATACGGAAATGCTTACTAAAATCCCAGTAAACACACCAACTGATTCTAGAGTGACAGTGATTACTGGGCTTGATGTAGTAGCTATTGATGGTTGCGTAGTAATCATAAATATTAAAAGAATATAATTTAAGCATCATTTAATTAAAGATTTATGTCGCAACCATTGTTTGTTTTGAAATCGAAAACCAAGTATAGTGAGCAACCAAATCAAATTCGTGTCGAACTAGAACCTATAGAAGATCCAGCTAGTATCAATTTTTGGGCTGATAGTAAAAATCCATCTGGGCGTTGTGAGCTTTATCTTTCGACAGACCAAGATTTTAATTTTCCCGTTGGGGGAAAATTCAGGGTATCATTTATTTTGACCCCAGTTTAAATTTTTAATAAACAATCTATCTTTAATTGCAGTAATTAAAGATAGATTACATCTTAATGGAAAGTAGCTTTTCTAATGCCAGAGATGCGTTCAATCTTGCCTTTATCTACGCCAGCAAGCTTGTAGGTTTTATCCTCCAATTGGTCGGCGGCGTTGTCACCAAAAAGACCTGCAACTTTACCCTTAACTACTAGCAACTTGCCAGACTTCATTTTACCATCAGAATTTTTATATCTAATGCCAATGCGCCAAAGAATGCCAGTACGAAGTAATTCTTTGACTGGAAGAACTTCTTCATTGCCTTTAGGATCAGCAACTTTTTCTAGTCCAGTTTGTGCTTTAATGCCTTCGTAAGCATCACTAGTCAAAATGTAATAAAAATCGCTAGCACCAGCACCAAAAATCGCTTTATGTAAAACAGGGAGTGCCATTATTTATCCTAACCTCATGCGACGGGGAATATTTGTTGTCTTGACATCTTGCCCAGCAACTTTTTTGGGTAGCAACCCGCCCATTGCTGAAGTAAATTTGCTTGCAATACACAGGACAGTTCGCACTTTATTATCTTTAAGCCGGCAATTAATTCGGATTAAATGACCTTCTTCAATCGCTTTACTGATGGTGAGTTTGCCCTTATATACTGTATTGTCTGGATCAGGTGCTTTTGCAATACCTACGACAGTCTTAATGTCATCGTAAATATCAGGTAACAGTGCAGTGAACTTATCATTATCAATTGTGATAATGTGTGGAACTTTTGGTAGAGGTTTTACCATAAAATCAAATTGAAATGTTTGATTTAATCTAGCCTCATTTATGAATGTTTTACGACGGAACCCCTTAAGCCTCCGCTTTTATTGATGTCTTACGGAGGAAGGCTTATTTAAAGAATTTTACCCATTTAGGCTTTTTGTCTTTTGTGCCTTCTGGATAATAGTCAACTCTTACAAGTTGCACATTAATCTCTTTTAAGGGTTGTCCCTTACGTTGACCAACTTTATAAAAACTTCCCTCAGTATATTTAGGGTCAATTATGGTTTTTGCTTGATTAATTACTTTTTCTGCTTCTTCTTTTGAAAAGGCATTTATAAATACTTTAGTATTATCTTTAAGTGTTAATATCCCTTCCCATGACCCCTTTTGATATCCATTTAAAGGTGCTGTAGTTGGGGCTGTAATAATTGTTGGGTGTGGGATAGTTACGGGATAATAATCTTTTCCTAAAGTTCCGTCTTCTCGCTTCTCAACAAACAAGCAAATTAATTGGGGAATATGACCTTCTGGAGAAAGTTGATATCTTTCTGGCAATGCAACAACTGCATTATCCATTAAGCACAAACTTGATTGAATACTTGCTAAAGAATTCATTTCATGAATCAACCAGGCTTCTAGCTTCTTGGGACAGTGAATTGTCCGATATCTAATAATTGGTGTTTTATCTTCATTACATCCAATTATGGTTGGAACAGATATCTCTACAAAGTCTGAATTATCCTTATTGCATTGCAAACCCTCAATATCAAATAGTTTTTCAAAAATAGATTTAATTTCTGATTCCATGCCTGCTGGAACCTTGATTTTTTTAGGTTCTTTTAAAGCTACAGGTTTGTGAGTCTTTGGGTCGCAGGAATCAAAAGTTTTAATTTCTATTTCAATTAGTGGATTGCATTGCTGTGCTTCAATGTCGAATAGTTTTTCAAAAGTAGCTATAACCTGTTGTTCCGTTCCTGGCGCAACTTTTATCTTTTTAGGTGGTTGCAAAGCTACAGGTTTATGAGTTTCTGGATCGCAGGAAGCAAAAGTTTTAACTTCTATTTCAACTAATTGATAGCATTCTAAAGCAGCAGCATTTGCTATCTGTTCAAAATTTAGAGTTTCTTGTGATTCAGTTCCCTTAATTACTTGAATATTTTTATATACAAATTGTGGTGCTTTTGTTTGAGGATTGCACCCTTCAAAGCACTTAGCATTTATATTTGAAAATTCCACTTTTGCATCCTCACCTTTGTCTCCCTTATCTGCCTTATCTCCTTTATCTCCCTTATCTGCCTTATCTCCTTTATCTCCCTTATCTCCTTTGTCTCCCTTTCCTTGATCTCCTTTATCTCCTTTGTCTCCCTTATCACCTTTGACTCGTGGCCCTGGTTCGCCTGGAGGGCCTGGTTCTCCTACTCCTGGTGGCCCTGGTTCGCCTGGAGGGCCTGGTTCTCCTACTCCTGGTGGCCCTGGTTCGCCTGGAGGGCCTGGTTCTCCTACTCCTGGTGGCCCTGGTTCGCCTGGAGGGCCTGGGGGGCCTGGTTCTCCTACTCCTGGAGGGCCTGGGGGGCCGCTCACAAGTGTAGGTTTTTTACAATCAGATCTAGAAAGAGGTAAGACTTGGAAGACTTGGGGGGAAAGTAGACAAGGAAGCTTTTTTACGCCAGAACCATTCATTGAGATTAGGAAGTATTGGCAGCAGCAGCAGATGTACTGTGGTAGGGTTGTGGAAACAAACCAGTTAAAGAAATAGCCTTGCCGTTAAGTAAGTCAGCAAGAATATGAATTAAACCTTGAAGAAAACAAGAAATCTTACAAACAGTTTTTTTGGGAATATCTTGTTTTTTGTCCAGATGATTTGGAGAAAGTTCTTTCGATAAATTATTTAGGTAATGTGGCTCTATATCAGTGCCAATTGTTATAGTCCAAAGGGTAGCTACAGCCATAGCTAACCATACCCTTTCGGCTCTATTTGGTTCTCGTAAACGAGTTTTATGCCACTGCCAACCATCACTTTTGATATCCCGATAACTACACTCAATCCAAGAACGTAAAGAATACCAGAGAGCATCCCCTTGTTGGGGTAGTAAATCCGTGACAATTAACCAAGGATCTTTGTAACCTTCATCCCAACGGGCAAGTATTGTGCAATTGAGTGGATTAGTTTTAAAACAGGTGACTATTCCAGACCAACTCGTCCCTGTTTTTTGTACTAGTTTATCTAAAAACTGCCATTCGGTCTCTCCTCTAATTTGATATGTTCCAGTATAATTAATTCGTAAAAAAGGATGCCAATTCAAAGCGCAAATTGCGTCAAACAACCAGTCAGCATAGAGTCCTCTATCTGCTGAAACAACGACTTGCATTTCCGGAGGAACAACATCTTTCAATGATTGGAATAATTGCTGCCAATGAGGTTTCCAAGCTCCTTTTTCTGTTCCTTTGACAATTTTCCAAGCTACAGGAATGCCGCAACCCCGATAGAGAACATGAACAGAAAGAACCGTGAAGTGTTGTCCAATATTAGTGCTATCTACCGCAAGAGGAAGCCATTTTTCTTCACTGTTCCACATACTCAAAATCCATTGGAGTAGGGGAGCAAAGCACTTAGTTACATCTATAGCAGTTCTTTTTTTTCCTGTTTTGGCATCTGCTTCTTGATACCATTCTTTTAGTCTTTGTCGAACACACTTCTTCATGTTGTTCGTGCCAGTCACAGGCTTATGGATGAGCGCCGTCGGCATCGTCGGTTTGGCACTCAACCTGCGGGCTTATGATTTCGTCTCCCAAGAATTGCGGGCGGCGGAAGACCCTGAGTTTGAAACCTTCTATACCAAAAACATTTTGCTTAACGAGGGTATCCGCGCTTGGATGGCTCCTCAAGATCAACCCCACGAACAATTTGTATTCCCTGAGGAAGTTCTACCTCGCGGTAACGCTCTCTAATATTAAAAGCCGACCCATGACTTAAATTAGGGTTGTGGTTGCTGAAAATTGACACCAACCAGATTAAATAATCTTTTTTGCATAAGCCAAAAAAGTGTCAATATTTCCCATTCTCCAGTCATCTCCCGCCTTTTGGTGGGAGATTTTTTTATATATCGTTAATATCTCTAAATTTATGTGTTATCTTGAATAAAGGTTATAAACCCAGAGTAAATGCTCTGCCCTTTTGAGACTAAGACCGCTTAGGCAACAAGGAGGTGATGCCCATGATAGAAAGTAGTAAATGCATGGGTCATCAGGTTGCAGTTAGCCGGCTGTGCGCCGGGGCTGTTCTCTAAAAGTTAGCCTTAGTTATCTTTGAGATACTAAGTTAGCTCAAGTAGCTAGGCAAGCTCGGAGTTCCTTCCGGCAGTCTGGTTGCAACCTGAAGACCCGCTAGACCGCTTTGAGTTAGATCATCCGATATAACTCAGAGCGGATAGTTTTTTATGGATAAATTTTATCAACAAGAAAACTCTCTTTACTGCTACTTCTGGCAAAGATAGATCAGGGAAATGATAACTAACAATTTTCGCCCATTCTTTGAGATACTTATTCTTTAGCATTCTTCAACCAATTAACCAATCTTCTGGTTGATTAATCATCTTGACTAATCCGCTTAATACTTGATTATATGCACCAGATAAATTTTTTTCCTCTTCTATCGATAAATACTGATATCTGAGAGCAAACTTCAGCCAAACCTGGGTTTCTGCTGCTTCTGCTTCACATTCGTTTAATTTAGCGATAAATGAGGCTTTATATCTTCTTTTTCGCCAAGCCTCTGCTAAGTTGGCACAAACTGAGCGAGATGAACGACGAATTTGGTCTGTAAGAGAGTATCTTTCTTCCTCTGGGAACCGTTTTGATATCTCAAAAATAGTTATAGCTGCCTGAAATGCTTTTTGGTAGATGATTAAATCTTCGTGGGTTATAATTTTTCTGCGTTCTTCCTCCTTGTCCACTTTCCCTCCTTGTCTACCTAGTCTTACCTCATTCTAGATGTTTTTTGTAAAAAACCTACACTTGTGAGGGGGGGCCGGGTGGTCCTGGAGTTCCTGGTAATCCAGGTGGGCCTGGAATAAGTGGTTTTGCAGCATCGGCTTTAGCTATTTCGGCATCAGCTAAAGCTCTTTCAGCATCAGCTTTGGCACTGACAACTTGATCTTGAACTCCAACAATTTCATCTTGAAGCCCTCCTAGTTCATCCTGAAGCCCCCCTAGTTCATCTTGGAGTCCGCCGATTTCATCTTGGACTACACCAATTTCATCCTGAAGCCCACCAATTTCTCCCTCAAGCCCACTAATTTCACCTTGAAGCCCACCAATTTCTCCCTCAAGCCCACTAATTTCACCTTGAAGCCCACCAATTTCTCCCTCAAGCCCGCCGATTTCACCTTGAAGCCCACCTATTTCTCCTTGGAGTCCGCCAACTTCATCTTGAAGCCCAATTACTTCACCTTGCAGTCCACCTAATTCACCTTGCAGTCCGCCTATTTCACCTTGCAGTCCGCCTATTTCACCTTGCAGCCCGACTATCTCTCCCTCAATTCCAACAATTTCGGCTTCTACACCTGCTATTGCTGACAAAGCAGCTGCGGCTTCTGCGGCGGCGGCACCAATCGAAGCCAACACAGGCCCAATGGCGGCAGCAATTAAGGGCGCTGCAACGATTGCTATTAATGCTGCAAGCCCTGCTGTTACTGCAATAATTTCTGCTTTTAAGTAGTTAATTTCGCTCTCAAGTTCACCAATGGATCTATCTTGATCGCCCTGCCAGCTAATTAGATTGTGAATCTGCGGCTCTAAATAATCTTTTGCCCTTTGTACTGCTTCAGCAATAATTCCCTCTCGATCTAAATTGCCTCCTTTAAGTGCAGCAATTTCTTGAAGGGCTTCATTGGCGGCATCTAAGGCATTAAAAGCAACTTGCTCTGCGTCATCCGCTACATTATGAGCAGCTTTGGCAGCAACCTGAGCATCATTGCTTAATGTAATCGCATCAGCTTCAGCGCTTTTAGCTGCACTCAACGCCTGTGATGCATGTCTGTCAGCATCTTCAGCCTGATTCTGTGCATTTAGTGCTTGTTGGCTGGCTGCTTTAGCCAAGTCTTCAGCATTAGTGGCTATTGAAGATGCCTGTGATGCTGTTCTTTGTGCATCTTGAATCTGAGATATTAGTGCATTAATTTGATTTTGCAATTGCTGACAGCAATCGCATTGATGACCAGCACAATTACTAATATTTGATAGTGAGGAGATTAGCGATTGTCCAGCAGAAGACATCTAACAAACCTCACTACCAATTTTAGAAATTAGGGCTTCAATTGATGCAAATTCACCCTGGTCAAGACAAACCTTACCATCTGGGCAGAATGTTGTCGGATCAACACATTTTTTGCCTTCAGCACACGCTCCACCGTTAGCACACACACCTTGGCAGTCAGCTAATGATCGATAAATTCCTTGTGTTTTGTATTGAGTTGAGAGTGTACAGACTCCGTTAATGCAATCGTAGGATTCAGCAGAGACAGAATATATCCGCATGAAGTGGAAATTCTGTCCATTTGCGACCCCTATGTAATTGCCTGCCGAGTGACATCGAGTTACTGTAACTGTTTGTCCACTTGTACCAACAAGATGCTCACCTTGAGCGCCCCACACATTATCAACTAGAACTGTGTACCATTCCTGTCCGCTTGGAACTGTGCCTGAGTAGCCGCAGTTTGAATCAGGCCCACTTCCACTTGCGCTAATTAATGTTTTAGCCATTGTTAAACAGCATTAGGATCAAAAGTTGGAGCGTTGTATGTGCCATAGAATCTTTCTGTAAATTGAAACTGAGTTTTTGGCGCACCGTTCCGAGTTACCGGGGAAGAAATTGTAATATCACTTGTTGCTAAAACAGAAGCGTCTGTATTTGCATTTAGCCAAGTGTGAGCAGTTTGAATAATTGCCGCGTACAATTCCAGCGCTGTAGGGTTAGCACTTGTCAAAGCAGGTAGAGAACTCAGTGGAATTTCTAATACTTTTGGTGTTCCTGAAAAGGTGGAGTTTGCCCCAAATAAATCGGTGATTCCAGGTTGCATACAATCTTATTTTTGTAAACGAATAAATCCGTTGTAGGCGTTAGCTAAATTTATGTAAATATTCCAGTTTTTATGTAAAACAAGCACATTCACTGAGGACGTGTAATGCTTGCTGCTAATAGGATTGAAGCGAATATTTCTAATACTTTAATTTAGGAATATTCCAGTTTAACCATTGGGAGTGGTTAAACCGGAACAAGCAGAAGTTATAAATAATATGAAAAATAATCGAAATGGACAGGCCGCAGTTTTGACCGACGCGGATTATTCCAAAATTCGTAAGCAGATCCGTAGTCAAAAATATAAACTGCTTTTGGATCTAGCTTGGTACACCGGGGAACGCTGGGGGGCGTTGGTGAAGTTGCAACTTTTGGATGTGTACAATCTTGACGGTTCACCCAGTGAGTATATCAATTTTCGCGCCAGGACTCGCAAGGCAACACCCAACGGGAAGCGACAGACGCGCCAGGTGCCGGTTCACGATACTCTAGCTGAATTGCTAGCAGCATATAAACCAGTAGAGGGTTCAATTTGGTTATTCCCGTCTAGAGAGGGAGATAAGCCAATGTGCTTACGGGGGGCTGATCAAATTTTACGCACAGCTGTACAGAGAGCCGGACTTGAGGCTAAGGGTATATCGACTCATTCCACCCGCCGCACTTTTATTACGAAGTTGGCAAAGCGCGGTGTAGGACTGGCAACAATTAAAAAAGCCACTGGTCATACTGACTTGAAGGTGCTTTCACGTTACATCGAGGTGAGTGACGAGGATGTCAGGAGTGCGATCGCAACTCTATGAACGCCAAACTCCTCCAATTGCAAATTGAAATTTTCTTCGAGCGGTTGCAGAAAGGGGAATACGACCATCCCTTATATTTAGCTATGACACTGGAGAATTTAGCTTCTCAGGCATGGGATGAGGTAGACCGGGTTTACCCAGAATTGTGACAAACCGCAGTCGCGGCGGATAAACTCGAAGCGATACATCTTACTAACAGGTGCGAAACTGCGATCGCACTTCTCCCTAGAAAGTGCGATGCCTGCGGCGGGCTGCGCCTACGCATTTTTCATTGGTCATTGGTCATTGGGAATTGGGCATGTTGCAGGACTGAAGCCCTTGCGGCATTTCTGACAAAACCATCTTTGAACTAGTCTCTTGTCAGACAATTTATAACTACCGTTTTTAAAAATTAGCGTTGTCTGATTGCATCTTGGGCATGGTGGACGGCTCATGTTTCCAGCCTCGGATTAGGTTCTCAATTTCACATGGTAATTTACCATCCCAGATCCAAACTTCCACATCTGCCTTTTTGCGCTTGGCGATGATACTGTCCACGCTACCCAGGTAAAGGCGGTTTTTTTTCCTGCCTACCATCCAGCAATAGCGGTAATACCAATATTTATTACCAGAGCGCTCGACCCAGTATTTCTCTATCCAGTGGGTATCGTGTTGGGGCGCAAGTTTTTTAGTATCAGTTAAAACTTGCGCCCCAACACTTTTGTACTGAAAGTCTGACTCTGAAATTTGCGCCCCAACACTATGTAACTCTTGGGGGGTGGGTTCATCCCAGAACGGATCGTAAACGGGAGTGGGGAGTGAAGACTTAGCAAAAGCTTCTAAATCAAAAAGTGTAGTTTGTTTCATAATCAAACTGGTTATATAGTCGCTGCTCCTTTGGGGGCAGTTTTTTTATGCAGTTATTCCCTAGTAATCCCTTGGGAGGTTACCAGGGAACCAAGATTTTAAAGCAAGTAGAAAATCAGATAACTTAAGCGTTTCGTCTTCCCAGTAACAGTTGCGTAAACAAGCAATTAACCATCCTTGAGGATTAGGGATTACTTGACGCTGACTACGCTTAACAAAGTGCTTAAGAGCTAATCGGACATCTTCAATATCAAACTCAAACATTTCTCTAGTTGATGGTTTATTTGGGTCAAAGTATATTTGGTACTCAGCACAAGCTATAAGTATCTCGTGTTGTCTTTCTAACTCTTCAAATTCGGCGGTAGTAAGAGTAATACTATTGCTGCTGCTGTTAACCCCCGGTTCGGCATTAGTACCATTTGAGGCGGGTAAATCGTAACTAGAGTTATGGTTATGTAACTTTTTTTTTCGCCGTTTTTTAGGTGGATTTAACCATGACAATGGTCTTACAAGTAACTTGGTTATCTTCCAAGAATATTGTTTAATTACTTGTAAAACACGGCATGATACCAGTATTTCAAATATCTTTTTGAGGTAGTTGTGAGCATAAGGTTTACCTCTAGTCTTGGCTACCCAGGTATTAAATTCTGATAAATCTGGCTCTATCTCGCTGGCAATTTGCCCTTGCCTCATTAACCACTGCCAAAGGATTTTTGCGGCGGGTGGAATATGATGTTGATAACAAAATGCTTCGTGTGCTTCCGTCCAGGGAGGCGAACTTTTTGGTGAATTTTCTGGCATAATACTATTAGTTTGATTAGTTTGATGCGTCATCAGTCCACCGGGAAGTTCAATTTTAGGTGGACTCTTGGTTTTTTAGACAATCGGCGATCGCACTCCAGAAATGGCGGACGCGATCGCACACAATAAAGCCGTTCTACCTTATGGTAGGACGGCTTTATTCTTCTTTGTTGTCAGACGCTTCTGAGATTAGGTTGTATATCTCTTGCTCTAGCTCTGCTATTTCCTGAGTGAGTTCTAGCTTATGAGCTTTGCTTTGGTGTAACTGCGTCTCAAGCTGTTTTTGTTGGTTGTCAACGTAATCTGAGTATTTAGACTCAATCAGTTTGAGACGCTGGAGGATTTTCCCATTAGCTGAATTTCCTTTGAGGGCACTTGCCCCACTGGAATCTTCCCCTCGACAACCATTCTTAGCAAATCTGCTTTGCTGTAACCCATAGCTTGAGCTACTATCTCGAAGTTCTCCCAGTCTGCGCGACTCATCCGCACTGAGACTATCATCGAATCCTCTGCTAGTTTCTTGGGCCTTGCCATCTAAGTTTAAAATCACAACGTCATCCCCACCATATTGTATTACGGAATAATTTTGTTGTACAAAACCATTGACTTAGTTCTGTATGACAATATAGCATTAGGAAGTTGTGTATGACAAAACTTTGCAACACAACATCGCTCCCCAACGCCTGACAGTTCGCGTTGCAACCGGAGCAAGCACCCGCGCCTAGACCTTGCGCGGAAACACCCTGTACCTGATGCCCAACTGCATTTACCCGTAAGTCGTAGCGTCGCGGGGTAGCAGTGCAAATAAAAAGGCAATCACTACGCGCAAGCGATCGCCTTCGTTTAATGCAAATGGAATTTTCGATTATCAATGAGGAGATTGTACCAATGTCCAAGCCATTAGGCTATTACACAGCATACACACCCGGCGATGATTCACTTTTAGAAAAACTGCAAGAGGAGTATGGGTCAACTTTTGAGAAAATCAGCAAGCGAGAAAAATTGGTTATCCTCACCGTTTTGGCATCACATCTAGGGTGTCAGCTTGAGGGAGATGTCAGGAGTGAAATTTTTGCAGTTGCAGCAGAGATGAGAGATCAGCTTTCATCCCCTGACCAGGCAGGAGTAATGTTCGCGATAATTTCTCAAATCCGTTGGGGGCAGAATGCAGAACCTGTACACCATTCCTGAAGCAGCGCGGGAAACGGGCATCCCACAAAGTACCATTCGTTCATGGTTACGCCGACATCCTGAAGTGTTCCAATTTGACATTCACGTTGTCACCGATGAACACGGGCAGAAGTTGTGGACTGAATCAGGAATTGAACTGTTGCACAGCCGACGTGCAACGAAAACTGCAACAGATGACGATGCAGAAATTGATCCAGAATCCGATGCACCCGATTTACTTGAGTCACTACTGGAGGAAGATTCACAGCGCCTAGCTAACGAATATTATCGACAGCTACCCGGTCGCACCTTGCAACGGATTAGACAGATGCGGTTTAATCCCACACCTGAACAACGCAAAATAGTCGAGTTGTCATTCCGCGCCGCCATTAACGCGGGAACCGAGCATCTACTCTTACCCACATATCAGCCAAGATTCCTGGAGTCAGTAGATGAAACAGACTAAAAAACAGCTTACCAGTAAGGTTGTGCCATTCACCGGCGAATTTTACCCAGTTCCCGATCCTGAACCTACACCAGTTGGGAATAACCTTGCTGGTTATTTGGTAATCATCGCGGCTGCACTGGTTGCTGGTTTAAGCATGGGTGCAATGTCAACTTACCAAAGCGCTTCGCAAGTGCAGTTACGCGAGATGAAAGCTCAAAGCCAACAGCTTGAGAAGGTTAAAAGTCAAGTTTGTAATAGGAACTAAACAATGGGAATCCTTACCCGAATTACCAGCGCTGCAAAATCCAGTAGCAACAAGAGTAATGAATCAACGCTCTCCACTGGGGGCCACGGCATAGATAAAAATCGAGTGCTTGCCCCCACAGATCCAACCGTCATAAACCCGATGAACGCGGGAACTTGGGAGACTGTCAGAACTGCACCGATCAACGATAAACCCCGCTACTTTAACAAGGCTGAGGCTGATGCACTTAAAGTTGTTGCACGTCAAAAAAGAGAAGAAGCGCGTCAGGCTAAACGAGCTTATAAATCGCTCAAAAGCCTGGAAGAAGCTGACGCGCAGGTGCATACCGCGCATCGTGGGTACATCAAGAAAGTCGCGGATCATGAATTGACTAAAAAACGCGCTGATGCAACGACTGCAAGGCATTTACACACCTTGCGACCTGAGTATGCACAGTTAGGCTTTGGGCTAGACCGCGCCGAAAACAAAGCCCAACAACGCATTGAAGAGTTAAAAGCCAAAATCAAGGAAAAATATTAATGGCAAAGGCGGTACACCTGGGGGCTTGGTTTCTTCTAGGCTGTATCGCCTCTAGCTCTGTGGCTTGGCTAGGGGCGTTACATCCGGCTTTGTTTCGGGTGATGTGGGTAATTTACATCATGTCTGGAGTGGCTTTAGCCCTTGCCCTGCTTACCGATGACGCGGTAAGACAGTTTCTTAAATTGTCTGAATCAGATTATTACGCCTTGTTAATTGCGATCTCCGTTTCGATTGTCTTAGGAGGAATGCTGTCATGGCTGATAGGTGGTTAAAAACCAACTGTTTGTTAGCTAGTGCAACAGCTTTTTGGCTGACTGCACTTTCTCCAGTTCCCGCGATCGCAAAGGGAGTTAGCTACAGTCTGGCGCTAGTGGCATCAGTGCAACTTGTTGGTGAATCACGCCGCTTGATTGTACAAGATGCCCGACGTACAGCACTCGCGGCTATGAACCAAGAGCTAGAACAAACAGAAATTGCACTGCACAGCCAACAGCAAGAGCAAGCGCTCTATGAAATTTACGGCACAACACCAACTTACCCTAAGGAAGTCAGGGAGGAATTAAAAACTAGCCTAGAACACTTATATAAGGAGCCGAGCGCGGATTATAGCGGTGAAACTTCCGCTTCCACAAACGACGACAAAGCCTTCTATTTGGCTGTGAAGTCACTACTGGAAGTTAGAGGGGAGACTTATGTGATTGAGCAAGTTTTGAAGATGGGGGGCCGCCGATGGGAGTCTGGCAAGCGGCGATTGCAACAGATATTGCAGCAAGGCAGGCAGGAGGAATGGGACTAATTTCAAAGCGATGGCGATCCATGAGGAACGCGATCGCTTTATCGATATCAACACTTCAACACGTTTACAAGTAAAAAATATCACATTTATGTGCGATGACAAAACATGACACTTGGGTAAAACTCAAGCCCAATAGCCCTTATGAGCCAATTTTGGATTTATTTCCAGATGGCATGATACCCATGCGCGATCCATTTGCGTTAGAGCGTGTGACCACATCGGACGGTGATGTGGTTGCCCTGTGGATAATTGACATGGAGCGCCTCAGTAGCTTTCAAGCCCAAGCCTTAGCCCAAATTATTGCCATCCACCACAACACCGATCCGCTTGAAGTAGCGCAAGAGGCAGTATCCATTGGTGGGTTTGCAATAAATAACGAGTGGGTTGAATCAATGAAATGCTGGTGTGAAGGTTTCGAGCGAGGTAGAGAACTTGCTGATTTTTTAGAAACTTCCCCACCACAAGGGACTCGTGAAGGTACTACAGCATTCTGGGAATTTCACCAAAGCCAACATGACCGATGGATTGAGGGGAACCAAGAGCCGAGGCCAATTAATTCCATTGAAGATATTCATCCATCGCTACGTACCCCTGAACTTGAACGATTAATCAACATGCATCAGGTTGAGAGTGCGATCGCGCAGGGTGGTTACTCAGTGCTGGACGTTCTCACGGGTCGAGCAATGGTTGATTCTCTAAATATCATTGACCCAGAAAACTCATATTCATTAGTTGGATATGATGACGAGTTTGAAGACGATGAAATTTATGAAGATAACTAAAACCGCCTGATGAGCCGATTGACTCGCCGGCGAAACGCGATCCATTATCGCGTCGCGGACTGGAGTCCAACCCAGACGTACAGCACATACACACAGCAGCTTAGGGCTTTTGGCATGAATCAAGCTTTTAAGCTTTTGCACTTTCGTAAGCTCGGCTACTGTAAGTGTGCTGTTCCCTCCCTATGTCGCCGGAGTTCGCGCTCCGGCATTGCCTTGAGAGTGAACTAGGCTGTTGTGGCCTTCGGGTGATTCGCAGGCATGGCATCAGGGACAAGACGAAACCACCCAGGAGGAACTGAATGATTAGAATTTTGGGACTTGATGTCAGCAAGTCCTCTGTTTCGGCTTGCCTGCTTACGGAGAAACCCGAAGACCCACGTCAATTTTATTATGAATGCCCGTTTTTGAAGTTGAGCGCTGATGCAAAGGGAATTCAAGATTTACTCGCGCTCAATGCGGACATTGCACTGTTAGAACCTACTGGCAACAATTACAGTAAGTTGTGGGGTACTCATTTAGCACGAAGCGGGGTAGAAGTTCGGTTAGTTGGTCATAAAGAACTGAGGAATTATCGAGCAAATCACCTAGCACTGCCTGATAAAGATGATGATGCAGATGCACTGGCACTCGCTTGCTACTACTTTGATTACCACCAAGATCCGCGTCGATTTGTCCAAATTCGCGATCGCAACATTGTCAGAATCCGCGAACTGGTTTTGAGACTTGCTCACCTCAACCGGGTGCAGTCCCCGATCATGAATCGGGCGCGTCAGGATTTGGCCTGGCAGTTTCCAGAAGTTGCACTAGTAAAGTCCCGCCGGGGTGAAGCTGGTGAAGCGCCTTTGCTCTGGGGTTGGCTTGCTGGAATTCGCAAAAGTACGCGCTATGACCGCCTTTACTCGCAAACTGTCGGCTTGGGAATCACCGAAACAGTTCGAGAACACGCAAAACGGATTTGTGACCTCCAGCGTGAGGAACATGTCATAGAGGGAGAGTTAAAAGAATTGCTTGCTGATCCTCGGTTTGACCATTACCGCACAGTTTTTAAACGGTTTGGATTTGGCGATCGCCTAACTGCGATCGTTCTCTCCCAGATTTACCCCATTGAGGGATTCTTAGATGCGGAGGGTAAACCAGAGGTGAGAATACGCCAGGGGCGAAACTCTAAAAAACCCACCAAACGCCACCTTTCATTGAGGAGATTTCAGAAAGCCCTCGGCGCTGCTCCCTCGATGGAAGCTTCCGGCGATAGCAAGAAAACCAAGGTCATAGGCGGATCGGATTTATGCCGCAAGTCTTTGTGGCAGTGGGTGTTTACCAGAATTGAACCGAAGCAAGCGCGCCTCAAAAATGATATTGGTAAAACATTGGGTGAACAATTAGACGCTGAAAAATTGGCGGGTCGTCCGGTAAAGCTTGTCAGAAATCGGATTGCAGCCAAAGGAGCGCGACTGCTATTTAGAGAACTGATTCAAGCCCACAATAAATTGTTAGAGTGAAAGTGCTGTGAAACATGAGAATTAAGATTTTAAAACGCAAAGGAGCGCAAAGGGAAGCGCAGAGGTTCGCAGAGGAGTTAATTCTCTGTGTTCCTCTGCGTAAACCTTTGTGTCCCTCTGCGTTAAAAAAAGGATATAAGTTATGACAACATTGGATGCCCTAATTAATTCTCTAGAAGGTATAGAAACCATCACCGACTCCGCCCAAGTCGCAAAATTATCCCAGGCTTATCACACCTTTAGCCCGGTACTTGTGCCGAAAAGTTATTGACCCTGAACAGTTAAAATTTAAGGAAATAGTTGACCCATATCAATTGATGAATCCCGGTAAAAGCAAGGTTCTTCAATTGCAAATTCAAAATTAGCAAACTACAAAAAACACATATCAGAACTTTTTCTGTATATTTGTGTAACTTGTCTTCAAAAAACTAGCTGCTAGACTTTATAATTTGTGGTTTGATTTTAAGAGCCGTGGGGATAACCCAAAATCCACCATTCCAAAATCGCCCATGATTGAAATTGACGGTTCCTACGGAGAGGGAGGCGGACAAGTTCTTCGCACTTCCTTAAGTCTAGCGGCCATCACTGGCGAACCCATACGAATTTCAGGCATTCGCGCTGGACGTAAAAAGCCAGGATTAGCAGCACAACACTTAACAGCAGTTCGGGCTGCGGCGAGGATTTGTAATGCCCAATTACGGGGTGATGCTTTGGGTTCAATGCTGCTAGAATTCATCCCAGGTAGTGCTGTGCAAGCTGGAACTTATACCTTTGATGTTAGTAAAGCACAAGTTGGTGGTTCTGCGGGTGCGATCGCTCTAGTTTTACAGACAATTCTCTTACCTTTGGCACTAGCATCTGGCAATTCTCAAGTGACACTCAAGGGTGGAACTCATGTAAACTTTAGCCCAACAGTGACGTACATTGAGCAAGTTTATCTGCCGATATTGCAACGCATGGGTGTAGAAGCTCAAGTCAAGTTAGGCGCTTGGGGATGGTTTCCCAAAGGTGGCGGAGAGGTACAATTGCAGGTAGATGGCGGTGGTAAACTCAACGGGATCAACTTACTAGAACGGGGAGAATTACAACAGGTGCGAGGGCTAGCAGTGGTAACAGAATTGCCTTCGCATATTCCCCAACGGATGGCGAATCGGGCCGAGAATTTGTTACGGGAAGCCCATGTGAAAGTTGCTGTACACGCTTTGCGAGAAAGAGGTATAGCACCGGGAGCGGGTATTTTTTTAACTGCTGAGTATGAGAACAGCTTGACAGGCTTTGGTGGATTTGGGCGATTACGATTATCGGCGGAAACTGTTGCAGAAATTGCTTGTCAGCAACTGCTTGAGTTCCATCATACCGGTGCAGCAGTAGATGAACATTTAGCAGATCAGTTATTATTACCAGCTGCTTTAGCTTCACAGGAAAGTCATTACCGGGTGGCTGAGGTGAGTAGACATTTAACGACAAATGCAGCCGTAATTGAACAATTTGGGTTGGCGCAGATTAGGGTAAATGAAGCTGAGAAAATTGTGTCGGTAAAGAGCTTGACTAGCTGAAGTAGAAGAAGCTTTAAGAGATTGCTTTATGTAAGAGTCTTCGGTTTACCAGATACCCTATAACAATATTAACCGTGCGGTTTGCGCTGCATAGAAATTTGCCTCATTTCCAAGAGTGGGAATGAGGCAAAGGTATTTTATTTAAGCGGAGACAGAAAACTTTTGATAGTTTATTTAAGAGGATTTGCAATCAAACTTGTAAGCTGCATGTGTTGTAACAATCAGCGACCAACCAATTTACAAGGCAATGCAAATGTAGTTGAGACTGAGTTCAGTTGTCTCTGATACTTGCTGTTTAATTAATTATGGAACAGAGCCTTTGAATTTACCTCTATCAAAGGCATATACTTAGGTGAAGTCAGTTTGCGATCGCAAATACAAGAAATTAGTCATTGGGCGTTGGGAATTCGTTTGGTAGAGCCTTTGAACTCCATTAATGAGTCTTTGATACTCGTTCATGAACAAGCATAAAAATTTACCTTGTCCCCTTGTCCCCTTGTCTCCCCTGCCTCCACTCCCCACTCCCTTAACCCCCCTTCTTCTCTTGCCGTTCTTTGAGTTTCAGCATGATCTCTGCGTGCATCTCGCGGGTAATTGGGTAAAAATACGTTAAAACTAAGCCACAAAGCAAACAAACTGTAGGTATAGGCCCAACAGCAATACGAATCGCAAACAGTGCAGATTCAGGTTGGATGGGTAGTGGGCTTCCGGCTACAGATTCTTTGAAACCGGATATTTGCAAAGCATTTCCCACCAAAAACAGCCCGAAAGCTAAACCAAATTTTTGCAGCAAAACCATGAAGCCATAAAAAATACCTTCTCTGCGTTGTCCGGTTTGCAGTTCATCTAATTCAATTACATCTGGAATCATCGACCAGGGAATTAGATAAGCTGTGGAGACACCAATACCAGCCATGACAGCCATCACATACATCAAAACTATTTGACCAGGCTGTAAGAAAAATAATCCGGCGGCGGCTATTATCCACAAACTCATTCCCAGAAAATAAACAACTTTTTTGCCGACTTTTTTACTCAACTCACCCCAGACAAATAGCATCAGCAGGGCAGTTGCTTGGACTGCAATCAGCACTGTGGGCACATCTGATTCTTTAAGAGCCATACAATTGACTACAAAATAGGGAATAATGCTGGCTGTAATCTGCACACCTAGCCAAGAAAAAAGATATATACCAATAACAAATAAAAAAGGTCGGTTGCTGAAGACTATTTTTAGCTGTTCGCCGAAGGGGAGAGATGCAGGTTCCTCGACTAGGATGCGTTTAGCCTCAAAAGCCAAGATGCGATCGCGGACTCCAAAAACGCACCAATATAACCCTAAAATCGAAATTACAGTACAAACTGCTGCTAAAACGAGATATGCTTGTTGGCGATCGCTAATTTTGATAAAAATAATTAGCGCTAAAATCAATGATAGAATGCTGCCACCAATAGAAAATGTAAAGCGAAAGCTGTTAAGGCTGGTGCGTTCGTCGTAATCTTGAGTTAGTTCTGGAGTCATCGCCGTATAAGGCAAATTCACAACCGTGTAAAACGCTTGAGATAGAATCCCAATCGCTACGTAGTACCAGAACAACGGCCAAATATTCTCACTCTGATTTGCACTAAATTGCGGTACAATCCACTGCAAGAAGAATAAAATTCCAAAGGGGATTGCTCCATAAAACATCCAAGGAAGACGACGGCCCCAACGCCGAGATTTCGTTTTATCAGTCAGGAACCCGACAAGCGGATCATTTACCCCATCCCAAATTTTGCCAATCATCAAAATAGTGCCAGCTAAACCCGCAGGGATACCAGCAACATTAGTAAAGAAAATCAGCAGATAAAAGACAGAGATATTTGCAGTAATTGCTGGCCCTAAATCCCCTGCACCGTAAGCTAGCTTGGTTTTCAAGTCGAGTTTTTCAGTAAGAGGATTTCGTTGGCTATCACTATCAGCAGTAGAATCATTCATAAAACTTTGCACTCATACTAAAATAAAAAGTCTGCGTAGGCATAGCCCGTCGTAGACATCGCCTTCAATACTAGCTATCTACCACTCCCGTTAGACTTATGCCAGACCTTTATGTTTCTTGGTCAGATTATCACCAAAAAATTGAACAACTGGCTATTCAGATTTATGAATCCGGTTGGGAATTTAACCAGATTATCTGTCTTGCCAGAGGAGGACTAAGAATCGGAGATATTCTCTCCCGCATATACCAGCAGCCGTTGGCAATTTTAGCAACCTCATCTTACAGTGGTGCTGGTAAGCAAGAAAGAAATAATTTAATTTTCTCCCGCCACTTAACGATGACTGCCGAAAAGTTAGGTTCCCGCATTCTCCTAGTGGATGATTTAGTAGACTCTGGCATCACACTCCAGCAGACTATACCTTGGCTCCAGCAAAATACTGATTTTCCTATTGAGGAAATTCGCACCGCCGTTCTTTGGTATAAAGCTTGTTCTGTTATAGCACCCAATTATTATGTTGATTATTTGGCTGATAACCCCTGGATTCATCAACCTTTTGAACACTACGAGCAGATGAACCCCGCAGAACTTACGCTTAAAGTAAATAAAGTTAGAAGTTAGGAGTGATGAGTGAGGAGTTATTAATTCAAAACTCCTAACTTTTAACTCCTAACTCGCCAAACTTAGGACTCCACCATCCTTTTTGCGTACTGAAATAAGCTACATCTTTATGTTTGGTATCCTTACGGGATTGTGCGTTAGAACATCGCAACATTGTCTTACTCTGCCCCTCTTTGATATAACTGTACTCCTCTAGAGGTTTCTTACATACTGGGCAGGGATATGCCGTCATTTTCACGGGAGGCTTTTGTTGATTTTCAGCTTGAACTGTTTTAGCTTGTGGTGGCTGCCAAGTTTTGTTAAAGTCGCTCCAAAACAACACGACATTTTCACAACCTTTTGTGCATTTGAGGAAATATTTCTTTTTAACTTTACTACTCGGAATTTTGGCGAGAAAATTTTTGCATTCAGGGCATCGCGTCCTGGAAGTTTCATATTTGCGCTCAGTTATCACATTAGCTTTACCTGTTGGGGAACTCGCAACTACAGTTTTAGCTTTGGAAAGCGCTGGTACAAAATAATTCTGATTCCAACTAGTTAAATAATGCTGCCAAGAGTTTTTTCCTTCGGAAATTGCATCAAGGGCATCTTCCATTTTTGCTGTGAATTCCGCCTCTAGTAAATCAGGCAGTGCTTTGAGCAAAAACGCATCAACTTCTAACCCTAACGGTGTCGGTTGCAGATGGTCTTTTTTCAACTCAACATAATTTCGTTTTTTTAAAGTAGCAACAGTAGGAGCATAGGTACTTGGGCGACCAATTCCTTTACGTTCCATCAGTTGCACTAATTTTGGTTCACTATAACGGGGTGGTGGCTGCGTCTGCTTCTTCTCATGTCCAGCATTCTCCAGTTTCAGCGCTTGTCCCTGTTGTAATGAAGGTAAAACACTATCCTTGCTAAGATTATTCCAGTACCGGGCATAACCGTAAAATTCAATCACTTGCCCTCTAGCTGACCATAGTAGAGAACCAGACTGAGTAATAACCAAAGTTTTACGCAATTGAGCAGCCCGACACTGAGAGGCAATTGAGCGTTTCCAAATCATCACATACAAATTAAACTCATCATCAGGCAGTTCTAAACGCAACTGAACTGAGGGACGAAACACATCTGTTGGACGAATCGCCTCATGTGCTTCTTGAGCCGATTTGCTACTGCGATGCTTGGCGACTTGCGACGGTACATTCGGCGGGTCATTTTGCTCTAACCATTTACGGGCGCTGGCACAAAATTCTGGACTCAGCATAACTGAGTCTGTTCGCATATATGTGATAAGCCCTGCCTCATAGAGCTTTTGGGCAACAACCATAGTTTTATCGGGAGCAAACCTCAACTTTGAACCGGCTGCTTGCTGAAGGCTGGAAGTTGTAAATGGTGGAGGTGGCTGGCGGTTAACGATTTTTCCTTCAAAATGAATCACCTGATGAGGATGTTGCTGTGCTTCTTCTACTAAACGTGTAGCCTCTGCTTCGGAAAGAACACGCTTAGACTCCGGTGTTTCTGGACTATTACCTACTTTCGCGTCATCGTGAGTTTCAGTTTCTTGGTCTGCTGCATCTTTTGGAGAATCGACCGTCCCTTTGTAAAAAGCCCGAAATCCTTCCGCATAATCTACCCAGACACTCCAGTAATCTTGGGGAACAAAAGTCAGAATTTCGTTTTCTCGCTGACAAATCAGGTGCAACGTCGCGCTTTGGACTCTGCCAACACTCTTAGCGCCGTTATTCAATGCCCAAACTAAAGGGCTACCTTTATAACCTACAAGCTTATCTAGGCAATCTCGGCACAGCCCAGCACCGATTAAGTTTTGGTCTAGCTTTCTGGGATTAGCGATCGCACTCTGCACCGCCGATGGTGTAATCTCAGTATAAATTACTCGTTTCGGTTCCCTTAAACCCAGCGTTTCTTTGAGATGCCAAGCGATTGTTTCACCTTCCCGGTCTGGGTCTGTTGCTAAGACAACTTCATCAACCTGCTTTACCGCAGACTTGAGCTTCTGAATTGTTTCCTTCGCTCGTTGGTCACGCGGAATGTAATTGCACCGAACATTACTGCCGTCCATGACAAAGCCCAAGGAATCGTCTCCTTCATTGCTGAGTTCTCGGATATGACCACAACTGGCTAGAACTTTCCAATCCGAACCCAGAATTTGACTGAGTTTTTTGACTTTTCCGGGAGACTCTACCACAAGCAGGCGTTTGATCATAGCAACTGCGTTCTAAATTTTGACCAATAAACTGGCGATTGTAATGAGCGATCGCCTATTCTCGTGATATGGATTTTCTAGAATACTCTACCAAAAAGCTTTAGCAATTGCTGAACTTTGAAGTAATTTTTTTGTACTTAAACCTTTGCTTGAGTTCTAGGTGTTTAGCATTAGCTTTTGCAACAAAACCGCTATCGTCCGGTGCAGGCGTTTATTATGCTGCATACATTAATAACAGTACATCTGTACACGGTAAAAACAATCTTTTAATTTAGCATCTTCAACAAATTATTGCTACTCTTAAAGCAGTAAATTACTATTTATTCACAATTTTCTGTCTGAAGCCTAAACTTCATCCTATGCTTATTGAATTTAGTGTCGGTAACTACAGATCGTTTAAAGAGCAAGTCACTTTTAGTATGGTGGCAGCAAACCTTGTCACAAAAGACAAAAAACTCGACGAAAACAACGTTTTTGAAATAGATAATGATTTAAAACTACTTAAAAGCGCCGCAATATACGGTGCAAATGCTAGTGGTAAAAGTAATTTGGCTACAGCTTTAGGTTTCATGAGATGGTTCATGATTAATTCTTCTAAAGAAACTCAAAGTACGGAAAAAATAGGTGTTGAGCGATTTAAACTCAGCACTGAAACCGAAGCTAAACCATCTTTTTTTGAAATTATATTTTTAATGAGTGGTAAGAGATATAGATATGGATTCGAGGCAACTATTGAGAAAGTTGTTTCTGAATGGTTATTCTATGTCCCTAAATCAAAAGAAACTAAACTTTTTGAGCGCAAACTGGACAAAATTAGTGTTTCTAAAACATATAAAGCTGATGGCATTCAGCAAAAAACAAGACATAATGCCCTTTTCTTGTCTGTATCTGCTCAATTTAATGTCCAGATTGCAGAGAAAATCTTGGATTGGCTAACAAACAGAGTTCAACTTATCTCTGGTTTAGATGATCGAGGCTATCGAGGATATACAGTTAATTGTTTAATGAATAATGAAAATAAAAATGAAATTATTCAGTTGCTCAACAAACTAGATTTAGGATTTGGTGATATTAAATTAGAAGAAATTGAGGTTACTGTTGATTATTGGTCTAGTGAAGTACCAGATGAAATCAAATCAATAATATTAAAAAATGGCGCAAGAAAAGTAACAACAGTTCAAACCATGCACCAAAAATTTGATAAAAAAGGAAATCCTGTATCTACAGAGATTTTTAACTTATATGTTCAAGAATCTGAAGGTACTCAAAAAGTCTTTGCTTTGGCAGGGCCTCTTGTTGATACACTAAAAAACGGTAGAGTCTTAATTATTGATGAATTTGATGCGAGAATTCATCCTTTAATCAGTCGTGCAATTGTGGAATTATTTAATTCTAATGAAACGAATCCAAATAATGCTCAGTTAATATTTATGACGCACGATACCAATTTGCTTAACAATAAGCTTTTTCGTAGAGATCAGATTTGGTTTACTGAAAAGAATAGATATGGTGCAACAGATTTATACTCTTTAGCAGAATACAAAATATCTGACGATGCGCCATTTGAGAGTGATTATATTCAAGGTAGATATGGCGCAATTCCCTATATCGGAAATTTGAATCATCTAATCGACTCTCATGGCTAGAACAAAAGCAAACTCTCGTGGATATTCACTGAGAAAAGTTAATACTAGGGAAGTCAAGCAGAGATTCTTAATCGTATGTGAAGGAGCAAAAACTGAACCTAACTACTTTAGAAGCTTTCGTGTCCCTAAGAATGTCGCTGAAATAGACGTGCAGGGTTTAGGAGAGAATCCCAGCAAACTAGTTCAAAGCGCCAAAGAACTGAATAAGCAAGAAGAGTATGATCAGGTTTGGTGTGTTTTTGATCGTAATTCTTGGACTATAGAAGATTTTAATAACGCTATTAAAAATGCTGAGGCTCAAGGGTTTAAAGTAGCTTATTCTAATGAAGCATTTGAATTATGGTATGTTTTACATTTTGAATTTCTCAATACTGGTATTCCTCGAAGTGATTATCTGAGGAAGTTAACTTCTTTATTTGGTCGGACATATGAGAAAAATAGCGAAACGATTTATGATGAGCTATTTGAGAAGCAAGGTATTGCTATTAAAAATGCTGAAAATCTTCTTAAACAATATGCTCCTCACATTCCAGCTAAAGATAATCCATCAACAACGGTACATTTATTAGTACAGGAACTCAATAAGTTTATTCTGTAAATAGGCTCGGAGTAGCTGTTTCATGATGTCCATTTACCCTTATATGTGCTAGTTTTTGGGAAGGCTGAGGTAGCTTTGTGACTGTTTTCCAAGAAAATTCCCGACTTTTTTAAAAAGTCGGGAATATGAATTATTTGGATTTTTACTAGTGCAGCACAGCGTAAATCCAGCTACCATCTCAATTAACAAGACTTAGGGTAAAATCCTCTTGTTAAATATAGGCAAACTTCCGCCACAATATACTAGGGAATGTCTTCTATTCCCTAATGAGGTATAGCTATTTGTGCATCGGCTACCTGGGTATTGTCAGCAACAATTTTGCGGAATAAATCGCCTTCAATTGTTTCCTGTTCTATTAACAAATCTACTAAACGCTCCAAAACTATGCGGTTTTCTTGCAATAGTTCTATTGCTCTAATGTAGGATTTGTTAACAATTTCGCGCACCTGTGAATCAATTTTGGCGGCGATTTCCTCAGAATATTCTGATTTATTCATCCAGTCACGCCCCAAAAATACCTCTCCACTCTGATTTTCTAGTGACAATGGGCCTAATTCTGACATCCCGAAGCGTGTCACCATCTGCCGTGCCATTCCTGTAACTTGTTGTAGGTCATTACCTGCACCTGTGGTCACTTCTGGCTTCCCAAAAACAATTTCCTCGGCGGCGCGACCACCCAAAGTGGCAGTAATCCTAGCTTTGAGTTGGGAACGCGAAATTAAACCCTGTTCTTCGTTGGGAGTAAACCAAGTTAATCCTAGTGCTTGTCCCCGTGGAATGAGTGTAACTTTTTGTACAGGGTCATGCCCTTCGAGGAATGTACCAACTAAAGCATGTCCAACTTCATGATAGGCAATCAACCGCTTGCTTTTGCTGTCTACTAAGGCGGTACCTTCCATACCTGCAACGACTCTATCGACAGCAGCATCAATTTCTAAAAGGGTAACAGCTTCTTTGCGCCTCCTAGCAGTAAGAATGGCAGCTTCGTTGAGTAAGTTGGCTAAGTCTGCGCCAGTAAAACCAGGAGTGCGACGAGCGATCGCTTCTAATGATACGCTAGGATCAATTTTCTTATTCCGCGCGTGGACTTTCAAAATTTCTAGTCGCCCTTTAAGATCCGGTGCATCCACCATCACTTGTCTGTCAAAGCGTCCTGGTCTGAGCAGCGCTGCATCTAGAACATCTGGGCGGTTAGTGGCAGCAATAATAATAATGCCTGTGTTACCTTCAAAACCATCCATTTCGGTGAGCAGTTGATTCAGGGTTTGTTCGCGCTCATCGTTACCGCCACCGATACCAGCACCCCGTTGTCTACCTACTGCGTCAATTTCATCGATAAATATTAGACAAGGGGCATTCTCTTTGGCTTTCTTGAAGAGGTCGCGCACGCGAGATGCACCCACACCAACAAACATTTCTACGAATTCTGAACCGGAAATACTGAAGAATGGTACACCTGCTTCACCTGCGATCGCTTTTGCTAGTAAAGTTTTACCAGTACCCGGAGGGCCAATTAACAACACTCCTTTGGGAATACGTGCGCCTACTGCGGTAAATCTTTCTGGCTGTTTCAGGAAAGTTACAACTTCTTCGAGGTCTTCTTTAGCTTCTTCAACCCCGGCTACATCTTCAAATTTTACTCCAGTTTTTGCTTCCATTTGGAAGCGAGCTTTGGATTTACCGAAATTCATCGCTTGGCTAGAAGCATTAGTAGAGCGACGCAGGAACAATAGCATTAGAGCTACCAATGGCAAAATCCACATGAGATTGATCAACAGTCCAACAGCAGCTCGACTATTAGCTGAAGAAACTTCACCAAAATCAACATTCTTATCTTTAAGGATGTTAATCAACTCTGTGTTTTGTGCCAGAAGTCTCACCTGTTGCGGTGGTGTATCAGCCTTTTGCCCTTTGAGATAAACCTTTGCTAGCTGTTCTGTTTCGTCAAGCTCTACTTTTTGGATTTCTCCCGCCTTCGCTTTCTTGATCAAGTCACCATAATTTAAAGAGGTGCTTTCTGCCTTTTGTGCCAAGACGGGAGTACTCCCAAAAATTCCTGGTAACATAATCAAACTAGCTGCAATCGCACCAACCCAAGCACCACGCTTTGGCGACTGTCTTTTTATCAATGGTTTTTTTCCCAAATTTGTCATAATAATTACCCTTTGTCTGCTGGCACAAGTTGAGCTATGGTTTTATGCCTATTCTTCTACCAAAAATTGTAATAACTGGAAATTACACTTTTCTTATCTAGTCTAACTTCCACACAAAACCATTCCCAAGTTTCTTCCGGTTATTACATGAAGTTGAGCAACCAAGATCATTATCTAGATTTATGTAGCTGTTCAGACTGGGCATTGGGAAGAGGACTTGGGGACTCTTGAGAATTGGGGACAAGGGGAAACACTTGTTGCAAGTTCTGATTTAAGTCTCCTTGTCCCCAAGTCTCCCCTACCCCTGCTCCCTCATCTCCCCCAGTCCCCAGTAGATATTAATTTGACACATTCTGACACAAATCGCTAAGATAAGCATAGTCATAACGATTCCGTTTTTTCAGAAATTTGGTAATAGTAGCTAGTTAATAGTTTGTGAGTTAATTAATTATGGTGAAAATTGTTGGCATTGGTGGTAGTTTAAGACCCAACTCCTATACCCAGGTTGCTTTACTTTTAGCTGTGCAAAGGGTAGAAGCCCTTGGAGCAGAGGTAGAAATTATTGATTTAAGACAGTTGCAGCTACCGTTTTGCACTGGCGCAAAGGAGTATCCAGAATACCCAGATGTTTTGCGGTTACAAGATACAGTCAGCCGCGCTGATGGGTTAATTTTAGCTACACCTGAGTATCATGGTAGCGTTAGTGGTGTCCTGAAAAATGCCCTAGATTTGATGAGCTTTGAGCAACTGTCTGATAAAGTGACAGGATTAATCAGTGTATTAGGGGGTCAGTCTAATAGTAATGCTTTAAACGACCTACGGCTAATTGTCCGATGGGTGCATGGTTGGGTGATTCCAGAACAAATTGCGATCGGACAAGCTTGGGGTGCATTCAGTCCTGAAGGCAAGTTGCTAGATGAAAAACTATCTCAAAGATTTGATCAATTTGCTCAGAGTTTAGTTGATAACACTCGCAAGCTGCGGGGTGTTGATTAATTCTATCGTAGGCAAGTTCGTAGTAAGAATTTTAGTCCTTATTTTGATTTTTTAATCACTAAAGTGCTTACTACAAACCCTCAAAATGATCTTGACATACTAAGCTAACGCGCCTATATATTGCACTATTTTCTGTGTAGACCGTCATTAGTCATTAGTCGAGAAGTATTTACTAAGGACAAAGGACAATTGACAAAGGACAACCTCACCAGTTGATGTGCAATCTTATTTGCGTAACAGCTTACTAAATATTGATCTTTTGAATGGTTGGGATAACCGTTTTGATTAATGAGGAATCCTATACCTCAGCCTCGTCGTTTCTCGATTTAGACCCAATTCCTGTTTACAAAAAGGGTGAAAAACACACATTCAGTGGTAAGCGAATAAAGAGGGCTTGGTATAGATCCAGTAATGGCAAACTTATTCATGCAGATATAAATGCCAGCCTGAATATTACAAGAAAGGTAGTCCCAGCGACGTATAGTTTAGGGATAGAGGATATTGCAGTTTATCCATTCCGCGTAACACCGGGAAAAGTTGCTTGAGGACATTTGTCCATAAAGTTACTAACTGTTCTACTACAATTGGCCAGCTATCTCCTGATTTGCGTTGGATGGTAATCTCAAAGGTGTTCATTGGTTGGGTTTTTTAGTGTTTTGAAGCGCAAAGGGACGCTAAGGTTTGAGGTGAGGCAATTTTTTGGCGAATAGTTCGTGAAATAATGTACTAAGAAACCTGACTTCTACGTAAAATTACGAAAAGCCAGGTTTCTCAGATTTGCAGTTAATTAAGTTTCTTCAAGGTGTCAACTAAACTAACTACAGCTAAAAGCGCCGCCTGAAGTTTTTCCGTGCGGTCAACTGAAGCTTGCTCAACTGTGTTGACAAACTTTTCTAGGGCTTGGGTTAAGTTTGCCTGGGCTTGACCAATTGCTGATGTATCAGATGCTTGGGGTGTTGCAGGGGCGGCGGGTAAATTTATTGATGAGATGACAGAGCGATCGCTTGTTTGATTGTCACCCACAACTAACTTAACTGCGGGGTCGCCAATAATCGCATAACTACGAGCATCATTGTTTGCCGTCCACATACCAGATATATTCATCGGATCGGCGATCGCACCATATTTAATTTCTTCTAATTCTGTACTCAAATCAGAAGAAAGTTCAGCGTAGCGCTCGTTGAAATACTCAACAGCTGACCCCACTGGATGACCATCTAGCAATCGCTTTAAGGTGCTTTGAAAAACTGCCAATTGCTTACCAGTTTTTTCCCATACGAAAGAGCAACCCCAAGCTCGTTCCACATGACCGATGACAGCCAAAGCACCGCCGTTGGGGTGGCTTAAGAGTCTGCGGGGTAAAGGTGCAATAAAGGCATTAGGAGCGATCGCTGCTCTTTCATTGGAGCCTTTTCTATGTTCAAAGAAGTTCCGATTTTATCTTCTATTAACATCCGTAAATCCTTGTGAATCAGGGTTTGATTTCTATATATAATGCTAAGTTCGGAGAAAAACAGTGTATTGCTTCCACAAGAATTCTGGCTGTTCGATAACAGCACGCTAACTTTTTTGCCTAAAAGTACACTTAGGCAAATACTTCACCAATAAATTCTTTTGGATACACTGTAACGCAGCGAACTTTTGGCGCGTTTCCCACTCTCTTTATATTTGTGTGGGTTTACACCTGTATTTTGGGATTGGCAAATGACTAGTGGTTGATGTCATTGCTTCAAAAGAGATTTGAGTATCTTTACACAGAAGTGCTGTATGATAATTAATACCTACAGCTAAAAATTGTTTCTGCTTTAGATCAGTTTAGAGGTTGAGTTAGCGGATAAGCCTGTCAATTACTGGCTAGTTAATCATTAAGAGCTTGTGGATGCTCATTTGGCTTCCTTGGCTTGCGATCGCTTAACACGTAGTCAAGTCGATATCATTGGGTACACGATAACTTTATCAATTCTAAATATCCTGAGTAATAATACTGGGTTTACTCGGAGATTTACTTAAGAATGATTAAAAAAATAATTTTATCTACATACTGTGAAGCATAGGGAAATTTAAGCGTAAGTAAGGCATAAAAAATCCCACGCCTTGAAGCGTGGGAATGTCAATATAATTCGTAGTTGTAATCAGTGCTTGCTCTGCCCGTCTTAATTACGAATTAGTAATTATAGAGCAAAGCTTTGCCCACCCTACTTAACTTAATGATGGTGGTGATGGTGGTGATGGTGATCCCCAGCTACTTGGGGATTAACTGCCAAAGCTTGCTCTGACAACAACTCTGCAATATGAGCATCAGCCCATTGGGCCACCATTGCCAAAAATTCTGGATGATCGTTAACGCAAGCCATTTGCACGTAGTTCGTACCAGGATGCTGTTTTTCCAAAGCATGGATGATATGGTGTACATCCAATAAAGTTTCGTGGTTTTCTGTAGCAAAGCCAATAGGCATAAAAATTACCACTTTTGCACCCAGTTGAATCAGGTTATTTGCAGCTTGCTCTGCATTTGGCTGTGTCCAATCAATTAGGGGCGTGTCATGGTTAAGCCAACCCACCGAGATTAAAGGATAACGATTAATCAACTTATCCCTAACCAAATCGTACATTGCTTCACTTTCGGCAATCCCAGAAGTAAAGCCTTTAGCTTTATGAGGACAGCCGTGATTCATTAACACAATACCGATTTGAGAAGGTAGATAAGCTGCGGCTAACTCAGCAATTTTCTCCTCAACCAGATGAGCCATCAAATCGATGTAAGCTGGTTCGTTGAAAAAAGAAGGAATATAACGCTGTGCTTTAACCCAGTGTTCTTCACCATCAGTCAACTCAACCAGAGCATTGTTAACTTGCTCGATCGCAATCCCACTAGTAAAGATAGAATCAACAACCAGCAGTGGGTAAATCAGCAGCTTCTCGAAGCCTTGGTTTTTGATTTCTGCTAAAACTTGATTGGGTAAGAAAGGGGCGCAGAAGTTGAAAGCCTTGAAAACTTGAACTTTATCACCCCATTTTTCTTGTAAATTCTTCTCAATCCCAGCCCGTTGCTGTTCAAAGATGGCATTGTGTGGGGAGATAAAATCGTGGTGTGTGTGTCCCCACTCATGGCGGTCAAATAGCGCCAAAAGCTTTGCCAGAGGAGGATAAATCCAGGTTGGGACTGGTGCGAATTTTGCTGTCAGTAGATTTAAAGCCTGTTCGTTATAGTTGGCGAAATCTTCGTAGCTTTCGACTTCGCCGTAGCCCATAAGCAGTACGGCTACACGGTCTTTACCTGATAGATGCTCGTGGGTGTGTTGTACTTTTTCCGGCGTGGCAACCACAATTAGTTCCTCAATATAACCAGAGTGCAGAGAGATTTGGAGTTAGAGAGTAGTTTGCACATTTTCCCTACTTGTAACTTATTATCCCATCCTGGGGGATAGGATAGGTGGGAAAATCAAGATAATACATCAAAAGACATACAAAATTTACGTGGGGCATTGGATATGCAAAATTGAACCAATGCGGCATCTGCTATATTGCGGGAATAGCAAGAGCGGTCAGCCCCAGCCCCTTTGTGGAAGTCAAAAGTCAAACAGGAGTTATAAGTCAGAATTTATAAAAGTTTGACATCGAACCTTCAAGTTATCTCCTGAGCTTTCCACTATTCTGACTCTTGAATTCTTACATTTTGCTAAATGCGTCTATCCAGATTTAAATCTTCAACAATTCCCAACATCAAGTTGAGAGTTTCAAAATATTCTCTTAGAGGCGCAAAGCTTAACACACTTTTGTATAAATTAGGATCAAATATATTATTTTCTACTGCTTCTTCAATGGCTATATACATCATATCTTCAACAAAGGAAATATAAATATTTCTATTGGTTTTCTTACGAAAGTTTACTATTTTATCCATTAAACTAGTAGACAAAACATAACGTGCTTCTATTTGGTCATCACCATAAACAGTGAACAGTTTAGCAAATTCTGGATCTTCTAATTTAATTACCTGTTTTTTAGCATGATTAAGAGCATGGATATTAGCGTTGATAATTTTTGGCTGAACAATTGTAACAGTCCGCAAATTTTTGTTAAACTTAGTTTTAAAAAACAATCCTTTAAAGATTAAACTTGTTCGGGTAACTTGATTGTTTAAAACTTCAGATTTAAATCTTTTGTACTCAATATTTTTTCCACATAAAATATTAATGAATATATATGGAATAATTTTTACAAGTCTAGTAATTAAAGCACTAAATGTAAATGGTAAAATAAAAATTAACAAATATATAGAACGTAAAAATGAAAATATAAACAGATAAAATATATTATATTGAATTATTGTTTCATATCTCCTACTTCTAAAAAAGATAGGATCTAAAAAATTAGTCCAATCATGTTTTAATTCTAATTCTGCACGAATATTCGAGAAAGAGATATCAATACCATTGATTTTACCATAAATATAAACATTATGTTCAATCTTGTTTGGATTGATAAGTCCTTTGAATAGTTGGCTATGTTGCAAAAAATTAATACCATCTTCTTTGGAGTAAGAACTCAGATATTTTAAATTCTTATTTTGATTGACAAAATTAAATATTTTTTCAGATATTTTGTCTGTAAAACCTGCGGAAAAGCCTTCAAAAGCTCTTGAATACAAAAATATCCAAATCCAAAAAGCTAAGAAAAATCCCAATAAATAATTGAAAGATGAAAAAAGAAAAATTATCAATATACATATAAATACTACAGCTATTGGTGTAGAGTGACTTTCAAATAAGGAAGGTTCTTCAATATAAATATAATCTTTGATATCAAAAGATATCAGAGAAAGAAGCTTGAACGTTATAATTAAAAAAGATAAAAAAAGTACATGAAGAATAACTATAGATAATAAAGCTTGTTTCCTACGAGATTCAAATACTTTTAATTCTACCAATAAATTTTGCTGACAAAATACTTTGAATTCCTTTAATGTTTTAGGGGTAAATTTTTCAATAGCTGGTTCGGGTTCTTCTGGCAAGGTTTCGCTTGGTGGTTGTAGCTTAACTTCTGATTCAGTGGAGTTTGGTGAAGTTGCAGACACATTAATATCATCTGTAAATAGGTCTGTAAATAAAACTTGCCTTGCCCATTTTCTTGTTGGTTCGTGTTCATTAATTAGAAGCTGCTGACAAAGAGCGATCGCTTGATTAGTTTGCCCATTCTCGTGATAGGCTTTTATCAGCCATTTGTGTGCTAACAAATATTTTTTTGTAGCCGGAGAAGCAGCTTGACAAAAAATCTTTAATGCTTGGATTGCTTTTTTATAGCGTTTTTTAGTAATAGCTTCATACCCAGTGTTTATAAGTTCAGTTTCTTGTGTAGGGGTGAGTGAACTTTTAGTTGAATTTAGCGATGATTTTTGTGCTTTAGGTTTAGTTTCTGTAAATATTTCGGCAAGATAGTATTGTGCTAATATCTGAGTCGTTTTATGTTTACTATTGCTCAATTCTTGGCATAAGTTAATTGCTTGATCAAAGCGTCCATTGTAGAAGTATGCGTCTAAAAGCAATACTCGTGCATACAAATACTCTTTTGTATTAGATTCTGTATTCTTTTGGAAAAAACTTTCCAACCCCTGAAGTGCTAAATTGTAGTTTTTGTATTCTAAGAGTTTAGCTATTCCATTTAATAATTCTTGATTTTGTGTGGAACTAAATTTTGGCATATTTTTTAAAGTTATTTATGGTTTATTTGAATACTTACATTATTTCTTGCTTGTGAATTAGCTTGAAACTGCAATTTTAATTGAAATTTCAGGCACGAAGCTATAATATTTGTCGGAAACATTTCTACAGCATTATTATATTCAGTTACGGCAGAGTTATAAAATCTTCTAGCGGCGGAAAGTTGTTCCTCTACTTCACTTAAAGAATATTGTAATTGGATAAAATGGTCGTTTGTTTTTAATTCGGGATATGCTTCAACTATTACTATAATTTTCTTTAACATTCTCGAAATTTGGTCTTCTACAGCAACTCGGCTATTGTCGCTTAAGTTTTTTGAAGTTGCTCTACTTCTGAGTCTGCTAATTTCTATCAATGTTTTTTGCTCAAATTGCATATATATTTGAGCTAAGGTCACAAGTCTAGGTATCAAATCGCTTCTTTTTTGCAGAATCACATCAATAGTAGAAAATGCATTATTAACTTGATTCTTTTTCTGTATTAAACTATTATATAAAACAATAAAAATAGTTACTAATAAAACTATAAGGATAATTAGGTAATAAATAAACATTTGATTGCTGAGATTAATCTAATATTATTTATAATCAAAATTAATAGGTTTTTAAAATAGTATTATTTCGGAAAAATATATGAAGAGGCTATAATTTACTCAGTAAAAATATGGTAATATATATAAAAAATACTTGATTTTTGAAAAAGCTCTGTACATCGGAAGAGTAAAAAAAATCAAAAGTAGTGTTAAAGATGAGTATAATTATTTGCCCTGGAATCCATGAACCAGAGTTAACTGAAAGCTTTAGAGTAGGATTGTTAGATATAGTTGCTAATAGCGCGATCGCACACAATCCCGCAAATATACTGGTTTATCCGGGTAAAGATTTTTTAGTTTTATCTGCCTTGCATATTTTGCAGTTTTTGCACGTTAGCGTAGCTCACCGCAGGTATCCCTTGACCGACTCTTTAAAATCACCAATTATATTTATTAGCTTTAGTGCTGGCGTAGTCGGGGCAATAGGGGCGGCGCATTTGTGGCAACTTTTGGGTGGTCATGTCAAAGCGTTTATTGCTATAGATGGATGGGGAGTACCACTACAGGGTAATTTCCCTATTCACCGGATGAGTCATGATTATTTCACCCATTGGAGTTCTTGTTTGCTAGGTTGTGGGCAAAATAACTTCTATGCAGAGCCAGCAGTTGATCATTTGTCCATCTGGCGATCGCCCCAAATTGTCCAAGGCTGCTGGGTAGATTCATCCATTGAAATTTCTCCACCTAAAGGTCGTCTGACAGCAACTGAATTTTTGCTTATGCTGTTAAAGCACTACGAAGCAAATTAATCCGGACAATGGAGTAAGTAAACAGGAGTTAGGAGTGAGGAGTGAGGGAGTGAGGGAGATGAGGCAGAAGAGGGAGCAGGGGAAGAATTAATAACCAATGCCCAATACCCCATGCCCAATGCCCAATGCCCAATGCCCCATGCCCAATGCCCAATGCCCAATGCCCAATGCCCATCTACCTAAAGAAAGTATCTAAATGTTTCCAACTGAACCAGCTGCTGTTAATAACGGGTTTAGCGCACTGCTAAAAAACCGTGGTTTTATGCTCCTGTGGATTGGGCAATTGGTATCCCAGTTAGCAGATAAAGTCTTCTTCGTTTTAATGATTGCTCTGCTAGAGAACTACTCACCGCTTCCTGGGTTGGCACAAAACTCAATGTACTCAACCTTGATGCTATCGTTTACAATACCAGCCATTTTATTTGGCTCTGCCGGTGGTATCTTTGTTGACCGTTTGCCAAAAAAGCTGATTATGGTCGGCTCAGATATTGTTCGGGGAATATTGACACTGTGTCTTCCCTTGTTACCTCGACAGTTTCTGATTTTGTTAATCCTGACTTTTGCCATTTCCACAGTGACGCAGTTTTTTGCACCAGCCGAACAAGCAGCCATTCCCTTATTAGTGAAGCGAGAAAATTTGTTGGCAGCCAATGCGCTCTTTAGCAGCACGATGATGGGAGCTTTAATTGTTGGCTTTGCAATAGGAGAGCCAATTTTGAGTTTGGCGAAAAGCTTAATGGGAGAACAATACGGTCAAGAGATTGTAGTTGGTGGATTATACATATTATCAGCTGCGATCATGCAGCCAATTAAGTTTAAAGAACCCAAATCAAAAGAGCATCAAGCATCAAATCACCTTTGGGCTGAATTCACTGAAAGCCTGCGCTATCTAAAGAAAAACCCTTTGATCTTGAACGCTATGCTGCAACTTACAACTTTATATTGTGTGTTTGCAGCCTTAACGGTGCTGACAATTCAATTAGCTGAGGAATTTGGTTTAAAAGAAAAACAGTTTGGCTTTTTCTTGGCAGCAGCAGGCGTGGGTATGGTATTTGGTGCGGCAATTTTAGGTCACTGGGGTGATAAATTACATCACAAACCCCTACCTTTAATTGGATTTTTAATAATTGCGCTAGTTTTAGGGGTGTTTACTTTTACGCACAACTTATTACTGGCGCTAGGACTTTGTGCCTTTTTGGGTGTAGGTGCTTCCTTAATTGGCGTACCCATGCAAACTTTAATTCAACAGCAAACACCACCTAACATGCACGGTAAAGTATTTGGCTTTCAAAATCATGCCGTTAACATCGCTCTGGCGTTACCTCTGGCCATTACTGGGCCATTAACTGATGCTCTGGGCTTGCGAACTGTACTGGTAGCAATGAGTATTGTTGTCGTAGTTGTCGGTGTTTGGGCTTGGCAAAATACCCGCAAAGTCTTGCAAAACGTAATTTAATTAATGTAGGCTAGTAGTCTAGCTTGATATCTCATATAAAAATTAATAAAATTTTGATTGAAGTTTTCAATTAAAATGAAATCTTAAATACAGAATCCAGTATTAACTTTAGCTATAGTCTGAGGTTTGACCGTGCGTTCACAAAGTGTCTCCGCAGGAGAATTGCTTTCCCAAATCACTCTGCCACAAACCGAGAATCACAAACAGTCTCGTGCTTCTAGCCCCCCAGCCGTCCCCAAACGTGCATCTGGCGGTTTTGCTCTGCTTGACAGCCTTCATCGCCACGGCGTTGATTATATCTTTGGTTATCCTGGTGGAGCAATTTTACCAATTTACGACGACCTGTATAAGGTGGAAGCAACTGGTGCTATGAAGCACATTCTCGTGAGACACGAACAAGGCGCAGCCCACGCCGCAGATGGTTACGCCCGTGCGACTGGGAAAGTAGGAGTATGCTTTGGCACTTCTGGCCCAGGAGCAACTAACTTGGTCACAGGCATCGCCACCGCCTACATGGATTCAATCCCGATGATTGTTGTCACGGGACAGGTAGCACGGCCGTCAATTGGTACAGATGCGTTTCAGGAAACCGATATTTACGGGATTACGCTACCAATCGTCAAGCATTCTTATGTAGTGCGCGATCCTAAAGATATGGCGCGAATTGTCGCCGAAGCCTTCCACATCGCTAGCAGTGGGCGACCGGGGCCAGTTTTGATTGATGTCCCCAAAGATGTAGCTTTAGAAGAATTTGACTATGTGCCTGTAAAACCAGGTTCAGTGAAGTTACGCGGTTATCGTCCCACGGTAAAGGGAAATCCCCGGCAAATTAATGCCGCAATTCAGTTGATTACTGAAAGCCGCCGTCCTCTACTGTATGTCGGTGGTGGTGCGATCGCAGCTAGTGCCCATGAAGAAATCAAAGAACTAGCTGAATTATTCAACATCCCTGTCACCACAACCTTAATGGGGATCGGTGCATTTGACGAACATCATCCCCTCGCTTTGGGAATGTTGGGGATGCACGGCACTGCTTACGCTAACTTTGCCGTTAGCGATTGTGACTTGTTGATTTGCGTTGGCGCTAGATTTGACGATCGCGTTACAGGTAAATTAGACGAATTCGCCTCCCGCGCCAAAGTAATTCACATCGACATCGATCCCGCAGAAGTCGGCAAAAACCGCATTCCTGAAGTGCCCATCGTCGGCGATGTGCGGAACGTGTTAGTAGACTTGTTACGTCGCTGCAAAGAAACAGGCGTTAAGGCCACCCCTAATCAAAACCAAGAGTGGTTAAATTTAGTTAATCGTTGGCGCGATGAGTATCCTCTCATAGTGCCGCAGCATCCCGACAGCATTTCACCCCAAGAAGTAATTGTAGAAGTCAATAACCAAGCACCCAACGCTTTCTACACCACAGATGTTGGACAGCATCAAATGTGGGCAGCACAATTCCTCAAAAACGGCCCAAGGCGCTGGATTTCTAGTGCTGGTTTGGGAACGATGGGTTTTGGCTTACCTGCGGCAATGGGCGCTAAAGTAGCGTTTCCTGATGAAGAAGTCATCTGTATTAGCGGTGATGCCAGTTTCCAAATGTGTTTGCAGGAACTTGGTACACTTGCACAGTATGGAATAAATGTCAAGACAATAATCATCAATAACGGCTGGCAAGGGATGGTGCGCCAGTGGCAGCAAGCCTTCTACGGTGAGCGTTACTCATGCTCTAACATGGAAGTAGGGATGCCAGACGTAGAGTTATTGGCAAAAGCTTATGGCATTAAGGGTATGGTAATTAGCGATCGCAGTCAATTAAAAGATGCGATCGCCGAAATGCTAGCACACAAAGGCCCAGTAATCTTGAATGTCCACGTCACCAGAGACGAGAACTGCTATCCAATGGTAGCTCCTGGCAAGAGCAACGCTCAAATGGTCGGCTTGCAGAAGCAACCGCCCAAAGCGGCAGCAGAGCCGGTGTATTGTAGTAACTGCAATGCCAAAAATGCTCCTACCCACAACTTCTGCGCTGAGTGTGGGACGAAGCTGTAACGCTTTTTGATAATTCAGACTAGAGAGGTAGGGGAGCAAGGATAAGGGGAGAAAGATAAAGGAATTCCCCTACTTCTGCTCCCTTTCCTCTTGCGTAGAGATAGCTTAATCTTCCTGATTAGGTTGAGGTAAAGAAATATTTCCTAAGTAATTCACTAAATCGCTTTGACTGGAGAAATCTAACAGCGCCTCAGCTAACTCTTCTAGTTGAGTTATGGATAATGTGCGAATCTGCTGTTCTATCTCTGGCTCAATTGCAGCAAACCGACGTGTTAACTGACGCAAAATCAGTTGTAGCGCTTCCTGTTTCTTTCCTCGTTCTTCTCCCTTTTGCAGAATGTCTTGGTAAATCACAGATTCTTGCATAATTTCCTCTCTGAAAAGCTGTGTAATCAAACTTTTATCAAACCGCAAACCAGCTAAAACTTGTACACAAGCTGATATATTTTGTCGCTCGTCTGTTTCTTCAATCATATCGACAGCAGTAGCGACTTGAGTTAACAAGTCTGCGGGTGAGTCGGTTCTGGCTAATGTCGCCAGTGGTAAAAGTGCAGGGTTAGCTAGCAGTGGTGTGGGATCTTCTTCCCATAAACGAATCACTCGATACTCATGTCTGGTTTTTTTATCTACATACTGGGTATTAAAAACAATTTCTGAGGAGGTGGGTTGTAAGAAAATCAACACCTGCTCAATATCACACCAGTATTCTCGCTTTAATCTGGTGTAGTAATCCAGCATCCGAAAATCAAGTGGGGTTTTGGATTTTGGTGTCGTTTGAAACTCTAAATGCAAGATTTGGTTGGCGATTTGCAGGAATGTCACCGAATCAGCGCGAATGGGTTCGAGGTTGAGTTCGGTTTTGAGTACTTGGATATCTGAGGTGTCAGATGCAAGTAACCATCTGGCAAAGTCACCAGGGTATTTTTCGGCAAGGTATTTGCAAGTGTTATCGTAGGCCAAGGCGATCGCGTTATATATTGTGGTTTAATATGTCAGCAAAATACAACCCCGACTTTTCAAAAAAATCGGGGTTTTGTTTCAAGTTATGAAACTAAAATCTGACGGCTTAAAATACTCATTACCACGCCAGGGTTAGATCTAGAAATAATTTCGGATAATTTATTTTTTGCAAGTCCCTTAATGCACAAATTTAGAGTTTACACGGCACTAGATTTATGCAAAAAGTGGATTATTGCAGCAAAGGAGTTGTGCCGTTACCGTTAGTTGACGCATTCGCAATTGCAGCTTGAGCCGGTTGACTGGCAAGAACCGCTACAATTGGAGCAACTTTTGAACTAGATTTTTTATTTCTTTTTCCATTAGAGCCGCCAGCTTTGGAATACTCTATACTGTTTCTGCCGTAGATAGTTGCAACTCCACTTAGCATTCGTTCAGACATTTCGGAGAGGGCTTTATCCATCTGGATTATTGTTTTACGTGATTCTTCAAGATTGGACACAAGGGTGTTATGAGCTTCTAACGTCGAACGGGTAGTGTTGATGAGGTGGTTGTAGGCTTCAATGGTTAATCCATGTCCTAAATCTAGATTTTCATCAACGGATTTAAGCAAGGCAAGACGAAGTTGGGCTTTGTCAACAGCAGCAGAACTACGAGTTCTTAAAGACATGAGATATCCTTTTTTTTAATAATTCCTTTTTCAAGATAGTGGAGTATCCTTTTGCCTGAGATGGGTAGTTTTGGGGATTTATTTAATTAAAAGTTCAACGAAGTAATTACGAGTTTGTCTGTATTTTTACTCATTTTTCATATCGATTTGTTGTTTGAGAATAAGTGCAATCAGCAAATGCGAACGCTAAATCAGCAAATGCGAACCCCAAATCAACAAATGCGATCGCCAAATCAACAAATGCGATCGCCAAATCAACAAATGCGAACTCCAAATCAACAAATGCGAACTCCAAATCAACAAATGCGAACTCCAAATCAACAAATGCGAACTCCAAATCAACAAATGCAAACGCTAAATCAACAAATGCAAACGCTAAATCAACAAATGCAAACGCTAAATCAACAAATGCAAACGCTAAATCAACAAATGCAAACGCTAAATCAACAAATGCGATCGCCTTTATAAGCTATGGTGTACACCGTAGCCAATACATACGGGGAGGGTTAGGGTGGGGTAATTCGAGGACTGGTAGTGATCCGATAACTTGTGTGTACACCGTATCCCTTTAGGCTACGCAGCGTACACAAGCCCTAAAAACCTTGATCGCTCAAGACAACTTAACTGTTTTTATACGCAGATAATATATTTATCTACGTATTTTTTATGAAAAAAAGATTCATCCCAATGTATATTTCCGCATTATTTTGGGAATCATAAATCGAGGAAGCATGATAAACCGCAAAATATGACTTCCTGAAATATCACGTAACTTTTAAAGGATAATTATGTCTAAACGCAAATTGCCCAAAGGCCGTAGTGTTAGTTCAGTTGCTCTAGAACCAGAAGTTGCGATCGCCATTCTTGGACTGTTTTCCGCAGCTGCTGACGGTGAAGGTATTTCTTCAACAGAAGAATATGCTTTAAGTGAATTTCTCGGTCGGGTTGGCTTATTTGAAGATTACTCTGAAGAAGACTTTGAAGAATTGACCGAAAAAGTCGTCAGCTTGATTGAAGAAGAAGAACCAGAAGATTTAATCGCCCAGTCTATCGAATCCTTACCCAACAGAAATTATCGTGAAGCTGCATACATCACAGCTATATTAGTGGTAGGCATTGACGAAGAAGTTCCCGAACACGAACAAGATTATATTTCTGAGCTTCAAGAAGCCTTAAAAATTTCAGACGAACGCGCCCAAGAACTTATTGACGGAGTATTCGGAGAAGAAGAAGACGAAGACGAAGACGAAGAAGAGGAAGAGGAGTAATCCTTTTTCAATTACAGCCTCAACCATCTAGCATCGTTAATTTGGGGTTGCTAATTTAGAGTAAGAAATAATTTTGTTTGAGTTTAGTTATACCAATTTAAAAAAAGAATGCGACAAATAGATCATTTGTAGAGACGCGATTCATCGCGTCTTTACCCAAGGATGTGTTGCAATCATCAATTGAAATGGTATTATTCAGATTCCTGACTTCATAAAGAAGTTGGGAATTTTGCACGTTATCAAAATTAATTCCATAGACTAAAGACATCGCCCATGTATGAAACATGTGAACATCTTCCCTATACTAATTAAGTAACTTTACTGAGCAATTTCTTCTCTCTCCGGAAAGAAGTGTTTGGCAAGCTTAAAATATCTATCTTTGGGATAAGGAAAATCGGTGAAACTTAAGGCTTTCAATCAACCACTGGGTGTTTTGTTAATATTTTTGACTAGCCAGATAGGATTTAGTTTTATTGCGAAAGCACAAACCCAAGTCGCGCCAACAACCACTAGAAAATCAATTTGCTCTAACCAACTGGGAACAGCTATAGATGCTGTAATCAATCGTCCCTTATTTAGTCGGGTGCGTTGGGGAATTTTGGTACAACCTCTGTCAACAGGGCCAATTCTTTACAGTCGGGATGCTCAGAAATATTTTACTCCCGCCTCTAACCTCAAATTGCTAACAACAGCAGCTGCATTACAGCAATTGGGTGCTAATTTTCGGATTCGCACCTCTATTTATCAGAATGGCAATGGTGTTTTACGTGTTGTCGGTAGGGGAGATCCCAGCTTAAGTGATACTCAACTGCAAACATTAGCACAGCAGCTAAAACAAAAAGGTATTACTCAAATTCAGCGATTGATAGCTGATGATAGTTATATTCAAGGTGATATTGTTAACCCCACCTGGCAATGGGAAGATGTGCAGTCAGACTATGGCGCACCAGTTAGCAGCTTTATTCTAAATCAAAATATTTTTAGCTTAAAACTTGTACCGCAAGCTGTAGGTAAATCTTTACAAGTGGTGTGGATTGATCCTGGCGAAGCAAGACAGTGGCGAACAATTAATCAGTCAGTAACCGTTGCCCAAAATCAACCAACCTACGTCAATGTTACCCGCGAATTATCAGGAACAGTATTACGAATTCAAGGACAACTGACAACGAATTCTGAACCATCTTTAATAGATTTGCCTGTAGTTGACCCTAATTATTACTTCTTACGGCGCTTCCGTGCAGCTTTGGCAACAGAAAAAATTCCTTTAGAACAAATATCAGTAGCAAATGGCGGTGTCAATCAACAGGAAATAGCATTTGTAGAGTCGCCACCTTTATCTGAATTATTAATGGAAACTCTTCAAAATAGTAATAATCTTTATGCTGAAGCACTGTTGAGAGCATTAGCTATAGAAAAACCCAAACTGAAAAATCAAACTAGCGCTGATGTCGGTTTGGAAGTTGTCAAAGCCAGTTTAACTAAATTGGGAGTTGATCCAGCAAATTATATTTTAGTAGATGGTTCGGGTTTATCACGGCGTAACTTAGTGACACCAGAAGCTTTTGTCCAAACTTTGCGAGGAATCGCAAGAACACCAACAGCATATATATATCGCGCATCTTTACCCGTAGCTGGTAAAAGTGGAACCTTAAAAGACCGCTTTCAAGATACACCTGCTGAGGGAATTGTCCAAGCAAAAACAGGTACGTTAACGGGTGTAGTTTCTTTATCTGGATATATGAATGCGCCTAATTATGAGCCATTAGTTTTTAGTATTCTTGTCAATCAATCAGAACAACCTGCAACAGTTGTGCGGCAGGCCATTGATGAAATTGTTGTGTTGTTAACACAGTTGCAGCGTTGTTAATATTATTGCCATCAAATTAAACAACAGGTTTAGTAATTCGGAGTCCCATGATTACTAAATCCCGTTCAACACTGTCAATTTCGGCAACTTTAGGTAAATGTCCCCAAGGTTGAAAACCAAATGTTTCAAAAAGTTTTAAACTGGGTTGATTGTGGGCAAAAATAAAGCATAGGAGAGTCTTTAAACCCAAACTAGGACTTTCATTAATTGCTTGTGTTAATAGTTGTCGTCCTAAACCACATCGATGAAAGCCAGGGGCTATGTAAATACTAATTTCGGCAGTCTTACTATAGGCGGGCCGTCCATAAAAGGATTGGAAACTCAGCCATCCAGCAACTACTCCCTCTACTTCAATTACCCAAAGTGGACGTTGTGAAGGCGATCGCGCCTTAAACCAAGGAAGGCGACTTTCCACAGATACTGGCTCTAAATCAGCAGTTGCCATGCAACTAGGTATTGCAGCATTATAAATTGCCACAATTGCAGGCAAGTCAGTTTCAGTTGCATGGCGAATAGTCATTGCTACCGTCTCGGAAAAAATCTTGAGAAAATATTCAAAAATAATACAGCGTTACGCAAGCCGAAACACACCCTTCTCCCTTAGAAAAAGCGGTATCGTAGGGCTGCGATCGCAATCCTCGTCAAAATCATCCACAAGGGTTAGCTTGCAAAGTTTGTTTTATCCTAATATGGCTCTCATTTTATAATTCACCTCTGTAACTCAACTTTGCCCATGTTTCTGTATAAGATACTACGCTTTAGCTTAACTGGAACATAACAGCGTATTGTTACGACTAGTGAACGCTCTTTTACAACCACTGTTAAGAGCCATTAAACCAATTCGCAATTCGCACTCTTGCTAACGCCCCGCTCCGCTAACGCAATTCGCAATTACGTTTTGTGACGGGGATTTAGATTTGGGCATCAAAACGTGCTGCCTATCTTGCTGGGGACTTAAACCCCCAAAGTTCGTTAAAACTTGGTCTTCAATAATTAATTTAGGACGACGGTCTGGTTTCTTTTTCTTTTGCTCATCAGTTTTGACTACCTCAACCATTAGTTCATAGGAGCTTAAAAATTACTTTTTCTCACTTTTTTAGATTTGCTGTTTCTCACTTAAGCCTTGAATTCACAACAAAAGCACTTTTCAAATGATTCGAGAAACATCAACGAAACCTCCATGAAGACTAACAATATTTGAAACTTCAGAATACATACTTCCGACTTTACCTGATTGATGGGTAAACAAATTATGACAACCCACAATTATCAAAAGTTCTTGAGCGCGAGAAAATGCAACATTTACCCGTTCTGGCTTCTTCGCAAATCCCACATCTCCTTTGCTATTGTTGCGAACCATACTAACAATTACAACAGCTCGTTCCATACCTTGAAATCGGTCTACTGTACCAGTACGAATTTCTAATGAAGGGAAAAGTTCAGATTGCAGGCGCTCATCGATTTTTCTTAATTGAGCGCCATAAAATGTAATTACGGCAATTTCTTTTTTCGGTTCACCTTTAGCAACTCTAGAAGCCCAAGTAGTCTCGAACTGCTGACACAAATGTTCAATTGCATCAATTTCTTGAGTATTGAAGTAAGAAGTTCCGTTTCTTTGCTCTAAAAACTGATTCTCTATAGGCGTTTTTACCCAGATAAGATGGTGAGATTCTTGGATAATTTCGTCTGCTAGATGATGTGCGCGTTTTGTGTCAGGTTCTAAAATACCAGATTCTAGTTTACCATCGTAAAACTGATTGATTGCTCCCATAATAAAGGGATGCATTCGATATTGTGTAGTTAGCATTTGTTTAATGCTTTCATCAGCAGATTCAAACTGGCTTTTAAATAGTGATTCTTCTAAAAATTGTAGTTCATCTCGTGTGTTGCCAATTGTTTGAGCAACTTCTTCCAAAGTGCTAGTATCAAGCATGGGTGGTAATTGCCGATGATCGCCTACCATGACTAACTTTTTTCCTTTCAATGCTGGGATTAGTAATTCTGGTGGAGTACACTTACTAACTTCATCAATGATGACGACATCAAAAGATTTGAATTCTTCCGAAAAACCCCTATTTGCAGCTTGAACACAGGTGATCCCGACGACGTTGGCATTATCTAGATATATGCGCCTTAAATCGTCGCGGTCGCGCTCATTTGGCTGTCTTAATTTTCCTATCCAATCTTGTACAAAATTCTGATATTTATTGAGATAAGCTTCATCTTTTTGTAATTGCTGTTGCCAAGATTCAAAGCTAATATTTATACCACGTAATAACTCTATATTAAACAAGTCATTAGCAAACTTCTCTGGTTTAAATTTATTCGGTATTCTTTGCCATTCTGTCAACCACCAGCTTCTTTCTTCTATTAAACCTTCTGATGGCTGCGGTTGTAATTTTTGTTCTATTTCGCGTAGGCTAATTTGTAATTTTTGAAGTTTTTGTAGGGAAGTCTCAGTTTCTTGTTGTACCTTTGATAAATGCTCATAGAGAGAAGTTTTAATCATCTCCAAGACAGCAAAGGGTTCTAAGAATGAAATTAATTTTTCAAGTTGACTAATGGAAGTGTCCCAAGAATTGACTGGATTTAAAAATTCTTGTGGCTGCTCCCAAATCTTTGATTGTGTTGCGAGATATTGTTCAGTTAGAATACGTAATTGAGCAGGAATATTTTGTTGATTAAGTTCTTGCAAAATATTTATAACTTGTCCAAGCTGCAAGTTAGCATCCTGCTGTGCTTTTTCGGCTTCAGCTTGAGTAATGGATATTTGCTGTTGGCTAACTTCATTTTTTTGAAGTTCATTTAATTGGCGTTGCAGATGCTGAAGCTGTTGTTCAGTTTCTGTTTTTACTTTTAAAACGCATTGACGTGCATTTGCAAGGATTGTATCTAGCAATTCTTGTGTAATTCGGTTGAGAGTAGAGTCGATATTATTCCATTCCCATGATGTACCATAGGTTTTTTGCATTCTAATTAAGAAAAACTGGGTATTTTCAACTAATAATTTTCGCTGTTTGGGGTTGAGTAGCTGATAATTATTAAACTGCTGATAAGTTTGCTCCCATTGGGTGCGATCGCTCTTTGATAGCACCATTGGAATCTGACTAAAATTTTGTTGTAAAAAATAGCTAAAGTTATGCTGTTTACCTTGTCTGTCAGTAAAATTGCCGTCTATTTCATAAGCGATCGCTTTTGTCAATAACTCCCATTCTGGCAGGTTAATTTTGTAAACTTTTGGTACTATTGGTAATTTTAATGTATTAGCAAACATCAATAAACCTAGTGGCAAGTCAACTAAATTCTCTGTTAGTGATAAACCTGATTGATGACATTCTTTTAAAGTTTGATAGAGAAAAGAAGGTGCTGTAGATTTCCATTCCTTAACTGCTGAGATAATATAATCTATTTCGCGTTTGCGGTTTTCCCATATCTGGATTGTTTGCTGTATGTTTTGCAGTTTGGCAATATATTTCTGATAATCTGGTTGTAGCTGATTTAATGAGGCGAAATTTTGTTGGACAATTTGTACTGTTGCTGCAACTTCTGATATGGCTTTACTTGCATTTTGAGCAAAAGTTAAAGCTGTTTTAAATCCAGAAAGTTCTCGTACTACAGTTTCACGCAACCAAACCGCTAAACCAAAAGCACCAAGCGCCGGACGCACAAAGCCAAGTTCATCAGTATATTTGATGGTTTGACGAACATTTGCTAAAAATTCTTCTACTAAACTGTTACCTTCTGTATATGGCTTAAGAAGCGGCAAAAAATTTGTAACTTCTGGAGCTTCCCAGTTGATATTTGGTGCAGTATTTAGTATATTTTCTAGTCCTGCAATTAGGGATTCAACCACGTTCTGTTTTTCTACAGTTTCGTTATAAGATTTTTCTTGATTTTTAAAGTCGCTCTCTACTTTGAACTTATTTTGATTGAATTTAATTTGTTGTTGATTGAATTCTTCTTCTGCTTGAAAGTAGGCTGTAAATCTTTGTGATGATGCAAGTAATTGACTGAAAATTTGGATATTTTCGAGCCTTTGAGTGAGATTATTTTCACAATCATTTGCTGTATTTTCTAGCCATCTGCCAATCACTTGGTCTTCTAAAAATGGCTGTCCTTCCTCCCCAACTTTTTCGGCTCTACCTTTTCTTACAGCGCGAATTACGGGGTTGTGAACTAATCGACTCAGGGCGTTATCTACTGCTAAATTGGCTTGAGATGCGATTAGAGTACGTCCACCGCGAAGAGCTATTTGATAGCAAATCTCGGCAATTACGGTAGTTTTACCAGTACCTGGTGGGCCTTGGATGAGAACAAGATCCTTAGCGGCAAGTACCTTTTCTACTGCTGCTTTCTGACCAGGATTTGCAGAAGATAATAACAAATCTTGTGGTTGAAGTTCAACAGTTGTTTTGATTTGTCTAGCTTGAGAAGCATCGAATAAAAAGTTACCCAGATATGGATTTTGGGTGTAACCATTATTCAAATCATCTAAAGCTTTTTTCTTGCGCTGAATCTGCTGAATATCACCAACTGCTTCAAAACATAAAAATCCGGTATCTGGCAACTTATAACGCTCTGTTGCCATGAATTCAGCTAAGTCACGTTCTAATCTGAGGCTAATAATACAACGGTTGGGGTCAACTTCTTCAACAGTTCCTAATTGACGACCACTAATCCAATTTTTGCCGACGGGAGCAGTTTCAAAAAGCTTTAAATCTTCGTTTTTTGTACGTCTTGCTCGTTCCCAAAAGTTTTCTACATCGAGAGAATTTTGATAAAAGCCGTCAAGGGTGGCTGAAGCTACATCTATTTCAAAACTGATTCGTCTTTTGAAGTTATAGTTATGACTTACGTAACGCACACAAAACTGACGTGCTTTCGCAATTTTTTCTTCAATTTGCAAAAACGCTTTCCAAGCTTTAAGCTGATCTTCTGTGGGCACATTTTCGCCACAAACTGGCGCGGCTGCAATGCGTTTCAATGTTGCGGGTGGAATGTCGAGATGATGCTGATGATTAGGTAACAGACGCAAGCGACAAGGTATAGCATAACTATCAGCATGTCCCCGTGAGGGTTGTAACAATTGAGCCGAAAGTATTTTTATCCCGCCGCGTCCATCTTTTGGTACAGCCGCTCTAAATCCTAATGTTTTTTTAAGCTTCTCAAGTCTTGCGGGTAACTGAAAATCATCGGAGTCTGTTGCTATTGTCAAATCCCAAATTTCTTCTCTTGCTTCTTTCCCCGCGCCTTTGCGACGTACATAAAATAGGGAGGGCTTTTTACCGACACATTCATACATTAACTCATTGGCGCGATCGCGCCGCTCTCTAAAATCGGGATATGATTTTAAAGCGGTTTCACCTTCAAGATGACGGATAAAACTATCAATTGCTGAAGCTATAAACATATAGCCCCAATCTTCAGTATTTGTTTTAGTTTTCGAGGATTTTGCTGTTAGTTTATTTGCTATTGCACGAATACGTTCTGCATCGGATTCTGAGATTGTACTGGTATGGCTTTTGACTACAATTTTGAGCTTTTCGCAAATTAATAATAATTTCTTGCTATCAAAATTTAATTCTTTTGCTAGTTCGTATATTCTGAGTTTGCCGTTGTTCATCCAGTACTGCCTTTGCCAACAAAATTTTCAAGGACAATTGAGGGTTTAAAAACTCTACGATTTCGGTTACTATTACCCGTTAAATGACTATAGTTTGTACTGATGGTAAACTTCGCTAGCGGCCCGATGCAACAGGGAATGTCGCCATACCAAGGATTTCATATCATCAGCATAACCGCCGCCAATGACGCAAGCGACTGGATAACCGCTACTCATACAGGTACTCAAAACCTGCATTTCTCGGCGAAAAATCCCAGCATCTGTAAGGGCTAATTTGCCCAAGCGATCGCCTATATGAGGGTCAACACCTGCATCATAAAATACTAAGTCTGGCTTGACTTTAGATAATAAATCTGATAGATAATTCGCTAAAGTTTGTAAATAAGCATCATCTTCCATTCCCACGGGCAAAGGAACATCCAAATCGCTGTTTTGTTTAGTACCGGGGAAATTGACTTCGCAGTGCATAGAAAAAGTAAAAACGCTGTCGTCGTCTTGGAAGATAAAAGCAGTGCCGTCTCCTTGATGCACATCCAAATCTACAATTAGAATTTTTTGGACTAGTCCGAATTTTTGTAAAACGCGACAGGCGATCGCTAAATCGTTGAAAATACAAAAACCAGATCCATAACTAGGAAAAGCATGATGAGTTCCACCAGCCGTATTACAAGCTAAACCCTGACTTAGTGCCAATTTAGCAGTGAGTATCGTACCACCTACCGCCACACAAGTACGATTTGCTAATGCTGGACTCCAAGGCAAACCAATGCGACGCTGTGCTTTGGCATCTAAGGTTCCTTCACAGTAAGCTTTAACATAGTTTGGGGTATGGACTAATTCTATCAACTGTGACGGCGGGCATTCAGGCGTGTGAAATTGTTCTTGATTCGCCACACCATCAGCTAACAGCAATTCGTAAAGTTGTCGGAATTTAGACATCGGGAAACGATGTCCTTCAGGTAGTGGGGCAACGTAATCTGGGTGGTAAATAATTGGCAAGTCCATAAGGAAAGAAAATCTCAATCAGCAAGCACGGATTACAATTCCCTTTCCCATCAGAGAACTTTATCAGATTGGTAGCTTATATTATATTAATAAAAATTTGGACTAACTCTTTTAGGACTTACGCATATCTCTCAAACTCTTATTTCTCCGTGTCGCGCCAGTTGCTACAAGTCGGGGAACCGCAAGGGCGCACTAGCTTCTCTGCGCCTCTGTGGTTAGTTATTCCGTAACTCTTACGTAAGTCCATCTTTCTAAGGAAGATGCTTTGTAGAAACGAGAGGGAGACGGCGTTTATATCGTCCTTGCAGGTTCTTGGTGAGCAAGACACAGGCAAATATCGCAGTTGAAAGTAGCACCACGCTGGCTCCAGAGGCAATATCAAGGTAGTAGCTGAGGTAAATACCCACAAAGGAAATTGCAGTTCCTAAAATCCCAGAAATAATCATCAGATAACCAAAGCGATCGCTCATTAATCGCGCAACTGATGCTGGAATCACCACTGCTGAAATAATCAAAGTCACTCCCAATACATTCAATGTAGCCACCAATAAAGTTGCCAACATCAAAGCAAATAAAGTATCCATTGCAAAAACGGGTACGCCATGAACTTGAGCAACTTCCCGGTCAAAACACCAAAATAGCAATGGGCGATAAAACAAGAAAACGAGACTGAGTAAGACAATCGTTACACCAGTCACCACCCACAAATCGTTAGGAGAAACCCCCAACACATTACCAAACAAAGCAGCTTCAAAGTTTTGGCTAAATTTACGATAGCTACTGATTACAGCTACTCCTAAAGCAAAGCTAGCAGTTGTCACAATCCCAATAGCTGCATCCGAGTAAATTTTCCGTCCGGTCAAATATTGAATCAACAGAGCAGCTGCAAAACCCCAAATTCCAGAGCCAATATAGAAATTCAAGCCCAGTACATAACTCAGCACGGCTCCCCCTAAAATCGCATGAGATAAACCGTGGGCAATGTAACTCATTCTGCGAGTTGTTATATAAACTCCCATAATGCCGCATAATAGCCCCGCCATCATGCCTACTAGAATCGCACGGCTAAAAAATTCGTAGCGAAAGGGTGCTAGTAAAAGATCCATATACAGTTAAATTAAGCAGATTTCGATGAGTTGGAGGGGCGCAATATTTGGGGCAAGTTATCTTGCATTTGATGGCGTAGGGAAGTACCGCCGCTAGCAATCAGAATTCGGTCTTGTTGGTAGAAAACTACCATTTCTCCGCCAAAAGTTTGCTCAAGATTTGCGGGAGTGAAGACATCAATAGGTTGACCTTGACAAATTAAACCGTGGTTGAAACACACTACCCAAGGTAAATGAGTCGCCACGGAATTGAGGTCATGGGTGGAGAGAATAATTGTCAAGCCCTGTTGATTCAAATCAGCCAATAGGTGCAATAGTTCGTGTTGAACGTGCAAGTCTGAACTGCTGGTGGGTTCATCTAGAAGAACAATTTCCGGCTCTCCTACTAAAGCACGGGCAATAAAAACCCTTTGCTGTTGCCCACCAGATAGATTACCAATGGGTTGATGGGCAACATGGGCAACTCCAACGCGCTCTAGGAGTTCCCTAGCAACTTGGCGATCGCGCCGCGAAGACCAAGGCAATATCTTTTGCTTTTGGTAACGCCCCATCATCACCACTTCCAATGCCGTAACTGGAAAAGTCCAATCCACCGTTTCCACCTGCGGCACATAGCCAACCAAAGACGGTGCTACTCCTGGCTTTAAACGCCTTCCTCGAAACCAAATCTCTCCAGTCCAAGGACGAACTAGCCCTAAAATAGCTCTGATTAAAGTGCTTTTACCACTACCAGAAGGCCCTACCAAACCAGTAAGTTGACCTGGATAAAGCGTCAGATTGAGATCGGTAAACACTGGCTGGGTTTGATAACCACAGGTTAAATTTCTAACTTCGAGTATCGGTTCCATGCACTTAATTTTCTTGATACTACTTGGTTGCTGTTGGCCCAACAACATTTCCAGTGTTTAAATTCTTCACCAAATCAGGATTTCCTCCCAAATTAGAGGCGATAATCCGCATGTTGTTAGCCATCATGCCAATATAGGTATGCTCAGGATTAGTATTTTCCATTGCATTAGCTGAACCTTTACCTGGTAGTTCATCATCGGCAGTGTTGGCTGTTTTTACCTTCGCTTCGCGGGCAATTTGTTCTTCTACCTTGCTAGGGTAAACTTCAGAACCAAAAATGGCTGGAACACCTATTTTCCGAATTTGGTCAATTAGCTTTGCCACATCTTGAGCGGATGGTTCTTTGAAATCTGAAGGTTGAATCGCACCAATTACCTGGAAACCGTACTCTCTAGCCCAATACGCCCAAGAATCATGGTAGGTCAACAGTTTACGGTTTTTAGCGGGAATACTAGCAACGATTTCTCGTGTTGCCTTATCTAGGGCATCCAGACGTTGTAAATAATTTTTGAGATTAGTTGCATAGTAGTCTTTGCCAGCAGGATCTAAGGCGGTTAACTGTTGGGCGGCTAGTTTGGCGTAAGCTTCAGCATACTTGGGATTGACCCACAGATGAGGATTGGGATCGCCCTTTTCTTTAGGAAAGCTGAAGTCGAAAAGCCATTGGTCTTGGGTAATGGTATTACTGCCTAGTTCAAAGATTTTAGTTTCTTTGGGTTTTGAAGCTTTAGCTAGTTTTTCTGTCGGAGATTCCAAATGCAACCCATTGGCGATGATCAGATTAGCTTTGGATAGGATATCGGCATCACTGGGACGAGGCTCAAAGGTATGGGAGTCGGTTCCCTCTGGAATAATGCCTTTGACTTCTAAGCGATCGCCTGCAATGTTACTTACAATATTCGTTAAAGGAGCGACTGTCGTTACAACTAAAAGCTTATTCTGTGTCTTTTGCTCTCCTGCTTGAACCGGAGTACTGGTTACTTCGGGATTAGAAGACACCGTTTTATCCTGAGAGGGACTGCAAGCTACTACCATGAAGCTCAGTACAAATAGCAATCCAAGGAGGGTCTTCATTAGATTCAAGCCTTCTAAATTAGAGAATCAATCTTTGATTAGACCTTTTCCAATTATTAAAATGCAATGCCCCCTCAGGGCATTTTCGGTTGATTTTTAGATTTTTTTACCTAATATCCTACTTAAGTAATATTGGGGTAGCCGGGCTTTTCACATTCTGAATTTAGATTGCTAATGCTCGTTTTTCTAATGGTAGTTCAAAGCGATCGCCTGGTTTTGGCTCAAGTATCCGCGTTGAAAGATTGTTTTTTTCTAATAGCGAACGAAATTCCTCAGCAGTTCCTTTAGTCTGAATCAATTTCATCAGCAATCCCTCAAACGCCACATCACCACCAGCCGCAGTCGGTAATATTACTTGAGGTTGTAACGATTTTACTACTTCTAAAGCACTATTTTGTCCTTTAATAATCGACCCAAGCAAAGGCAATGTCATGTCAATAAACGGTGTAATTACTACATCTATAGGTGCAGCTTGCTTAAGTTCTGGGGAATGATACCCATGAGGCTCGTAGTATACAATTAAACCACTTTCCAATTCTTTGAGGAGATAACTATTTTCTACCAGAGTGGGCCCAATTGGAGAGCCTGGAAAAGCTTTGATTTCAACTTGATTATCTAAAGTGAAAGTTTCACCATGAGCCAATACTGTTACTTGGGTGTAACCTAACTGCTGTACAACCTTGGCAGCATTGGGAGAAGCTACAACCTTAATGTTGCGATCGAGTAATTTAAGCGTTGGTGGATGAGCGTGGTCTTCTAAACCTTGAGACAGCAAGATCAAATCAATGTTATCTGGTATTGGGCGATTTTGCGATCGCGAACCTTTAAATAACCAATCCAAATTGCTGAAAATTAACGAACCAACCAGCCAAGGGTCAATTAGTATTCGTTTACTACCAATTTCCAGCAGCCAAGAGTTACTGTCTAACCAAGTTAAAAACATAAACTTATGTGAAGATAACGCCTACCTTCATTATCAATCATGTCAGCTTTATTGCAGGGATTGAAGTTACTACTGCCTTCTCACCACAAAGCGATCGTAATTTCAATTATAGTAATTTTTACCTATCACTCTAAAAACCGTCTCGCCTCTTCCACCGATAAACTAAGAGTACTGGCAATCTGTTCTATACTCAAACCTAATTCCAATAATCTAGGTATTGCATCCTGTCGCGCTTGTTCTGCTTCTTGTCGCGCTTGTTCTGTTTCTTTATGGCTTAACAGTTTTCTCCCAGTTTGGGGATCAAAAAACCGCAATTCTCCGTCAATCAATCTAAGGTCTAAACCCAATACCTCACTGTGAAAAGACGAGACACCATCGGGTAAAAAGTTGGATGTAATGGGTTGATATTTGCCCTCAAATAAATAGGAACCCTTTAGTGGTGGGTTGAGGTAATCTCCGGTTGGGTCATACTGAAAATACTCTTGCACACCTAAAAGTGAATATTTCTTGGGTTTATCCTCTTCATCGTTTTCTTGAGTGCTTGCAGAAGTGATTTCCAAAATAAAATTAGGGACTTTACCCCCTTCTTCCCAAACCTTGTAGCTGATGCGCTTTTTTTTGTCTACCTCAAATACCACAAAGACATCAGGAGCAACCACAGCACTAGGAATCCCCTTTTTGTAGTAAACAAATAGATTCCCTGATACGTAAACATCATTTCGGTCTTGAAAATAAATGTCTAAGGCTTCTACAGCATAAATTAGATAATCCCGTGCTGGGTCGCTCTCTGCCATCGGTTTACCATCAGAGCTGGGGTAGATAATTTCGGTCTTGAGTTGGTTAGCAGAAAGGGTCATGGTCGCTTCTCTCCGAGACGCTGCGCGTAGCAAGATCCCCAAAGGGGTACGCTCCAATTCAAAATAGGTTACAGGGCAAAGAGTTTGACTCAACTGGGACTGGTTTAAATAATAGCATTTTGTTCAAACTTGATTTTAGGTCAGAGAACATTAATATATTTAAGAAACACTTTATTAATCTTCATAATGACTGTAACTACACAGCAGCTTGGAACTCAAGACGCTTTTGAAAAATTCATTTGGACTTGGCAGGGTTACAAAATCCAGTACACTGTTATGGGCACAGGACGCCCTTTGGTACTGGTTCACGGCTTTGGTGCTTCTATTGGACACTGGCGGAAAAATATCCCAGTTTTAGCTAATGCTGGCTACCAGGTGTTTGCTATAGACCTTTTAGGTTTTGGCGGTTCCGATAAAGCACCGATTGATTACACTGTGGAAGTTTGGGTGGAACTGCTAAAAGATTTCTGCACAGCACACATACACGAACCTGCTGTATTTATTGGCAACTCCATCGGCGCACTTTTGAGCTTGATTGTACTGGTAGAACATCCAGAAATTGCTGCTGGTGGTATTTTAATTAACTCTGCGGGTGGCTTGAGTCATCGTCCCCACGAATTGAACCCACCACTACGGATGGTGATGGCAGCTTTTAATCGGTTTGTGCGATCGCCAATTACAGGTAAATTTGTCTATAACCGCATCCGTCAAAAAGCCCAAATTCGCCGCACCCTCTACCAAGTTTACAAAAAGCGTGAAGCCGTCACCGATGAATTAGTTGATTTACTTTATACTCCCTCTTGCGACCCAGGAGCGCAACAAGTTTTCGCCTCTATTCTCACCGCCCCTCCTGGCCCAAGCCCAGAGGAACTTTTGCCCAAAGTAGAACGTCCTCTATTAGTAATTTGGGGTGCTGATGATCCTTGGACACCAATCACCGGGGCGAAGATTTACGAAGAGGCGCGTGAGAATGGCAAAGAAATCAAAATTGTTCCCATTCCTAATGCCGGTCATTGTCCTCACGATGAAGTTCCAGATATTGTTAATGCTCAGATTGTCAATTGGCTAGCGCAAAGTTAAGAATTTCCCGCCAAGACGCAAATGCAAAGACACTTTCAGCCGATGCGCCTTGGCCTGTGTAGGGTAGAAATGGTGCTAACAATCTGGGAGAGTTGATCTTAATCTTTATAATTGCACCTTGACAGAATCAAACTCGTATGGTGTGTAATGGAGCTTGATGTGCGTAATGGACATAAAGGGGCAATTCCCTTAAATCACCATCCAGATTTTTCCAAACAAGGCTATCAAGTTATCAGCGAACTAGGACGCAACCGAGAAGGGGGGCGCATTACTTACTTAGCTAATGTCCTCAACTCTAAGCAACAGGTGGTGATTAAAGAATTTTGTTTTGCTCGTGTGGATGCTGATTTATCAGGTGTGAAAGCATATCAGCGCGAAATCGAAATTTTGCAGCAACTAAATCATTCTCGCATCCCTCGCTATCTAGATTCTTTTGAAATACCAGGGGCTTTTTATCTAGTTCAGGAATATAAAAAGGCCCCATCTTTAGGCTTAACGAGCAGCTTTAATCCAGAGGAAATAAAGCAAATTGCTTTGTCAATTTTAGAGATTTTAGTTTATCTACAAAAGCAAATTCCGCCAATTATTCATCGTGATATTAAGCCAGAGAATATTTTGGTTGATGAGCAACTAAATGCTTATCTGGTTGATTTTGGTTTGGCTAGGATACAGGGTGCAAAAGTAGCTCTAAGTAGCTTTGTAGCAGGAACTCCAGGTTTTATGCCACCAGAGGAACAGTTTGGCCATTCCCTAACTGAGGCATCAGATTTATATAGCTTAGGAGCAACATTGATTTGCTTACTTACTAATACCCGTTCTGTTGAGATTGGGAAATTAATTGATGATAACTATTGCTTTAAATGTCAGCAATTAGTTCCTCAAATTAGTCCGCGTTTTCGGTCGTGGTTGATGAAAATGGTGGAACGCAAACGGAAACGTCGTTATGCTAATGCAGCTGTTGCTTTGGAAGCACTTGGGCCAATTCAGGTTATTGGTAATGCCACCAAGATAGATACTTTAATCAAGAAAATAATACCTAGAAAACGAGCTACTTTATTGGGATTAGCGACTATTATTACACTGGTTGCAATGGGGGCAACTTTAATTAGTTGCCAGCGTAGTAATACGGTTAGGCAATTACTAGAAGCTACAGAATGTCAAAGTTTTGATTTAAACGCAAGTTGTCAAGAAAAAACTGGAGATTAAGATTAATTAAAGCAGCTTAAGGAATAACCTAATTATTAATTTCTAATAACCCAGGCGGTGGCGTAATTTCAATCCGATTGGATTTTAAGTTTACTACTGGTGCGATCGCTTCCACAAATGGAATCAAAACAGTCTTTTGTTTTTTGTCATTTGTTGTTTGTCCTTTGTCAGTGGCAAAAGATAGATGCAATTTTACTTCTAACAAATCATTGCCAGCCGGGATGATGTCTACCACCGTACCCACGAGTTCGCCAGATGCTTGCATGAAGACTTCCAAGCCAATCAAATCGAGGACATGATATTCATCTTCGCCTAGTTGGGGGCGATCGCTTGCTGGAACCATTAATTTACAACCGCGCAACGCCTCCGCCTGATCGCAATTTTCCACGCCAGCTAATTTGATCACATACAAGTTTTTGTTACTGATATAACGTCCTGTTAATAATTCGATTGGTTGCGGTTCTGTGTCACCTGAGCGCAACAACCAACGTTTTCCCGCCACCTCAAATCTTTCGGGGAAGTCAGATACAGGATAAACCCGTAATTCTCCAGACAACCCTTGAGGGGAAACAATCGTACCAATTTCTAGCCAATTGTCGAGATTAGGGGCTGGGGATTGGGGGCTGGGGACTGGGGATTGGGGATTGGATTTTTTTGATTTTCCTCTTACTCCTCTACTCCTGGGCGCCTCTGCGCCTCTGCTCCCTATCTCTTTATTTGCTTCTTCGTATTTCATTTCTATTTTCCCTACTAAGCAGTCACCGCCGCACCTTTATAAGCTTCTTCAGCCACTTTTGCTAAACGTTGCATAGCAGTGGCAATCTCTTCATCGGTGCCTGTAAGGCTGATGCGGAAGCATTGGTGCTTGTGGGCCCACTCTTCCTCTAAACCGGGGAAGAAGGTACTTCCAGGGACAATAATCACACCTACTTGCTTGAGTTGCTGGTAAAATTCCCAGTCACTGATGGGTAGATCCTGTAACCACAACCAAGCAAAAATTGCTCCTTCACCGCGATGGAGGAACCAAGGTAAATTCTTGGGCATCGCTTGTTCTAAGCTGGTTTCTAAAACAGTAAATTTATTTTGGTAAAAGGGACGGATGACAGTGTGAGAAATTTCCACTAAAGCGCCAGATTTAATTGCAAGAGCTGCGATCGCTTGGCCGTAACGTGAAGAATGAAGACCAATATTTGCTTGGAAACACTCTAGCACTTCAATCCACTTTTCATCCCCAATGGCAATACCAACCCTTTCTCCTGGTAATCCAGCTTTTGATAAACTCATGCAGTGTAAAATATTATCACCAAACACTGGTGTCATTTCGGTAAAATTCAATGCCGGGAAGGGAGGCGCATAAGCGGAATCAATTAATACGGGCAAATTGTAAGGCGAAGCCAGGGCAGCAATCTTTTTCACCTCATCATCAGTGAGGACGTTACCAGTGGGATTACAAGGGCGAGAGAAGAGGACACAACCCGTATCTTCTGTAATCGACAGTTGGCTGAAGTCGGGGCGATATTTAAATCGGTGGGCGACTTCATCAATATCCAGAGTCGGTTTGTAAGCAATTAAGGCTTTTGGAACTAAGCAGATGCCGCCGTAACCGGTGTAGTCAGGGCTGAGGGGCAAAACGATTTGTTTTAACTCGCCGCTAGGGTTATAGCCACCGAAGCTATTCACGGCGTAGAAGTAGAGGGTTTGACTACCGGGGGTGATGAGGATATTGCGATCGCTTAAGTTTAACCCGTAGCGTTTGTTAAAGTCGTTGGCGATCGCTTCAACTAACGGTGCATAGCCCTGACTTGAGCCGTAGCGACAAACTACCTCACCATATTCTGGGCTAGCCAAAAGCTGTGCAGTACAATCCCGCCATAATTGCTCTACCTCTGGCAAAATCAACGGATTACCAGCACTCAAATTAATAAACTGCTGCCCTGCACCTGCTCGTAATGTTTCGATAATATCCTTCATGATTGCTCTGACGCCAGTCAGGTTGGACATTTGAGCGCCAATTTGAGTTAGGGCAGGGTTCATAAGCTGTGACAAAATGTATTAATCGAGGGTGGACAAATTATTTGGGGGTTGCTGCTGACATCCAGTTTACATCGTTGTCAAAACAGCTGTTGCCGCCTTTAACCAATCTAGCTAGAGAATGATATTTTAACAAAGTAATATTTATCGATATAGGGACGATCATCCTTAGTAAATAGGATTAAGTGAGACCAAAGTAGCAACGGCGGGCTAGCCCCTAAATTCATTTATGGGGGTTAGCCGTTGGCGATTTCAAGACGCTCGATGACTCGCTACCGCTACGCTATCGCCGTCAAGTTTCTTTTTGGTTTTGGATGTACATTTTCACCGCTTCCAGTGGTGCGCCTCCCACTGTCGAAACAAAATAAGAATTAGTCCACAAAGTAGGTAATCTACTTTTCAACTCTGGAAATTCTAATCGCAAATACCTAGAAGTCGCACCTTTGAATCTCTTCACAACACGGTGTATTCCAAATTGCGGGTCAACTTCTACTAGTAAATGTACATGATCTGGCATTATTTCCATCTCTATAATTTCAACTTTAATGTCAATTGCTATTTGAGCAAGCAACTCTTTCAGTCGAGAGGCGATTGCATTCACAAGCACTGGCCTTCTGTATTTAGGGCAAAAAATAACATGATATTTACACGAATAAACAACATTGTTGTTTGATTTAAACTTTTGCATGGAACCTTGTTGACATTATATAGCCTGTAACTATATAGTATTTCAGGTAATGCTGTATATCAAGGAGGTGATTTAAGAGTGTTAGTAATGGAGTACAAAGCAGTTGTCAAAAAACCACAAGCAAAAGCTATAGATGAAGCTATTCGCACAAGTCAGTTTGTCAGAAATAAAGTGCTTAGATATTGGATAGATAATCGTGGTATTGGCAAGAAAGAATTGTACCAATACAACACTCAATTAAGAGCAGAATATGAATTCGTGAGAGATTTGAGCAGTCATGCTTGCCAAGCATCTGTTGAGAATGTAGAACGTGCTATCAAGCGTTTCTACGACAACTGCAAAACTAAAAAGCAAGGATTGAAGGGCTATCCAAGATTTAAAAAACATAGTCGCTCTGTTGAATACAAACAACAGTCTTGGAAATTACACCCAACAAAACGACGAATAACATTCACTGACAAGAAAGGTATTGGTGAACTCAAATTATTGGGCAAGTGGGATATCCATACTTATCCTGTTGAGCTAATCAAAAGAGTTAGGATCGTTCGTCGTGCAGATGGGTATTATGTGCAGTTTTGCGTAAAAGTTGATAACAAGCAGGAAGCACCATTAACTAATTCTGTTATTGGTATTGATGTGGGATTGGAATACTTCTACTCTGATTCTTTCGGCAAGCATGAAGAAAACCCGCGATACTTGCGTAAAGCTGAGAAAGATATCAAACGGGTTCAGCGTAAAATTTATAAAAAGAAAAAGGGGTCATCTGGTAGAAGGAAAGCTCGTGGTGTTTATGCTCGTAAACATTTGAAAGTAACTCGACGAAGGAATGAACACGCCAAAAAATTGGCGCGTAACTTATGCCTAGCTAACGCTAAGGTTGTCTTGGAAGATTTAAATGTTAGTGGGTTGGTGAGAAACCACAAACTTGCCAAGAGTATTTCTGATGCGTCTTGGTACAACTTCCGCCAGTGGCTTGAATACTTTGGAGAGAAATTAGGTCGGGAAATAATTGCTGTCCCCCCTCATTTCACCAGTCAAGAATGTAGTAACTGTGGTGCTAGAGTTCAGAAATCACTTAGTACTAGAACTCATTCTTGCTTGCATTGTGGTCACGTTGAACAACGTGATGTGAATGCTGCCAAAGTAATTTTAGGTCGTGCAAACGCTACCGGAGGGCATCCGGGAAGTAACGCCAGTCGAGATGTTCCCTCTACTTCTGTTGGACGCAAGTCCAGTAAAAGCAAGGAGCGTCAGTGACGCTGGAATCCCCTGCCTTCAGGCATGGGGAGTGTCAAAAAAGTGTATTATACGCTCAATGGCTAAAGGGTATTAGGGAAGGAGCAGGGGAGACAAGGGGACAAGGGGACAAGGCGACTTAAATCAGAACTTGCAACAAGTGTTTCTCCTTGTCCCCAAGTCCTCTTTCCAATGCCCAATCCCCAATGCCCAATCCCCAATGCCCAATCCCCAATGCCCAATCCCCAATGCCCAATCCCCAATGCCCAATAACAAAACTATATAGGAGCGCTGACATTGGAAGTTAAAGCAGCAGTAGCTTACAGCGCAGGTAAGCCATTGACAATTGAAACCGTTCAACTATCTGGGGCAAAAGCAGGCGAAGTGTTAGTTGAGGTGAAAGCAAGCGGAGTTTGCCATACGGACGCTTTTACCCTATCTGGTGACGATCCTGAAGGTTTATTTCCGGCAATTTTGGGGCATGAAGGTGCTGGTGTGGTAGTGGAGGTAGGCGCTGGTGTCACCAGTCTCAAACCAGGGGATCATGTAATTCCTTTATACACTCCCGAATGCCGCCAGTGCGAATATTGTTTGAGTTTTAAAACGAATCTTTGTCAAGCCATTCGCTTAACTCAAGGACGCGGTGTTATGCCCGATGGCACTAGCCGCTTTAGCATTGATGGACAGATGATTCATCATTATATGGGTACATCCACTTTTGCTAACTATACGGTGCTACCAGAAATCGCCCTGGCAAAAATTCGGGAAGACGCCCCATTTGATAAGGTTTGTTACATTGGCTGTGGTGTGACGACTGGTGTTGGTGCAGTCATAAATACTGCCAAGGTGGAACCGGGAGCAAATATTGTAGTTTTCGGCTTGGGTGGTATTGGTTTAAATGTCATCCAAGCGGCGCGGATGGTAGGGGCAAATATGATTGTCGGCGTGGATATTAACCCCAGCAAACGCGCAATAGCCGAAAAGTTTGGCATGACGCACTTTGTCAATCCCCAGGAAGTAGAGGGTGATTTAGTTCCCTATCTGGTTGATTTAACAAAAGGCGGTGCTGATTACAGTTTTGAATGTATCGGTAATGTCAAAATTATGCGTCAAGCATTAGAATGCTGCCATAAAGGTTGGGGTGTCAGTGTGATTATTGGTGTTGCTGGTGCTGGACAAGAAATTAGCACTCGTCCTTTTCAATTAGTAACTGGGCGCGTTTGGAAAGGTTCAGCATTTGGTGGCGCGAGAGGACGTACAGATGTGCCAAAAATTGTTGATTGGTATATGGAAGGTAAGATAAGTATTGATGATTTAATTACCCATGTGATGCCGATTGAGCAAATTAATGATGCTTTTGAATTAATGCACAAAGGTGAATCAATTCGTAGCGTGCTGACTTTCTAATTCGTACTTCGTACTTGATGCTTATGGAGACAGTCATTTTTCAAATAAGCTTTAAATTTCTATCTGAAACACAATTATGAATTTTGAAATTATATAGACACTACAAACCTGAAAAACGGCAAAAAACGGATGCAAAACTTGTATAAAGCAGACTTTTACAGTTGGACTCAAGAACAGGCTAACCTTCTGCGTTGTCACCAATGGAACCTGCTTGACTTGCCAAATTTAATTGAGGAAATTGAATCTTTGGGAAGAAAGGAACGCCAAGAATTGAGAAATCGTCTTAGTATATTAATTGGACATTTGCTCAAATGGGAATATCAACCAAAGCAACGCAGTCGTAGTTGGTTAGCAACAATTAGAGTACAACGACGGGAAATTATCAAGTTGTTGAGCGAAAATCCTAGTCTGAAACCTTACCTTGAAGAAGCACTCCAGGAATCTTATGAAAATGCTAGGGATTTAGCATCAGGAGAAACTAATCTGCCACTCTCAACTTTTCCCCAGCAATGTTTATATCCTTTTGAGGAAATTTTGAGCGATCGCTTTTATCCGGGTGAGCCTGCAACTGATAATTTAATGGGATAAAAGCGATGTCTACGATGGGCTACGCTTACACATTCATGAGAAAGTATCGATCAATTTCTGCGGTAAGTATTTCAAAGTCCACTGGCTTAGTCAAGTGACATTTAAAACCAGACTTCAGCGCCAGATCCCGATCCTCTTGGCCACCGTAGCCAGTGAGTGCAATCAAAATTGAGTGATTAAATTTAGAATCTTTACTCAGTTCTTGTGCAACGGCGAATCCATCCATTTCGGGAAGTCCGATGTCACAAATAATCACATGAGGCTCAAGCTCTCTTGCAGTTTGTACCCCTGAAATTCCATTATTGGCAATGGAAACCTCATGCCCAAAATGCTCAAGCACTGCTTGTAATGTTACAGCTGAATCGTCGTTATCTTCGATGACTAAAATCTTCAACGATTTTTTAGCCTCTTCTATAATCTCCGGGTCGTTATCCCAAGCTGTAATCTCTTCGCATACAGGAAGAGTAACTTTGAATTCTGCTCCCAAATTAATCCCTCTACTTGAGGCTTCAACATTACCACCATGAAGTTCTACAAGACTTTTTACTACCGAGAGTCCCAGACCTAACCCGCCCCTCGAACGGTCTAAACTGCGATCGGCTTGGGTAAACGGCTCAAATAGTTCTGGTAAAATTGTCGGATCTATCCCTATGCCTGAGTCTCTTACAGATAAAACCCCTACACTACCTAAGCCATTTTCACCTGGAATAAATGAGAGATCCACCCAGATCGTCCCATCTGGCTGGGAAAACTTTAAGGCGTTATCAAGAAGGTTCCCAAAAACTTGGAAGAACCGTGTCGGGTCAACATAAGCCCACAGAGGCTTGTTCGGTAGGTTTTGGACTACGTTAAGGTTCGATCTCTTTATTGCTTGTGCATGGTCATTGAGACTTTGGCGAACCAATTCCACCAAATTAACTTTCTCCAGGTTTAATGAAATCTTCCCATAAGTAATGGACGATACATCAAGTAACTCATCGATCAATTTCGAGAGGTGCTTAATCTGGTGTTGCATCATTAAAACTGTTTGTCCGACTGCACCAGTCTCGCCTAGCTTTAATTTGAGAAGCTGAACCCCATTTGAAATGGGAGCAACGGGATTTCTCAACTCGTGAGCTAGCATCGCAATAAATTTATCTTTAAGGGCGTTTTGATTCGTCAATTTCTGGAAAAGTTGAACGTTTGCGATCGCAACTGCTGTAGTATCGGTCAAAATCTCAAGCAGTTCTATCTCTTCGGATGTGGCCCGGTGGCGTGTACTCCAGTAAGCTCCAATCGCACCCAGTGGATCAGAAATCCGTATGGGAACCATCACCAAACTCTTGACAAAAGTTACTTTATAAGCCTCAATCGGAATTCGAGCATCCTGGTAAATGTCTTCAATCACGGCTGCTTGTTTATTGAGCATCGCCCAACCGGAGATGCAAGACCTGAGCGGAAAACGCATACCTTTCCAAAGTGGGCCGATGGCGTTTTCATCGACGTAGTGGCAACATTCACCATCCCGCAGTACAAAAGTTACCCCATCAGCATTAGTCAGATCGCGAGCAGCTAAACGCACAATCTCAATAATTTCCTCAATAGTCCGTACACAAGCCAAATCCTTCACAACCAAAAGCAGTCTATTGTAAGACGAAATACTATAACTCTGATGTGAATTCTGTTCTTGTGAGATGCAGGTTTGTAATATATTTTTCATAAATAACTCCGAACAAAAGAGATGTCTGAGTAAAAACTCAGGTAAGGCGGGTAGGTTTCAGCAGACACCTACTATTAATCGTAATCTGAACTTTGATGTTGAGACTATGACCCGTTACCGCATTTTGGGTTTTTTGTACTTATGGTATAAATATACTTAACTATAATCAATATTGCCTCGTAGATATACTTAAATAGCTAATTGTGAAGATGAAAGACGCGTAAGTGTATCCCGTTATGGTTAGGAGATATTTCGGTGTATATCATAGTGTGAGGATTTTTTAGCGATCGCACTCTATCTGAAGTTGGTCGTTCAAGCTTTTGAAGACCAAATTCCGTTAATACACAAGATAGTATTTTTGTACAGTGCCTAAGTCCTAATTATTTAGCAATCGACAGATAATACTCAAATCGCTCTTGGAGTTGTTCAACCGTTAAATTTTGAGTCCAGTATTCTACTAAGGCGTGACCAAATGCCCAGGCGTTGTGATCGGGTGAAGCGGAATTTTCCAGCAGTAGCGGCCAGAGGGATAGCAATTCAAAGTTGAGCGGGTTAGGGTTACTTGTATTCAAGAGCGAGAAAAGCTCATATCCCATTTGGAGTTTGCCAATCACAATCGGCAATTGTTCCACGGGAATTTGCTGTGCCAGCATATATGCTAGGGTTGGAGATCCGGTTGAGAGCGTAGAAACAAACTGGAGGACGGGACTTTTGAGCAATGCTGTTAGTCCCTGTGTTGTCGCCATTTGGAAGGTATAGTGGTCGATAATTTTAGCAGCAGCAATAGTGCGGGCTTCAAGGTTACGCAAAAAGCGGGCAAGACGGAGTTGCTTAGTAGGTGCGATCGCATCTATTAATCCCAATGATAGCGCCTCTACTCCCCAAGCAGCTCGACTTGTTTTGCTATCACCTGTAACCAGGGGTAGAACTAGATTACAAAAGTTTCCCAGCAGTTTTGCACGATATTCAGTCGCTTCTCGAATAGCAATTTCCTTGGCGCGATCGCCCCATTCCCAATCATAAGGGGGTTGCCATTCGCGGATAGGACGCAAACGATCTACTTGAGTGACGATCGCGATTCCAGGTAAATCTGCAACTTCTGCTTTGATATCTTGTAAAAAGTCTACATCCATTTGCAGGGCAGGATCGAGGGCAGGGGTGACTAACAGCAGCAAATCTGCGTTGATGGCATAATCAAGCACTAGATTTCGGAGATCGGCACGGTTGACTTGTTCATAACCAGGTGTATCCCAAAGGGTTAGTGTTTCTCCGCTTTCAGCCTGCCATTGGTAATTTTGAATGCGATCGGTACTAGGTAAAACATCAACGGCTGCGAGATCCGCCTGAAATAGCGTGTTAATCAGGCTACTTTTACCTGACCCCGTGCGCCCCACCAGCAGAATATTCACAGGTTTTTGCTCAACCACCTCGGCTGGTTCGGCTTGAGTCAGGATTTCTCGGAGTGTTTGAGTTTTTGCCTTGGGTAGAGTTGGTGTGGAAACTACGGTTGCTGAAACTGGTAATGTAGTACGTCCGTAAAGAGCGATCGCCTGCTGACATAAGTTTCTCAGAGCAGCTTCTCGAAATAACTGGCTCAAATTCCCCAATAATTGCTGAGTTGCTTGGTTACTAGAACCCTTACTGACTTGTTTGGCCACCGCCGCCACCGGATTTAAAAGCCACTGTGCCCAGTTCCAAGCTTTCCAGAATTTCCGAGCCGATGGTTCCAACTTGCGATAGACTTCGTAGCCTTGGTATGCTTGCCCAACCGTCACCTGATTGAGGACGGGGGATAACTTTTGCATCCACCGATCCATATCATCCACCGTTCCCCGAATCAGCCCGTAAGCTTGGGGGACGTAAATGTTCAGTAGCGGATATTGAATTTGAGGATTGTAGATATGAGCGATCGCTACAACCAAATCTTGACATCGCGTCCAAAAAGTTTGCCAATCTTCCCAAATTGGGCGATCGCTTTGTGCTGCTTGCAAAACCTCTTGAAGGGCGGCTTCTGCAAGCTTTGTAACATCACTTCCGACTGGTAGCCCGACTGTATCCTCTGCTTTGGATTCTAGTTCTTCTTGGACTTGGGCTAATACAGCTTCTACTTGGTTAACAGCAGGTTGAGTCCATTTCACCAATAGCCAGCGCCAACCCACGAATAGAAGGGTGAATACACCCCAAATCCAGTTAATGCCCCACGCATGGATTTGCAAACCGGCGGATACCAGTAAGAAAATAATGATAAACGCGATCGGGATTGCTAAGACGACCCACTGCCACGGTTTTAATCGCACCATTGCCGCATACCTGCTTTAAAATGTTGGGAAATTCGAGTTTTTGCAAAAATTACTCTTATAAAAAGTCTATCGTTTTCAATCTAGGCAAGATGTTGGGTATTCTTGGATTAGTGCTAGACTCCTAATTATTAGGGATAAATGTTTTATTTGACTGTGAGTAGTTAAATAAATAACAGGACATTTATATTGCTAGATTAGAATAAGTTTTAAATTGCTCAGTTGCTTATGGGAGTAAAATTTAGTAAACAAGCTATGCAAACCATTACCGACATTGGCACGCTGATTGTCAGCACACCGGGAACCTGTGGTGGTCGCCCTCGGATTGCGGGACACCGGATTACGGTACACAACATTGTGATCGACTTCAACACAGGCATGAAACCGGAAGAGATAGTTGTCCAAAGACCACAGCTAATGTTGGCACAAGTTTATGCAGCGCTAGCTTACTACTATGCTAACAAGGAAGTAATTGACACGGAGATTGCCGCAGAAATAGAAGAATACGACCGTTTGGAAGCTGAATATACGGCGAAAAGACAGTGAGCCAAATTCGTTTGTATTTAGATGAGGACACTGTTGAGAAGTCCCTAATCAAAGCTTTCTGTAATGCAAACTTGGATGTTGTGACAGTCGCCGATGTGAGCAGGCAGAGCTATCCTGATGATCAGCAGCTAATTTGGGCAACAGAGCAAGGGCGTGCCATCTATAGCTACAACCGAAGAGACTTTTGCTGCTTGCATAACGAGTTTTTAGCCATAGAAAGAAATCATGCCGGCATTATCTTGTTGCAGCAGCAACGCTATTCCGTAGGGCAGCAGTTACAAGGGTTGCTCAAGTTGGTTGCTACTCATTCGGCTGAAGATATGGTAAATCAACTGGTATTTTTGAGTGCTTATATTGATAAAAGCTATTAAACCACTGTCAATTCTTTAAATGTCCTATAACCACTTCCATGAAACGCTATGACTATTGTCATCACTTCCGATAGCTGCATCTTTGATTTACTGCGCCGTTCTCCTGTTATCGATGGCAATTGTGGCACTTGCTGCCACTAGTTTTCCCATTGATTACAGAAGTCATGAAAGTACAGAAAATTTGCGTAATATCGAGTAGGATATGGTGGCGGCAATTTCATTAATTTATTGAGTCAACTCAAAATTAATTTAGCAAGCTTCGACTTTTCAAATCTGACAATTTGGCAAGCCGATCTGAGGCGGGTAAATTTGGCTGGTGTTAATTTTCAGAACGCCGCTTTTGCTAAGTCTGTGTTTGCTCAAACCTTAAGCAGTGTTTTGTCGGTGGCCTTTAGCCCCGATGGCAAAATATTGGCGACGGGCGATGTAAATGGGATAATCAGCTTGTGGCAAGTGCCAGATTGTCAGCAATTGTTGACCTTGAAAGGGCATCATGGTTGGGTATGGGCGATCGCCTTCAGTCCGGATGGTCAAACCCTTGCTAGTGGCAGTAATGACTCCAGTGTTCGGCTGTGGGATGTCACTTCTGGCGGCTGCGTAAGAGTTTTGCAAGATCACACCAGTGGAGTCTGGTCGGTCAGCTTTAGCCCAGATGGCAAGCTCCTAGCTACTGGCAGTCAAGACTTTTTGGTGCGGTTGTACGATGTGTCCCACGGTAAATGCCTGAAAGTTTTGCACGGACACACTAATGGGGTGTGGGCAGTCGCCTTTAGTCCAGATGGTCAGATCATAACCAGTGGCAGCGCTGACCAAACAGTTCGGTTGTGGGATGCCGCTGAGGGTGCGTGCCTCAAAGTTTTGTACGGTCACAGCAGTTGGGTACGTTCATTAGCTTGGAGCCTGGATGGTCGGATGCTCGCCAGTGGCAGCCAAGATGAAACGATTAAGCTTTGGGATGCCAAAACAAGTGAGTGCAAAAAAACGTTGATAGCCGATCGGCTATATGAGGGGATGAACATCACTGGTGTTACAGGTTTAACTGTAGGGCAAAAAGCAACACTCAAAGCTTTAGGGCAGTAGAGTGCGATTTGATGATTAAGGGGTGAATGTAGTCGGGTAGGAGGAATATATGGTATTTTATTTCATTACTCTAGTTGCGTTAAAAATTGCAAGTAAAGCTACTCCCACGTCAGCAAATACGGCTTCCCACATTGTCGCTACGCCTAAAATACCCAATCCAATGAATACACCTTTAATTGCTAACGCAAAACCAATATTTTGCCAAACAATCTGCCTTGTTTTTCTGGCGATTTGTATTGCTTCTGCCACTTTTGAGGGTGCATCTGTCATAATCACAATATCGGCAGTTTCGATCGCTGCATCTGAGCCTAACCCACCCATTGCTATACCAACATCTGCTCTAGCAATCACTGGCGCATCATTAATGCCATCCCCAACAAAAGCAACTTTACTATGCTTACCAACGGTGCTGAGTAACTTCTCAATGGCATTGACTTTTTCTTCTGGTAATAACTCTGCTTCGTAAGCATCTATACCTAGCTGTTCAGCAATGCGGGATGCGATCGCTTCATTATCTCCTGTCAACATTACTGTTTTCTCTACACCCATTCCTTTGAGTGCTTTAATAGCAAGTCTTGCATCTTCTTTGGGTTCATCAGCAATGACAATATACCCAGCGTAAATATTATCTACTGCTAGATGAATAACTGTTCCCTCTAACTGGCAATTATCATGACTAATATTCTCTCTATGTAATAAGCGATCGCTTCCCGCTATCACTACCGTATTTTCAACCTTGGCTCTAATTCCATAGCCTGCTATCTCTTCATAATCTCTCACCTCAAATTCATCGATTTTTCCACCATAAGCTTTGCGGATAGATTGAGCAATGGGATGATTTGAGTGCAATTCTACTTTAGCAGCTAATTGCAACAATTCTTGTTCAACGTAGCCATTTGATGGTACTACTTTTGCTACTTTAAATACGCCTTTCGTTAAGGTTCCAGTTTTATCAAAAACAACTGTATTCACTGCATTTAAAGCATCCAAAAAAGTAGAGCCTTTAACTAAGATACCACGTTTAGCTGCACCTCCTACGCCTCCAAAGTAACCTAATGGAATACTTATAACTAGTCCACAGGGACAGGAAATAACTAGTAAAATTAAAGCGCGATAAACCCATTCTGAAGAAGTTGCGCCAGCAATCAATAAAGGAGGCAATATTGCAACTGCTAGGGATGCAAAAACTACTATTGGCGTGTAATATCGGGCAAATTTGGTAATAAATTTTTCTGTTTCTGCTTTTTTACTTTTGGCATTTTGCACCAAGTCTAAAATTTTGGCAATGGAAGAGTCATTAAATAGTTTTGTTACTCTAATGCTGAGAACACCCATTTTATTAATCATCCCAGCTAAAACCGTCTCTCCCAGCCTTACTGAGCGCGGTACAGACTCTCCAGTTAATGCAGATGTATCTACTTGTGAATTCCCATCTATAATTTCACCATCTAAGGGAATCTTTTCCCCAGGTTTGACGACGATAATATCTCCAACATTTACTGTATTTGGGGATACTCTTATTAGTTCTCCCTTTGTTTGAATATTGGCATAATCTGGACGTACTTCTAATAAAGCTTTGATGGAATTACGGGAACGGCTAACGGCAATATCTTGAAACAATTCCCCAATTTTATAAAATAACATGACTCCCACAGCTTCGGGTAACTTATGAATTGCGATCGCCCCTAGTGTCGCTACTGCCATTAAAAACGTTTCATCGAATATTCTACCTTTGAGGATATTGCGCCCAGCAGTTTTTAAAACACTCCATCCACTTAATAAATAAGCAGGAATAAACAGCAGATATTCACCTATTGAATAGAATGTATTGTGTAATTGATTTTCAAAAATTACACCAGGCGCATATAAACTTAAAATCCCTACCAAAGGCAATAGTTCATCTTTCAGATTGAATTCTCCACCGTGATCGTGATTGTGGTCATGGTTATGATTCTCATCATGATTATGATCATGGTTATGATTCTCGTGATGATCATGTTCACAGTTGCAACAACCTGAAGGTTCTGAATGTACTTTCCGCTTCATTTTTTCTGTTAAGGCTAGTAAATTACTTAATATATGAGCCTTTTTCCAAATGTAATGAAAAAAAGAAATTTTTACAAGTTTATAATTTAAGAACGAGAATCTATATCAAACTTATTGCTAAATATTTATCCTATTTTTAGCTAGAATTAAGCTTTTTAAGCTTCTTAAAGATAGCTATACTGATTTTTAGTTGTATAGAATAATGTACGACATGACTTTTGTTCGTAGTGAGCGATTTATCGCTCTGGATAAGACATCAAAGGAAAATTGCTGACATCAAGCTAACAATCACTATCTTGGGGATATAAAGCGGATTTAAAGTTGCTGAAGTACACAACTTAGGTTTTAAAGCCAGATATCAAGCCTGTTTGACTTCTAAGTTCTGCTGTAGCAGCTAATTTGCGATCAAACTGGGTAGATGGGGAACATTCTTAGGTAACAAGTGTCACGCTAGCTATTCTTAGGGAAAATCCACTTGAAGTTTGAAAGTGAATCGAATACCCTAAACTAGTAGACAATTTTCTTAAGTAAATCTATGAACAAAAAAATTCTTCTGAATTTGCTTTCCACTTCCTCAATCTTTATGTCGATGATGTCTACGCTGGTGGCATTTCATCCGGCCCACGCTAGTACTTCTATTACACAGCGATTACTGCACACAGAAGACGGTCGTACCTGTATCACTAACCCACATGGTGGAAAAGATTTTGTGTGCATTCGAGATTCAGAGAGAAAGCAACCCTATACCTCTGCACGTTCTGCAACCATTGTTACATCAGTATCAGATCAAAATATTGCCATGTTGAATTTTACTGACGCGGAAAGCGATCGCGCAATTCAGTTATTTGGTTGCGACTGTCCACTATGTATAAATTCTTTGCGGCAGTTGCAGGGTACTGGAAACTTGGTGTATTAGGCTTGAAAAGCGCTGATAACAACTATAACTTCTGTTAGATAGGCGTGATTAATCACGTATAGAACATATACGAAACCAAACAAGCATTTTTAACTAAATACCACTACTACTCTGTCAAGTTTAAATGAATGGGTAAGTGAGTTCGTAGTAAGGACTTTAGTCCTGATCTTTTAAGCACCCTTTGTGCTTACTACAAACCCTCAAAACTAGCTTGGACATTGTACTACTATTATTTGGTCAAATCTAAATTTATTCTTGGTACAGTTTGTAGGGGCAATTCATGAATTGCCCCAGAGTGCGTTTAGTTTTGCCTAAAAGCGTCCTGTTTATTCAACCACCTCATTCACAGGGAATCTATCAATCAACTGCATCGCTCGATAAGCATTACGCTGGAAAGAGTCTGGTAAATGGGGAACGTGGGGTATTTGCGATAATAAATCCAACGTCCGCCGTAGAATTCTCACCACGTCGCCTTCATCCAAAGTGGTGTTCTCGCAGAGTTCTATCCACTCCATTCCTAGCGCCCATTGTTCCACGATCGCAATTAATTCAAACTCTAACCATATAGGCAGCGCTACGTTATACCGCCGTTGTAGTTGGAACATTTGGCGGCGAATTCCCCGCAATTTTGCTAAGGCTTCTGCTACTTCATCACTAAGCTCAAAGTTAACTTTGCTATCTGGACGGGGAGTTTCCATCACCAAAGCGGCGGCGGCGGCGGCTAAATGGTGCGGATCTAAGTTGTCCAATTCACCACTAGCGAATACTAAACCCAACCACAATTCATTCTCGCCTCGAATGGCGGCAGCAATTCGCCCTAATACTGTGGGCACTAAGTTATCTAAAGCGCCAAAGTGTTGCAGAATTGCGATTAAATTGAGAAATTCTTCCCAATGACGTTGTGACTGTTGCTCTACTTGCCCTTGCAACTGTTCAAGTTCAGCTTCTAGTTCGACATAGCGGGCCCGACGCTTGAAAAGTGTGGCAGCATTGCCTGATTGATGTAGGGGATGAGCTTCTAATTGCTCTTGGATGGCAGCAGTGCGACTGAGTTGTTCTGCTACTTCTGGAGCCAGATTCAAAGATTCTATCGGATCGGGAATACGCGTGGCGATCGCAAATGTTTCTTGATTACCCCGGCGTGACTGTCCTGGCTTCAAAGGCATCTCTGGCGGTGGTAGTAAATCAGGTGGCACTTCAATTCGCGGCAGTTCGGCATACAAATCGACTACATCCCCTGTCGTTGCCACATACCAGCGATTATCATGCCCCAAGCATACCAAGTAAGGAGCTTGACCAGAACCAGGCGATTTGCCCACTAACACTGCGGTTACAGGTGTAGACACTGTGATGTTTTTACCTTTGAGACTTAACAGAGTTCCTGACACTGCAAATCCCAACATCATCCCCAATTCTTCTTGTCTATCTTCCTGCGCTTGCTCTTGCAAGGTTTTCAATATCTGGCGTTCTACTTTCAGGCGTTGCCGCAATTTCTCATAAATAGCGAGTTCATTTTCATCAACTGCGGCGATTTGCTCATGTAGTTGAGCTAATTGGGTTTGCAGTTCGGCAATCTCATCGTATTCTGGCCGTAAATGCAAGGTGGCCATGTACTGCCCAAAGCTGCGTTCTATCAGTTCCCTGGTTTGCTCTAGGGTGTGTGTTTGCAGCAAGTTGAGTACCATGCCATAACTGGGCGTAAACTGGCTTACAAGGGGGTCTGGCTTGGATGTTCCCAAATACGCCGCTTCTTTGGCTCCTTCAAAGGGAGTTTGGACTGTCACCACATAACCTTGTTTATCCATCCCCCGGCGGCCTGCGCGTCCTGCCATTTGCAAGAATTCGGAAGCGTTCAACAGGCGGTGTCCAGTATCGGTACGTTTGGAAAGAGTAGAAATTACCGTTGTCCGGGCGGGCATATTAATTCCCGCCGCCAGTGTCTCAGTAGCGAATACTACTTTAATTAGCCCCTGCTGAAATAGTTCTTCTACCAGTGCTTTCCAAGCAGGCAAAATTCCGGCGTGATGGGCAGCAATTCCCCGGTATAGGGGTGCAATTTGCCCAGAACGCCCGGCTTCGGGATTGCGGGCTAAAAAGTCATCTATCTGTTGCCGCAAAATCTGGGACTCTTCATTATTTACCAGCCATAAATCACCAACTTCTGCCACGGCTTTATCACATCCCCGGCGGCTGAAGATAAAGTAAATCGCTGGTAGCATATCCCGTTGCTCTAACTGACTCAAGGTAAAAACTATTCCAGGAGCCTCTGGTCTACCATTTCTCCCTCTCTCCTTTTCTCCTCCTCTCCCTTTCTTCTTCTGAATCAGGCGGGGGTTAATTTTGGTTTTGCTATCATTTAGCAGGGGAAATAACCCTTTGGGATTGCAAAAGTGAAATTCCAAGGGAACTGGGCGGAAATCTGAGTAAATCAGGTCAGTTGGGCCGTGAACGCGATTGAGCCAATCGGTGAGTTGATCGCTATTGGCAACCGTTGCTGAGAGGGCTGCTAGTTGGACTTCCCGGGGACAATAAATGATTGATTCTTCCCAAACAGTACCGCGCTGGCGATCGTTCATGTAGTGGCACTCATCAAGTATCACCGCTTCAACGTCTACTAATGAGATGCCGACTTGCCCAATGGGTGTACCATAGAGCATATTTCGGAAAATTTCTGTGGTCATCACCAAAATTGGTGCATCTCTGTTAATGGAAGCATCTCCAGTTAACAGACCGACTTGATCAAACCCGAATTTTTCTCGAAAGTCACGCAATTTTTGATTCGACAGCGCCTTTAGGGGAGTAGTATAAAATACACGTTTTCCTCGCGCCAGGGCGCGATAAATAGCGTATTCCCCAACTAAGGTTTTGCCTGAACCTGTGGGCGCACATACAACTACGGAGCGTCCGGCGTTTAGGGACGCGATCGCTTCTTTTTGAAACTGATCCAGATCGAAGGGAAATATAGACCCTAAGTCAAGTTCTGGAGACGGTGCAGGATAATTCACTCAATCACATTTGCAACCAGATTGTTTACTATACTAACGTTGGGCATTGGGCATTGGGCATTGGGCATTGGGCATTGGATATTGCAAAACTTTTACTTAGTCTTCATTGCCCATCCGCTATCCCCCATGCCCAATGCCCCATTCCCTAGTTTCTCATTTTCCCAGTTCTTGCGATCGCTCTGTGGCAGCTTTGACTGCTTCTATTAAAGCTGAACGAAATCCTGCCTGTTCTAGCTTGGCAATTCCCGCAATGGTTGTACCACCGGGACTAGTAACCCGATCTTTGAGTTCTGCTGGGTGCATTTTGGTTTCATGTAACAGTTTCGCTGTTCCTAGTACAGTTTGCAAGGCTAGTTGATTCGCAATTGCTCTAGGTAAACCTGCGGATACTCCGCCATCTGCAAGTGCTTCTACTAGTAGCGCCACGTAAGCCGGGCCGCTACCAGATAGCCCTGTGACTGCATCCATCAGCCCTTCTGAGACTTCTACGACTTCTCCCACAGCAGAAAAAACTTGCTGTGCTATTTGGTGGTGTTTGGCATTGGTGTATGCACCCGAACAAATGGCGGTAATTCCTGCTCCCACTGTTGCTGGGGTGTTAGGCATTGCTCTAATAACAGGCAATTGTACAAATGCAGCTTCTAGCTGACTCAAAGGCACACCTGCTAATATGGAAATGATTAGAGGTGAGTGTTCTTTATTAAGAAGATCAATATCTGTTAATTCTTGAGCGATCGCGCTGAACACCTGCGGTTTTACTGCCAAAAAGACAACTTCTCTGACTTGAGCGAAAACTTGGCTATTATCTGTAGTTACAGCAACATTGTATTGCTGTTTTAAAAAATCTAGGCGTGAAGATAGCGGTTCGCTAACTATAACTTCTGATGAGTCATAAATTCCACGCGCAATAAGGCGGGATAAGAGCGCTTCTCCCATTACCCCACCACCAATTAAACCAAATTTTATAGTCATTGATTGTTTGTCATCTGTCATTAGTCGGTTGTCCTTTGTCATTTGTCACTATTATCAAAACCTATGACTAATCACAAAGGACAAAGGACTAACAACTAATTTAACTTTATTGTGCCATCCGGTTAGTTTCGTTGCCCCAGGTTTGATTTGGAGTTCCTGTAGGACGAGAAGGGCGTGCTGGCGGTTGTGGTACTTCATGAAGAACGCCACCTTGGGTGCTAACTTGGACACAACTTGGCGTAAACAAGAAGATGCTCTCACCGATGCGCTCTTGATGTCCATCTAGTGCGTAAGTACCACCTGCAACAAAATCTACTGCTCGTTGAGCTTGGTCTGGGTCCATGATTGTCAGATTTAATACCACTGACTTGCGTTCTCGCAACGCTTGAATTGCCTGGGGCATTTCTTCAAAGGTGCGTGGTTCGAGTACTAAAACTTCCGAAATTCCGTTAATTGCTCCTGGCATACCAATCACATTCCCCATTGGCTTTGAACCTGCTGTTATATCATCTCCCATTGTAGGCACTGGTTCCCGCCAGCGTCGATTTTGGGCGGCTGGGTTTTCCTGTGGTGCTGCTGGTTGGGGATTTTCTTGCTGATACAGATTTTGGTAATTACTATCTGTTTCTGGTTCTTCTTCGTAATACTCGTATTCAACTTGCTCATTTAGACCCACAAAGTCTCTGAGTTTGGAAAATATATTGTTCATGGTTTGTGTACTCTCCTGGTGCGAATAGCCGATATTGACTTGGCTTAGGATTGATTGAGTAGGAGCAATCGCTACATCGGTGGATACTACAGCAAGTATACTGCTATTTGTAACCCATACTACTGGTTTTAGCGATGAACTGACACTTCTTACAAGGTCTGTGCATCGCCTAAACATAATAATGAGTCAAGATTATATCCTAAGGTTTGTTCAAAGGAAAGTTCTTTTTACCCCATTTTTCCTTAGCGATTGCTCTTGTCAATACTATATCCTTTGTTTCTAATTGCACCAGTCTGCTACAAAATTCTTGTCATCAAATTCTGATCTCTATTAATACCCAAGAGCAAGGCTGATGAGCAAAGGCTAAGAGCGATCGCCAAACAATATTGTTCCTAATCGTACCATCGTTGCGCCTGCTTGCACTGCCAGTTCGTAGTCGCCTGACATACCCATAGACAAGTGTTGCATTTTAATGTGCGACCAGTTCTGCTCCTGGATTGTCTTTGCTAGCTCACGATTGAGATTAAATACATGCAAAATTTCCGGATCATTTAATCCTGAAGGTGGGATTGTCATCAAACCTTGAATTTGTAAATTTTTGTATTGATCGAGTGTGGGTAAATCAGCCAAAAGTTCTGGCACACTCCAACCAGACTTGTTGGGATCGGGGAGAATTTTCACTTGCAGGCAAACCTGAGGACTCACTCCTAGCTGTTGTGCCAATTGATCTAAACGCTGTGCCAGCTTCAAATTATCGACGGAGTGAATCCAAGAGAATTGTTCAAGGGCTTTTTTGGCTTTATTGCTTTGCAAATGTCCAATAAAGTGCCAGGTAATATCCGGTAAGTCTTGCAACTCGGCTTGTTTGCTGGCGGCTTCTTGGATACGACTCTCCGCAAAATCACGAATTCCTGCGGAGTATGCAGACCGAATGGCCTGGGCAGGAACTTGCTTGCTAACAGCAATCAATTTGACTGAAGTTGGCAGAGAGGAGCGAATGGAAACAATACGTTCGGAAATCGAACTGTTCATTGGAAGGTGCGTTGGAAAACACTCTGAAGCTGATCGTACTCCTGAGATTGTCCACTGCGCCGCAGAGTACGTAAGCGATTTTCCAACATCATTCTCGCCTCAGTACGTCCTAGAGACTGGAATTTAACACCTTTAACATCATTTGCAACCAAAAAAAACAAGCGCTGGGCATAAAGTGTGGTGAACAAATCCTGGTTTTCATCAACCATACAGATTTTGTAAAGTAAACCCCAAGTTGGATGGTTTATGTAAGTTTCTGCGTTTTCTGGATTCATTTAAGAGTCAAGGTGTAGTCAAGGTGGAGTATGTATATCTTTTCGCAGTGAATTCCAAACATTCAGACGATAATACCAACATTCGTCAGAATATTTCCTTAAAATGCAAAACTGTGGTTGCGAAGACCTTGATCTAGTTTCTAATGGGCAGATGAAGCTAGTACCGCAAGGCAAAAGTCAAAAGTCAAAAGGTTTTAATTTTGCGCTTTCTGGTTCTAATTTAATGGTAAGTTGATTTCCGCCGGCCTGTACTAGTGGTAGTGAAGCGAAATGGTACAACATGACACGCGAAGCGTGGACTTAAAGAGTAGAGGCTTGTCGATAGATTTCGCCTTATGCTTTGGTGACTCAAATACACCAACCTGGCGGCACAACGCATAAAACAGTCCTGACCCTCTTATGAAAGTTTAGCGTAGCAAGGGAAAACACCCTTTGAAATTTCCAATGGCAACAGCGAACTTTTCAACTTCTTTCCATACTGCCACAACTATGGATGAATGGCACAAAATTGGAAGTGGGGAGATGAGGAAGCAGGGGGAGAAAGAATAACTAATAACCTATTCCCTATTCCCTACTCCCTACTCCCTACTCCCTATTGATTATTTAGCATTTTCAGGGCTGCCAGTTGTGCCTGGGCTTTGTGCAGAGATTCATACCATTCTTTCTCAGGATCGCTGTCTGCAACAATTCCCGCGCCAACTTGTCCCCAGACAATGTTGAGTGCTGAGTGCTGGGGGATGTGTCTTAAGTGCGGAAATAAAGAAGAATTTACTCCCCCTACCTCCCCTACCTCCCCTGCTTCTTGAGACACGGGAGCTAGTAGCAGGGTGCGGATTAAGATATTTAAATCTAAATGACCACGCCAATCTAAATAACCGCAAGAACCGTAGAACAAGCTGCGCCGCACGGGTTCTAGTTCTTCGATAATTTCCATGCAACGGACTTTGGGACAACCTGTGATTGTGCCACCTGGAAACGTGGCGCGGATCAAATCAATAGGAGTGTATTCGCCTTTTAAAGTACCTTTGATGTTGCTGACAAGATGCATCACATGGCTATATCGCTCAATTGTCAGCAATTCATCAACAGTAACCGTTCCCCATTCACAAACTCGCCCTAAATCATTGCGTTCTAAATCTACCAGCATGATGTGTTCTGCACGTTCTTTGGTGTTGCTGAGTAAATCTTGTGCCAGTTGCATATCTTGTTCTGGAGTGACACCGCGCGATCGCGTCCCAGCGATCGGTCTGGTTTCGGCTTGCCGATTTTGCAACATTACTAACCGTTCCGGCGAACAACTGATCACTTCTCCCCAAGGCGTTTGCCAATAGCTGGCAAAAGGCGAAGGATTGATTTTTTGCAAGGCTTGGTAAATTTCCCAACCAGAAGCCGATGTAGAGGCTTGAAATCGCAATGAAAGATTTGTCTGAAAGATGTCTCCAGCTTGAATATATTTTTTCGCCTGGTTTACAGCTGTTTCATAATCTGCTTGCGATGTCAAAAACTGAGGGGGCGAGGGAGATGGGGAAGAAAATTCTACTTTGTTCCTTAACTCCCCTTTTCTGTTCTCTAATTTGTGCTGGAACTCATCGAATTTACTTGCATCACTAACGGCTAGCCAAAGAATTTGTTGCGCGTGATCTAAAACGGCAAAACAATCTGGTTCATACCAAAACGCTATAGGAAATGGTAGGGGATCAATTTTATGATATGGTAACTGTTCAATTTCCCATGCTACATCATAGCCTAGCCAACCTAACCAACCGCCCGTGAAGGGGAGATGGGGAGGTGGGGAAGCACGCAAAGATGGAGGAGAAAATACTACCTCATCCCCCTCATCCCCCTCATCTCTTCCTACCCCTTGCTGTAATAAGTTTTCTAAGAAGGGAAAAACTTCTCCTACTTCTGGTGTCCACATCTGGGGGATGCCATCAACTAGGCGAGGAGCGCCTGCACAGATAGAATATCGGCACAGTTGGGGATGATCGATTGGCGTTGGGTAAGGACTTTCCAGTAGGGTAGCAATTTTCGGTGCGGAGGTGGAGTGAAAAAGAGCAGCAAAAACTTCCGAACCTGTGCGCTTTTCTAAGGGTAGCGATCGCCAATACCAAGCCTTAATCATACTGTTTATAAGCGTTGCAAAATTAGACCTGAGTTCCTATAGCTAGCCGTATTCCCCAGAATAAAATTAAAGTTGCGATCGCCAGCCAGTCACGCCCTTTAAATCGTAAATCATGCCACTGCACTCGATGCTCGTTGGGACTGGTAAAACCCCGCACCATCATTGCATTCGCCATTTGATCGGCTCGTAAGAGCAGATTTTCTAACAGTCTCTCTGCGACTGTCATCCAAACTTTGAATCCTCCTTTCAATCCTAGCTTTTTCCAATTAATTGCCCTTGTCATCACGGAGCGAAATAAGTTTTGCACTTCTTCTAAAACCAAAGGGATAAAGCGCAAGGATAAGGTTAAAGTTAAAGCAATTTCGGTGACAGGCCACTTGAAGCGTCTCAGGGGTTGCATTAGGCTTTCTATGCCAGATGTGATTTCTTCTGGTGCGGTTGTCAGCAGATACAGGTTGGTGCTGTAAATTACGGTAAATATAATTGTACTCAGACGTACAGCCAAATCCAAGGAGCGGCGAGTTACTTTGACTGGGCCTTTGTGAAATAGCACATAGCTGTATTTGCTATTACTTGCTGGTTCTTGAACAATATTTTTAGGATTTACTGGCTGGGTTAATATTTGTTCATTAGGTGGGAGGCGTGGCTGATAATCTACACCCATTGCATCAGGACTGATAGCTCCGATCGCTAAGATAAAAAATGATAGCATTAATAGCCAACCCATTTGCTGCTGCCATACTCGGCGGGGAATTCTAGCAATTAAGGTGGCAAGAATCAATATTACTACCAGCAGCACCCGCCAAAAGTTGTTAGCTAAAACATAGCTTGTTAAAAAGCTCATCAACCAGGCGAACTTGACTCGCGGATCGATTTTATGCAACCAAGTTTGGGGTTGTTCTAAATAAAGTCCAAGTGGCAGCGATCGTAATAAATCCATTTTAAAGTTAGGAGTTAAGAGTTAGGAGTTTTGACTTTTGAGTTAACCTATTATGTTGACATAGGCTTAAAAATAGCAATTTTAGCTTTAACTCATAACTCCTATAAAGACCCGATTAATCGCATCTCCCTTGTACAGACGCGATTCATCGCGTCTCTCTTGTCTTTGATTCATCGCGTCTCTCTTGTCTTTGATTCATCGCGTCTCTCTTGTCTTTGATTCATCGCGTCTCTCTTGTCTCCTAACTTATTTTGACGCGAGTTGCTCGATTAACATTACCAATTTCGGCATCACGAACTTTTTTGCTCCGCCACAGCAAAATAATTGGTGTGCCTTTAAATCCTAGCTGTTGCCGGAATTGGCGTTCAATGTAGCGGCGGTAGTTGTCGTTGAAGCGTTTGGAATCATTGACAAATAGTGCGATCGTTGGTGGTTGGCTACTTACTTGTGTACCATAATAAATCTTGCCCTGACGCCCACCACGGGATGCTGGCGGTGAATGCCAGCTAACAGCGTCTGTTAAGACTTCGTTAATTACTGATGTGCTAACACGGCGTTTGTGTGATTCAGCCGCAGTTTTCACCAATTCGAGAATCTTCTCTACCCGTTGTCCTGACAAGGCACTCACAAAAATTGTTTCTGCCCATTCAGTAAAATGTAACCGTGATTGCAGAGTTTTTTCGTAGTCGTAGATTGTGTAAGAGTCTTTTTCGACAGCATCCCACTTATTAACGACGATGATGCAAGCTCGACCTTCTTCGATAATCCGCCCAGCTAATTTTTGGTCTTGCTCAGTGACTCCATCAACGGCATCTATTACTAATAAAACCACGTCAGCACGGCGAATCGCTTTGAAAGCACGGTTAATACTAAAAAATTCCGTGCCGTATTCGATGTGTTTCTTTTTACGAATGCCGGCGGTATCAATCAAACGGTAGGTTTGCCCCTCTCGTTCAATGACGGTATCAATAGCATCGCGGGTAGTACCGGAAATCGGGCTGACAATTGCCCTTTCTTCCCCAACAAAAGCATTGAGTAAGCTCGATTTGCCCACATTCGGACGTCCCACAATTGCTACTTTGATTTCATTAGTTTCTGGGATGTCTTCAATAGCAGGGATGTGGTTAACTAACTCGTCGAGTAATTCTCCTGTGCCACTGCCATGAATCGCGGATATGGGATAAGGTTCGCCCAGTCCCAATTCCCAAAACTCGGCAGCTTGCATTAAGCCTTGTTCTGGAGATTCACATTTATTTACAGCTAGTAGCACAGGTACAGTTTGTTGGCGCATCCATTCGGCAATTTCTAAATCTGCCGAGGTGGGGCCTGTTTGACCATCTACAACAAAAATAGCGCCACACGCTTCTGCAAGGGCTGTCATTGCTTGTTGGCGAATCAGTGGTAAAAATTCGGTATCATCATTAAAAACTAAACCACCAGTGTCTACCACTAAAAATTCACGACCATTCCAGAAAGCTGGTAGATAAGTGCGATCGCGTGTCACTCCCGGTTCATCATGGACAATCGCCGTTTGTTCCCCGGCGAGTCGATTAACCAGGGTGGATTTGCCCACATTTGGGCGTCCGATAATTGCAACAATTGGCAGTGCCATAAAACCAGGGTAAGTGAGAGGTGTAGTATATCACGTACTTACATTTTACTCGCTTTAAACTGGAAGTTTTAATAATTTCCCAATCATCTGAAGCGATCGCCAGCCTTGGGCAAACTAGCAGCAAGACCGAGAATATAGTAGTTGCCGAGAAGGATATTATACCTTGATACGATCCAATACACCAACCGATGGCTAGGTATAACTTCAATAAATTTGCGATTTGCTGCTCGTGAAAAGTACCCGTGGGGGTACTTTTTAAATTTAATTGGATATTTTATACTAGTGACAAAGGTTTTATTGAATGTCCTAAAACCTATGATATCCAGTTGTCTTGTACATTGAATAAAGACTTTCAAACAACATAAAAGTGGGGAAAGAAGCCAAAATCCCAATAGACACCTCCGAAAAAGAATTGTTTTGACGTAGCAGTGCTATGTCTCTACAAGATTTCTGGGTAAGACATATTTAATTTCTGGAGATGTCTAATAATTATTATCTGAGCAATTTAGAAATTTTAGAAATTATAGCTCCAGGAAATACGAATAACCATGACTCGTAACTTATATGCTTTGCTTATTGGTATTGACAATTATCCTGATTTAAATCATCACCTCCAAGGTTGTGTAAACGACATTACAGCAATAGAAGAGTATCTTAACGAACGATTTGATCAAAAAGAATACCAATTACATTTACAAACGCTTAAAGATCACCAGGCAACCCGTCAGGCAGTCATTGATGGTTTCCGCAAGCATCTTCGTCAAGCTGGGCAAGATGATATAGTTTTGTTTTACTACAGTGGTCACGGTTCTCAGGAGTTGGCACCAAAAGAATTTTGGCACTTAGAACCCGACCATCTAGATGAAACTTTAGTTTGTTATGACAGTCGTACTGAAGGCGGCTGGGATTTGGCAGATAAAGAATTAGCAAAACTTATTGCCGAAGTAGCAGAAAAAGACCCGCACATTACCATTATTATGGATTGCTGCCACTCTGGTTCCGGCACCAAAGACCCATTGCAAGAGAGAGGAATACGTCGCTTACCTACAGACAAGCGAGAACGCCCACTGGATAGTTTTATTTTTTCGCTCGCCGACTTAACGCAACTTTCAGATTCCCGTGACCCGGAAAAACACCCCACTGGCTGGAAAATACCGAAAGGTCGTCATGTACTTCTAGCAGCTTGTCGAGACTACCAAACAGCGAAGGAATACTACGGCGGTGACAAACATCGAGGTAGTTTCTCTTATTTTTTGATGGATACACTTGCTAAAGCCAATGGCAAATTGACTTATCGAGATTTGTTTGGGCGGACAAATGCGATCATCCGCAGTAAAATTACAGCCCAGTCTCCTCAGATGGAAGTGAATAATCCTGAGGATGAAAACAAATTTTTCCTTGATGGAGCGATCGCAGAACGTTACCCCTACTTTATTGTTAAAAATGACCCAAACTATAGCTGGGTAATTGATGGTGGTGCTGTTCACGGAGTGCAACCACCCAAAGACGGCGAAACCACTTTACTAGCACTATTTTCCTTTGATGCCAATATCCAAGACCTGCGTGACCCAACAAAGTCTGTGGGTACAGCAAAACTGACTAGGGTGCTACCAACGCAGAGTCAGGTAGATATCAAAGATGTGCCAAACCTAACTGCTGATGGTACTTCTTTTAAAGCAGTTATTACCAGCCTACCGCTACCACCTTTAGGCGTTCACATTGAGGGAGATGAAGGCGGTGTAACTCTCGCACGCCAAGCACTAGCAACAGCTGGACTTGATGGTAAAGTTTCACCCTATGTGCGCGAGGAGAAAGAAGTAGGTAAAGCCGAGTTTCGCCTACTTTGTCGTCATCAACAGTATTTAATTTCCCGACCGACAGATGACCGACCTTTAGTGGCTCAAATTGATGGCTATAGTCCAGATAATGCAAAACAGGCAATTAAACGTTTAGAACATATTTCCCGTTGGACAACAATTGCGGAACTCTCAAATCCAGCAACTAAGATTATAGCCAATGATGTAGAGATGAAACTCATCTTTGAAAATGAAGAATCATCTCAATTGCAGCAGATGCGTTTGCAGTACACCTATAGGGATGGTAAGTGGCAAAATCCAGAATTTAAACTGAAACTCACCAATAAAAGTCAGAATCCACTTTACTTTGGCTTAGTCAACCTTTCAGACAGTTTCGCGATTAGCGCCCCATTTTTTGAAGCAGGTAGCATTAGGCTACAACCAGGAGAAGAAGTACTGGCTTTAGACGGCGAAAACTTGATACTCGAAGTCCCAGACGAGTTGTGGTCACAGGGGATTACTGAGTACAAAGACATAATTAAATTGATTGTCAGTAACGAGGAATTTGATGCTAAATTGCTGACTCAAAATAAACTTGATGCTCCTCGTCCACCTGCCACAAGAGATTTAGAATCTGCAAATCAAAGTAGCCTTGACCGTTTGATGAATCGAACTCAAAATCGTGAAATCAAAGCCAAAAGTGCAGCAAAGTATGACGATTGGTTTGCACAGGAAATTACCATTACCACTATACGTCCCTTAGACTCTACCCCAGTTTCTCAGACAGAACAAAAATTATTAGGAGTAGGGGTGAAATTACAGGTGCATCCTAGCTTGGTGGCAAATGCTCGCCTAACTACCACACCGCAAGTCAGCCGAGATTTAGGAAATCAAATTTTGCCCCCTATCCTGCGGGAAGATGCAGAAGTTACTCGACCTTTCCAATTTACTAGCAGTCGAGGTACTGACCCTGGATTAAGTGTATTGGAATTGAACGAGATTCAAGATTACACAGTTGTCACCCCAGATGCACCTTTGAAGTTATTAGTAGATGCACCGTTAGCAGACAATGAATATCTTCTTGCTGTTGGCTATGATGGGGAATTTTTCTTGCCTTTAGGTCGCGGTAAAAAAACTCAAGATAGCAAAATAGAAATTGAGATAGAACGATTAACAGCTCCAGTTAGTCAGGGAGAACGTAGCCTGCAAGGGTCTATTCGCATCTTCTTTGAAAAAGTAATCAGTCGCCATTTTGGACGGGAATTTAAATATCCCATTTTAGCAGTGGCTGAGGTGGGAGATGATCGTAAAGTAACTTATAAACGCGATGTGATTGATGTTCAGCAGCGAGTCGCAAAAGCACAAAGAATTGCCCTCTATCTACACGGTATTATTGGCGATACCGAAAGTTTAATTAGTAGCATTAATCAACCAGTATTGCAACCAGATGGGCAAAAGCTTTCTATCAGCAAACTTTACGATGTAGTTCTTACCTTTGACTACGAAAACCTGAATACTTCAATTAAAGAGAATGCTGAAAATTTGAAACGGCGACTAACAGAAGTGGGTTTAGGAGCAAACCACGGTAAAGAACTGCACATTATTGCTCATTCAATGGGAGGTTTAGTTTCTCGTTGGTTTATTGAACGAGAAGGAGGTAATAAAGTTGTCCAACATTTAATTATGTTAGGTACACCAAATGCCGGTTCTCCTTGGCCAGTTGTTGAAGATTGGGTAAAACTCACTTTGGGTATTGGACTCAACAGACTTTCTACAGTTGCTTGGCCTGTAACAGTGCTGACAGGTTTGATGGGAATTCTGGAAAAAAATATTAGAGTAGCTCTAGCTGAGTTAAACCCAAACTCTGATTTTCTCAAATCTTTGGCAGCAAGTGAAGATCCTGACATTCCCTACTCAATTATCGCTGGCAATACGTCTATTATTCCGGCAGCATTGGAGCAACAGCTAGAGAAAAAATCTAGCGTTTTAGAACGGTTACAGCGAAGTTTATTTAACAAAGTTGTAAATTTACCTTTCTTTGGTGTACCAAATGATATTGCAGTCACTGTAGATAGTATTGAGAATATTCCCAAAGGGCGATCGCTTGCACCCTTTATTCAACAAGTAGCTTGCGACCACTTAAGTTACTTCAGCATCGAATTACCAGAAGTCGGCTTAGACGCTTTGATTACAGCGATCGTCGCCCAACAGAAAAAGTAGACAGTTGAAAGGCAAAAATAAGCATTTCCTTTTGTTATTATTGCCTTGATAAATTATATACCAATACAGTTAACTTAAAGATTGTTTGTAGAGATTTGATATGTATTGAGACGTTGCATTGCAACGTCTCAAAGCGAGGTTATCAGTCGAACAAGTTATCTTAACTTAAAAGTATTGTGGTAAAGGCATCAGACCTGCTCGAAAACGAAAAGGATACAGAGCAACTGAATTGATTGATGGGGATCATTAATTTTGAATTTGGAATTTTGAATTCGGAGCAAAGCGAGGTGATGCTTTGTCTGTGCGTGAGATTTTCATAAGTATTCAACTGGAATTGATATTAGATGAGGTCTACTAATGTCTAAGCATAAGTTCAACCGGAATTTTGCGATTATTATCGGTATAAATGACTATATAAATGGTATTAGAGAGTTAGAAACAGCAGTTCCTGATGCTCACAAACTTGCTCAAATTATCCAAAAGCAACATCAGAATCTCAAACAGCAATATCAAGCACAAAATAAATATGAAGTCCAGTTGCTATTGAATAAACGTGTTACCTTTAGCAAACTCAAACAACTGATTGAAGACTTCAAACAAGGACAAATACCTTTTGACAACGAAAAAGTGGCAATTACCGAGAGCGATCGCGTCCTCTTCTATTTTGCTGGACATGGTATCGCCTTAGAGGCTCTAGAAAATCAAGAGGGGCCAGTAGGTTATTTGATTCCCCAAGATGCCACATTAGGAGATAGTAGTACCTACTTGCCGATGCAGGAGTTACATGATGCCCTGAATGCACTCCCTTGTCGGCATCTGTTAGCAATTTTAGATTGCTGTTTTGCAGGCGCTTTTCGTTGGGCAAGTCTCAAGCGAGAGATTCTGCCCAAAGTCACAGTCTATAAAGAACGCTACGATCGCTTTATCAGTGATGCAGCATGGCAAGTAATTACTTCTGCTGCTGATGACCAAAAAGCCCTGGATTCCCTTGGACAGCGCGGAAAAGTACAGGATGGAAACGAGGTTAACTCTCCCTTTGCCAAAGCTCTTTTTGATGCGCTACGTGGGGATACAGAAGAAAGTGCCGACCTGAATAAAGATGGTATCATCACAGCAACCGAACTTTACTCATATCTCAGGGATCAAGTAGAAATTCTCACAGAAAATCATTACAAAAGACAAACTCCAGGTTTGTGTCCCTTGAGAAAACATGATAAAGGGGAATTCATCTTCTTGTTACCTAATTTTGACCGAGATAAATTAGAAGATGCTCCACCACTAATTCCAGAAAATAATCCTTATCGAGGATTGGAATCTTATGACGAAAAAGATAGCAACTTGTTTTTTGGTAGAGAAAATCTCATCAAACAACTTTATCAGCATGTCGTTTCCAAACAGCAAGCTTTGACAGTAGTACTGGGTGCTTCTGGAACAGGAAAATCTAGCTTAATGAAAGCTGGTTTGTTACCGCGCTTGCGTCATTCCCAAGAGCATCAATTTCAGATTTTACAAGTTATGCGACCAGGGGAAACTCCTTTGGAAGCACTAGCACAAGTGTGTTCATCAATTGCAACTGGAATCACTGCTGAAGAGCTAGCAAAAGATGAATACGCCTTAGCAACTATTGTTGAAAACAGGTGTAAGGCTGATCCCAAAACTCAATTATTACTGCCAATTGACCAGTTTGAAGAGTTGATAACCTTATGTAAGAGTGACGAGGAACGAGAGCAATTTCTGAGACTGATCAAAAATGCGGTCGCCAAATTTTCCAAATATATCGATGTAATTGCCACCCTGCGACTCGATTTTGAAGCCCAGTTTCAAAATTCTGTACTCAAAGACTTTTGGAATGATGCTCGGTTTGTTGTACCACCAATGACTCAGGATGAGTTGCGAGAAGCAATTGAGAAACCTGCATCAGAGAAAGTTGTGTACTTCGAGCCTCCCAGCTTGGTGGATGAATTAATTAACGAAGTCGTACAAATGCCAGGTGCTTTACCCTTGCTTTCCTTCACCCTCAGTCAATTGTACCTGAAATATTTGGAGGAGCGAAGGGACAACCGCGCCTTAAAAAAGGAAGATTACGAAAAGTTGGGAAGAGTAGTTGGTTCTTTGACCAAACGCGCTAATCAAGAATACGAGCGGCTAGTTGCAGAAGACATTGCTTATAAAAATACAGTGCGTCGGGTAATGTTGCGGATGATTTCATTGGAGGGTGGGGAGTTAGCACGGCGACAGGTTCCCAAGTCTGAACTGGTGTATCCTGAGCAAGAAGAAAGCGATCGCGTGCAAACAGTCATCAAACGTTTTTCTGAAGCTCGTTTAATCATTGAAGGCTCCAATCCTCAAGGTGAACCTTATGTAGAACCAGCCCATGATGCTTTGGTGCAGGGGTGGGATAAGTTACTAACGTGGAAAAAAGAAGAAGAGGAAAATTTAATTTTGCAGCGGCGGCTAACACCTGCGGCTGAAGAATGGAACAATATCAAAGAGCAGGAAAAGCAACCTAATTCTTTAGTGAAAACATGGGAAAAAGCAGAATCTTTGGCAATTGGAAAAATACAGACTTGGCGACGTAATTGGCAGCGCAGAAAGCAAGAAGAAACTAATATTTCTAGAGGTTCAAGTGTAAAATCAATCGCTTATCTTTGGGATGATGACCCTCGGATCGATCAGTTAAATCAAGTCCTTGATGCCGATGATCGAACAAATAGAGTCCAAAGGCTACACAATGCGGAAGAAGACCATCAATCTCAATATCTAAAAGCAGTTGCCTTTAGTCCTGACGGAAAATACATTGCTGCTGTTAAAAGTACTGAGATTATGCTTTGGGACATCAATGGTAACAAACTTAATTTTCAACAACAGGAAATACCCTCTGATGGTATACAAAATATAAGTTTCTGCTCAGTTGTATTTAGCCACGATAGCAAAAGCATCTATACAGGAGAATGTCAAGGAGACGGCAATTTTCCGATGCCTTCATATAAAGTAGAGGTCTGGCGTACTGAAGAGAAGAATAAATCTCTAATTCAAGAAGAACCAGAACAAAACTTTATATCTCAACAGGGTCAACAATTTTTGTCTCTTGCTGCGTCTGCTGATGGAATGATTGCTAGTGGTAGCACAGACGGCACTATACATCTGTCCCATTCACCAGCAGAAGTTTCACCCATTCTTCGAGGACATACAGATTGGGTCAACTCTATTGCTTTTAGTCCCAAGCAGAAACAACTTGTTAGTGCCAGCAACGATGGCACGATTCGTCTTTGGGATTTAAGCGATTACTTTAGTAGTGCCAAAGTTAAATATGAGGTGGATTACATTTGGGATAATGTCCATGCTGTAGCTTTTAACCCAAATAATAATGAATTTGCTATTGCTCGTAAGAATTCTGTAATGGTATTCAACAAAGAAGGTAATCATGTCGAGCATACCTTTGACCATCTAGAGACGGTCAATTCTATTGCTTATAGCCCCGATGGTAAGACCATTGTCAGTGGCGCTGATGACAAAACTTTACGTTTGTGGGACTTGGAAGGTAACAAACCGCCAATAGTTTTCCAAGGACATGAGGATAAAGTTACTTCTGTTGCTTTCAGTCCAGATGGTAAGAAGATTGTCAGTGGCAGCAAAGATAACACATTGCGTTTATGGAACTTGCAAGGCAATCAACAGCAAGTTTTTCAAGGGCATCAGGAGAATACTGACGAATTTGGAAATAAGGGAGGCGTTAACTCTGTTGCTTTTAGCCCAGATGGTAAAACCATTGTCAGTGGCGCTGATGACAAAACTTTACGTCTGTGGGACTTGGAAGGTAACAAACCGCCGATAGTTTTCCGAGGACATGAGGATAAAGTTACTTCTGTTGCTTTCAGTCCAGATAGTAAGAAGATTGTCAGTGGCAGTGCTGATAAAACCCTGCGTTTTTGGGATTTGAAGGGCAGACTTGTAAGTCCCCAAGTTATTAAGGGACATACTGAGGTTATAAGGTCTGTAGCATTTAGCCCCGATGGAAAAATGATTATTAGTGCTGGTGCAGATAATATGTTGAAATTTTGGAACTTGGATGGTTCACCAGCATTTGTACCCTTCGAGGACTCAGAGGCTACGGGTAGATATCTAAGCGCATTTGCTATTAGCCCTGATAGTAAGACAATCCTGAGTAGCATGGGGGGTACTCAATATTTTTCAAGCAGTTTGCGTATGATACAGAATAAGGATAATTGGGAAAAATGGCTTGAATTAGCATGTAACCGTTTGCATAATCATCCTGTGCTGCTAAACCCTCAAACTGATGCAGAGAAAGGAGCTAAGGCTACCTGTGAGGCAAATGTCTGGAATCGAAAATGAGCTGTTTGTCACTGTTTGTAGCAGAGCAACTTTTTTTTAGATGAAGACAGCACTGCTAAGTTGTTGCTAATTAGCTGATTCGATGAACTGCTCGAAAAGCTTTAATCTGAGGGGGTGACTATTTGTAAAACAACCCTAATCAAAGCGATCGCTATCTCTGTGACAATGTACTATCAACCCCTGCAAATCCCAACAAGTAAGTTCAGGTAAAAGTGATATATGCATTTATTGATATTAGAAGAGGTGCATTAATGTCTAAACATCAATTCAACCGTAATTTTGCGATTATTATTGGTATAAATGACTATGTAAATGGTATTAGAGAGTTAGAAACAGCAGTTCCTGATGCTCACAAACTTGCTCAAATTATCCAAAAGCAACATCAGAATCTCAAACAGCAATATCAAGCACAAAATAAATATGAAGTCCAGTTGCTATTGAATAAACGTGTTACCTTTAGCAAACTCAAACAACTGATTGAAGACTTCAAACAAGGACAAATACCTTTTGACAACGAAAAAGTGGCAATTACCGAGAGCGATCGCGTCCTCTTCTATTTTGCTGGACATGGTATCGCCTTAGAGGCTTTAGAAAATCAAGAGGGGCCAGTAGGTTATTTGATTCCCCAAGATGCCACATTAGGAGATAGTAGTACCTACTTGCCGATGCAGGAGTTACATGATGCCCTGAATGCACTCCCTTGTCGGCATCTGTTAGCAATTTTAGATTGCTGTTTTGCAGGCGCTTTTCGTTGGGCAAGTCTCAAGCGAGAGATTCTGCCCAAAGTCACAGTCTATAAAGAACGCTACGATCGCTTTATCAGCGATGCAGCTTGGCAAGTAATTACTTCCGCAGCAGACGATCAAAAAGCTTTGGATTCTTTGGGTATGCGGGGGGAAGTAAAAGAAGGTAACGAGGTTCACTCTCCCTTTGCGAAAGCTCTTTTTGATGCCCTACGCGGAACTGACAAAAAAGCTGACTCGAATGATGATGGCATCGTTACGGCAACTGAACTGTACTCATATTTGCGAGATCAGGTTGAAGTTGTCACAGAAAAGAATTACAAGCGGCAAACTCCAAGTCTGTGTCCCTTGAGAAAACATGACAAAGGGGAATTTATCTTCCTACTACCTAATTTTGACCGAGATAAATTGGAGGATGCACCACCACTTAATTTAGAAAATAATCCTTATCGAGGATTGCAATCTTATGACGAAAAAGACAGTAAGTTGTTTTTTGGTAGAGAAAACTTAATCAAACAGCTTTATCAGCAAGTCGTTGACAATAAACAAACGTTGACAGTGGTACTAGGCGCTTCTGGAACAGGTAAATCCAGCTTAATGAAAGCCGGGTTATTACCGTGTCTGCGTGATTCCCAGGAGCATAAGTTTCAGATTTTAGATCCCATGCGTCCAGGGGAAAGTCCATTGCAGGCTTTAGCACAGGCGTGGGGAGCAATTGCAACTACAATTACTGTTGCAGAATTAGCAAAATCCGAGCAAGCTTTAGCAAACATCATTGAACGTTGGAGCCAGACTAATCCTCAGATTAAGCTATTGCTAGCAGTCGATCAGTTTGAAGAGTTGATAACTCTGTGTAAGAGTGACGAACAACGAGAGCAATTTCAGAAATTGATCGAGAATGCGATCGCTAAATATCCCGACAAAATCCATGTAGTTATCACCTTGCGACTCGACTTTGAGGGTCAGTTTCAAAACTCCATACTCAAAGACTTTTGGAATGATGATACCCGATTTGTCGTCCCACCAATGACCCAAGATGAATTTCGGGAAGCAATTGAGAAACCAGCGTCTGAAAAAGTGGTATATTTCGACCCTCCCAGCTTGGTGGATGAACTGATCAACGAAGTCGTACAAATGCCAGGTGCTTTACCCTTGCTTTCTTTTACCCTCAGCGAATTGTACCTGAAATATTTAAAGGAACGAAGGGACAACCGCGCCTTAAAAAAGGAAGATTACGAGGAGTTGGGAAGAGTTGTTGGTTCTTTGACCAAACGTGCTAACCAAGAATACGATCAACTAGTTGCAAAAGATCCCGCTTATGAAAAGACAGTGCGGCGGGTAATGCTGCGGATGATTTCATTGCAGGGTGGTGAGTTAGCAAGGCGACAGGTTCCCAAGTCTGAACTAATTTACTCTGACAAGAAAGAAAGCGATCGCGTGCAAACAGTCATCAAACGTTTTTCTGAAGCCCGTTTAATTGTTGAAGGTTCTAATTCTCAAGGTAAACCCTATGTAGAGCCAGCCCATGATGCTTTAGTACAGGGATGGGATAAATTACTCAAGTGGAAAAAAGAAGAGGAAGAAGACATAATTTTACAACGGCGGCTGACACCGGCTGCCGAAGAGTGGAAAAGTGTCGCTAGCAAGGAACAGCCATCAGGTTTGCAAGCCAAAGCTGAAACTGTAATTGATCGGTTAGATCGCTGCTTTTACGTTGTTGAAAACTTATCTAGCAAATTTAGTAAAAAAATCATAACTTGGCTTTTTCAAGGATTGCAGCAAAGACAGCATCAACAAGAGGGTTTAAGAGAGAAACCTATACAGTTTCTTTGGAATAGTAATCCTTATCTTGATGTATTGAATTGGCAACTCCAGTCTCATGACAATTGGTTTAATAAGTTAGAAACAGAATTTGTCCAACAAAGTGTTTTACAGAAACGCCGGAACATTAGTTGGCAATGGCGGATTGCGATCGCAATCATTCTTAGTTTAAGCGGGTTAACTCTTTGGGCGCTGTTTAGTCAAAGAAGTGCAAAGATTGGTGAAACCAGTGCTTCTAGAGAAACGGCAGAAGCAAAGCTACCGCAGCAAGGGTTAGATGCGTTAGTTTATAGCTTACGAGCAGGAAGGTCACTGCAATACCCACTGTTGCAATTATTTAGTCCAGGTGAACAGCTACAAAATCAAGTGACAGGAACGCTGCAAGAAGCAGTTTATTCAGTCCGAGAACGCATTCGCATGGAAGAGGCTAAAGGCACAGTTAGAAGCTTTCTTAGTCCAGATAATCGGCTTCTGGCTAGTGCTGGAAATGACGACACTATCCGCCTGTGGGATTTAAAAGGTCATCTTGTAAAAAAATGGTCAGCAGAGCAAGGCTTGGTCACTAATCTTACTTTTAATCCAGATGGCCAACTAATAGCTACTGCCGGTCGCAATGATACCGTCCGCCTGTGGAACTTACAAGGTCATCTTGTAAAAGAATTGTCAGCAGATCAAAGCTTTGTCAAAAGTATCAGTTTTAGCTCAAATGGTCAGCTTTTAGCTACCGGAGGAGCAAACGATACTGTCCGCTTGTGGGACTTACAAGGCAATCCTATTGGGCAACCCTTTACAAGAAAACTTGTACCTCAACAACAAGAAGAAAAGCTGGTTTGGGGCGTAGCGTTCAGCCCGAACGATCAAATCATCGCTAGCGCTGGCGATGACGGTCTTATTAGCTTGTGGAACTTGCAGGGTCAGCTGTTGAGAGAATGGCAAGGGAATCAAAAGGATATCAGCAGCATCAAATTTAGCCCGGATGGTCAGCGACTAGCAACAGCAGGAGAAGATAAGACTGTTCGCCTGTGGGATTTGCAAGGTCAGCCATTGGCAGAGCCATTTACAGGGCATCAAGGGAGGATATGGGATGTGGTATTCAGCCATGATGGTCAGCAACTAGCTAGCGCTGCTGGAGATGGGACAATGCGTGTGTGGGACTTAAAAGGCAAGCAGTTAGATGAATTTCAAGGGCATCAAGGGCCAGTCAGAAGCGTCAGTATCAGCAAAGATGACAAGCTAATAGTTAGTGCTGGCGATGATGGGACTATACGTGTGTGGAACTTAAAAGACGAACAGGTACAATTCAGACAGCATCAATACCCAGTCCGCAGCGTCAGTTTTAGTCGTGATGGTAAAGAAATAGCCAGCGCCGGAGATGATGGTACTGTCCGCTTGTGGAACTTGCAAGCCCAACAGTTAGGACAGCCATTTCAAGGTCATCGAGGCAAAGTCCTCAGCGTCAGTTTTAGTCCTGATGGTCAGCAAATAGCCAGCGCCGGAGAAGATGGTACTGTCCGCTTGTGGAACTTGCAAACTCAAAAGTTAGTACAATTTCAAATTTATCAAGGCAAAGTCCGTAGTATCAGTTTTAGTCCAGACGGTAAGCAAATAGCCAGTGCTGGAGATGATGGTACTGTCCGCTTGTGGAACTTGCAAGGACAATCAAATCCTCAAGCGTTTTTAGGTCATCGAGGCAAAGTCAACAGCGTCAGTTTTAGTCCAGATGGGCGGCACATAGTCAGCGCCGGAGATGATGCGACTGTACGGTTGTGGAACTTACAAGGTCAACAGTTGGGGTCATTCCAAGGTCATCTAGGCCCTGTTTATGCTACAGCATTCAGTCTTGATGGTAAGCAAATAGCCAGCGCCGGAGATGATGGCACTATCCGCTTATGGAACTTGCAAGGTGAACCAATTAAGCAGCCATTCCAGGTATCTGGCATCAAACTAAAAGCAGTGGCGTTTAGCCCCGATGGCAAGATGATTGCCGTTAGCGGAGACAAAGGTACAGTACAGTTGTGGAATTTACAAGGTGAAAAGTTTGCAGCTTGGATAGGGCATCGAAACTTTGAAGTTGAGAGTGTTAGTTTTAGCCCCGATGGCAAGTTACTAGCTACCGCAGGCGATGATGGGATCGCTGGACTGTGGCACATTCAATCATTCGATGATCTGATACAAGGGGCTTGCGATCGCCTTAGTGACTATTTGCAGAATAACCCTAATGTGGAGAGCGATCGCCATCTCTGTAATAATTTACCATCAACCCCTGCAAATTCAGACAAGTAATACCAATTCGCTTTTTCGCCCATTCGCAATTAAAAAACCTAGATGGAGTAAGACTTTGGTGATTGATATCTGTTGCCTCATTTTGGAGAATTGGTGTAAGGTAAAAGCGATATCTACGACAAGCTACGCCAACACTACATTTTTATAAATAAAAAAGGTAGGATTTCCTACCTTTTACCCAAAAAAAGCATTTTGTAACCAAATACCAAATTCAATATCACACAAGCTTTTGACAAATCTATTGCAAAACTATGACGAGGGTATGACGGTTAATTTGTTGTAATAGACTTCGCTATTGCTCCCAGTTGCAACCCAGGCGAATAGCTACCTTCTTCTTTGATCCGCTTAATTTCAGCGTCTGTGAGCCGCAAATTTAACTTTTGTGCCAATGCTTTCACAATATCTCCCCGGTCAATTACACCAGCGACAGCACCAGCCGGAGACAGGACAGTAATTCGAGGTAACTGCTCATTTTCTAGCTTGTTAATTACCTCAGCTATCGTTGTTGCTTCAGCAACAGTGGGTATTTCTGTCAAGGGATGCACAATGCTGTGTAAGGTTTGGGTTTCCCATTCACTCCTTTGGGTTAAACGAAAATCGTCAATGGAAACTAAACCCCGGTAACGTCCATCAGAAGCAGCAAAATAAATCTGTGAGGGATTGGTTTCTAACAGGTATGAATCGGCAAACGATCGCAATGTCTGATCAGCATCGACAACCCGAAAGTCACGAGTCATCGCATCAGCCGCCACGACTTTGAGTAGGCTTTCTTGCAATGTCGTTACGTTGTCATAGCTGTTAGCGTTGCGGACAGCAAACCAACCTAACAGCGCAATCCATAAACCAAGGACTAATTCTCTAGTCACAAAATCTACAACAAACCCTAATGCGATCGCGCTGTAACCCAAAATTTGCCCAGCCCTTGCAGCCCAGTGTACGGCTTGAAAACGATTACCTGTTATTTGCCATAGTGCTGCTTTTAACACTTGCCCTCCATCTAGAGGTAAGCCGGGAATCAGGTTAAATAGCGCCACTACCAAGTTAATTCTCGCCAAATCTCCGATCATTACACTGAGGGGACTAGTATCGTGTATCACAATAGCTCCCACCCGAAGTAGTAAAAATAGTCCGATACTCACCAAAGGCCCAGCGATCGCTACTTGAAAGGCTTTGAAAGGAGTTTTAGATTCTTCTTCAATAGCAGCAATCCCGCCAAACAGAAATAGGGTGATTGAATTAACTTTAATGCCTTGCGATCGGGCTACTAAGCTGTGACCCAATTCATGTAGCAACACCGAACCAAATAGCAACAGTGCCATAACTATTCCAGCACTCCAAGCTATAACAGGCCCCCATTCCTGATAAGCTACCCCAAAGTTAAGAGTCGCCAACCCTAAAATCACAAACCATAACGGGTCTAAAAACAGGGGAATTCCAAATAAAGACCCAATTTTCCAATTTGTTTGCATTACATTGTCCTAAAACTAGATATTGCCAGTAGTTCCTATACTGTAATTGTTGCGTATATACTTATACATATATTTCTGAGCATCAATTCGATAGTGCCGAGTTACGAAATGCTCTTATTTCTAGAATAGACAATTAATGCCTGTGAGCAAAGCTCTGAAGCGGGGCATTGGGAAGAGGTAGAGGGGCAAGGAGCAGGGAGCAGAGGTGAAATAGATAATTATTTTTATTCTTCCCCTACTTCCCTTGCTCCCTTTTAAGAGTTTTGTATTGATCGTGGCGTTACAAGCAACGCTGCAATCATCACAAAACTATAGACGACCAATGTTAGTCAGTCCTAAAACGATGCCAACGCCAACAATATGACCAAAAGCCATCGCTGCAACGAATGTTGGAATACTAATTGGCAGGATGGGGAACTTAGGGCCAACTAGGGGTTTTTCGATCCTAGTACTTAGTAAAACCATTACTAAGCTGCTGATGCTGATGATGATACCGACTGTAGGATTCCACGCAGGTGTTGCGGGAACAGTTGCCTGGGCTGCTAGTAAAATAGATGAAATCAAGCTTTTGTCTCCTAAAATGTAGACCTACAAAATTATAAAATTACCAAGGCACAAAAGTTTTTCGGATAATTTAGACTTTCTTGATTATTGTAAATTTATTAAATATTCATGCGCGTTAAAATTTGCGGCATCACTCAACCACAGCAGTCTCTAGCGATCGCCTCTCTGGGCGCAACGGCACTAGGATTTATTTGTGTGCCAACCTCACCTCGTTACGTGACTACATCCCAAATTCGGGCAGCAGTAGCAGAACTCCCGGCTAATATTGACACAATTGGTGTTTTTGCCAACGCTAGTATCCCCGAAATCAGTCAGATAGTTGTTGATTCTGGGTTGACTGGTGTCCAGTTACACGGAGATGAATTACCAGATTTCTGCTACCAATTACGTCAAGCTTTACCCAATGTCGAAATTATTAGGGCGCTGAGAGTTCGGAGTCTTGAGCATCTTGACACAGTAGCTGATTACACAAATTACGTAGATACTTTACTACTTGATGCCTACCATCCTGAACAACTTGGTGGTACAGGCAAAACCTTAGATTGGACAATGCTAGAGCAATTTAACCCCAATTGCCCTTGGTTTTTAGCTGGGGGACTAACAGCAGATAATATTATCGAAGCCCTGAGTCAGGTTAATCCTAGCGGGGTTGATTTATCTAGTGGTGTAGAACGCGCACCTGGAGATAAAGATTTAGATAAAGTAGCCGAGTTGTTTGAAAAATTGGGGAGTAGGGAGTGGGGATGAGGGGGAGCAGGGGAGGCAGGGGAAGAATAAAAAGGTATCTATTGCCACTCTACCTCTTCCCAATGCCCCATTCCCCATTCCCCACTCCCCACTCCCCATTCTCTAAAAGAACGCTGCTTGATGGCGAATCAAATTAAAAAATTCTTCGCGGGTTTTGTGCTCCTCTTGGAATGCACCAACCATTGCACTAGTGACAGTCCAAGAGCCTGGTTTCTGGACACCGCGCATCACCATACACATGTGGCTAGCTTCCATCACAACAGCTACCCCTTGAGGTTCCAGAATGGTCTGGATTGCTTCGGCAATTTGGCGGGTTAACCTCTCCTGGACTTGCAAGCGACGAGAATACATTTCAACAATGCGGGCCAGCTTACTTAGTCCTACAACTTTTTGGTTGGGGATATAAGCAACATGTGCTCTACCCATAAATGGCAGCATGTGGTGTTCGCACAGACTAAAGAAATTAATATCCCTAACTAGTACCATCTCGTTATGCCCTTCATCAAAGATGGCATCGTTAACGAGTTCTTCAAGGGATTGGGTGTAGCCACTGGTAAGAAATCGCATTGCCTCGGCCACTCGCTTGGGTGTTTTGAGGAGTCCTTCGCGTTCGGGGTCTTCGCCAACTCCCAATATTAGTGTCCGCACGGCGTCTTTCATTTCCTCCAGATGTTCCTCTTTTGGCGGTGACACATCCGCTTGTCGCCCATTGTGGGTGTTGCGATCGGGTCTAGGAGTTATGGCTTCTGCTAAATCAGGAATCACAGGCGATTGAGGGAAGTTGGAACCGTTGGAACTAGCGATAGTCATGATTTAAGTCTTGGTTATGGTTTAGTCATTGGTCAGTAGAGACGCGATTAATCGCGTCTCTACAATGGTCATTAGTCATTTGCAAAGGACAAAGGACGAAGGACTAATTAAAGTGCGCCAGCGCTAGGCATCAGGGTCAATTCATCAATAACTGCCTCTTGTGGTAAAAGAACTGTGTAGAGAATTGATTGAGCGACAATTTCTGGGGTTAACATTTTGGAACGGTCTAAGTTGACATGGACTGTTTCTGTATCCCACAGTTCGGTATTGACTGCGCCGGGACAGATAGCAGTAACACGAATGCCGTGGGTACGTTCTTCTTGTGCCAGGGTTTGAGAGAGGGCTATCAAACCCGCTTTGCTGACGCTATATGCTCCCCAACCGGGAAACGGCTGCTTGGCGGCAATTGAGGCGACGTTGATAATTGTGCCTGTGCCCCGATCGCGCATTGAAGGCAAAATCCCTACAATGCACTGAAACACGCTGGTAAGATTTAAGTCAATTACCTGCTGCCAGTCCTCTAGGAGGGTTTCGGTTAAGCTGCCTGTATAGGCAAGACCCGCATTGTTTATCAGAATGTCTATATCGCCAAAGTCAAGGGCGATCGCTTGGATCTTTTCTTTTACTTCCAAGATCCGCGCTAAATCTACAGCGTAAGCTTTCGCTTCCACCCCAGTATGCTCTACAGCTTCTCTTACCGCCTCTAATTTCTCCGAAGAACGGCTGACTAAGGCGACATCTATTCCCGCTTTTGCAAAAGCTAATGCCGTTGCTTTCCCAATTCCACTACTTGCCCCAGTAATCAGGGCGCGTCGTTTTTGCTCAACACTCATTCATGGTGTCTCCCAATTTTTTGGCAGTTCCCAAACTCTGTTACCACCCAATTATTTACACTTCTCGGTTTAAATAGATTAAAGGAATCTAAAAATCTGATTATTTCCATTAAGCAACTGCTATAATCCAGTGCAATAGTAGGTATATTGTGGGTTTTACCAGTGAAGACAACAAATCGTCGCCTGGAAAACCACGCCGTATACTCAAATTAGATTACTTGATAATACAAAAGCTACTCAATCAAATTGAGTAGATTTAGCAAACATGCAAATGCCTATGGCTAGATTGTTAAAAATCTTTAAGCACATAGGCAATTATAGCATTTCTGCTCTGTTAATCAATTATTATGTAGGGTTGTTAGTGGGCAACTTCTGTAAAAACGCCAATTTTGCGGAATTTTTCATAGCGCAGTTGACGGCGTTCTGGAGCGGTTAAACGATTGAGTTCGTCCAAATTTTCCAACAGCACTTGCTTGAGAATGGTAGCGGCTTTTAAAGGATCGGAATGAGCGCCGCCAGTGGGTTCAGGCAGTATTTGGTCGATAATTCCTAACTTTTTCAGGTCGTGGGAAATAATTTTTAGAGCAACAGCAGCTTGGGGGGCCTTAGCAGCATCTTTCCACAGAATGGCGGCGCAGGCTTCGGGAGTGGCGACAGTATAAACTGAGTGTTCAAACATGAGTAGGCGATCGCCTACACCAATACCAAGTGCGCCACCGGAACCGCCTTCACCAATAACTGTGCAGATAATTGGTACATCTAAGCAAAACATTTCTCGCAAGTTGTAGGCGATCGCTTCGCCTTGACCTTGGTGTTCTGCTTCTACTCCAGACCAAGCTCCTGGTGTGTCGATAAAAGTTAGTATTGGCATACTAAACTTGTTGGCGTGTTCCATTAACCGCATTGCTTTGCGGTAGCCGCCAGGGTAAGGCATTCCAAAGTTACGGGCAATATTGTCTTTGGTATCACGACCTTTTTGATGACCCAACATCACCACAGGTTGCCCACACAGACGACCGACACCACCAACTAAAGCCGGATCGTCACCACCACAGCGATCGCCATGCAATTCCATCCATTCATCACTAATAGCCTGAATGTAATCGAGAGTACTGGGGCGACGCGGATGACGAGCGACTTGCAGTCGCTGAGACGGGGATAGACTACTGAAAATTTCCTCACGCAGTTGCATGGCGCGTGCTTCTAGTTGACGAATTTGACCAGAAACATCGACGCCATTTTCCTCTGCAAGTTGCCGAATTTGATCGATTCGGGTTGCTAGTTCTGCTAGGGGCTTTTCAAAATCTAACAGTAGCGGTTTACGCTCGGTAGTTGCCATCGTAGGGGTTATCAATTACAAGTTATAAGTTATCTCTATCCTTTGTCCTTTGTCCTTTGTCCAAAGTCCAATTGCAAATAATAAATGACTAATGACCAAGGACAAATGACTAATGACTAAACCAGCAGTGGTCTAAATCCATGTTTTACTGATACCCGACCAATCTGCTCCATTTTTTCTACGGTAATCTGATTCCGTCCCCATGAAAAGTTCGTGTATAACTTCTCAAATTCCAGCAGCATTGATTCGGCAAAACAAGCAAACAACTGGCGGGCTGGCACGTCCATATTGACGATTTTCATAATTTTCCAGTCAATATCCAGGGAATGCTCTACAATTCCACCATTTAACACATGTACACCAGGATACTGAATTTTTGTTGCTAAGTTTTTTGGATAACCACCATCAATCAACAAACAGGGTTGTTTCAAAGTGGTGGGTTCAATTTCTACGCCTTTGGGCATACTGGCAACCCAAACTACAACATCAGCTAGGGGTAATGCTTCTGTTAAACCCATGATTTTTCCCCGTCCCAGTTCGCCTTGTAACTCTTTGAGACGTTCTTGATCGCGAGCTATCAGCAGAAGTTCTTGAACGTCTGTTTTTGCATCTAACCAGCGTGTAACTGCACTGCCAATATCTCCAGTTGCTCCACATATAGCAACAGTTGCTTTTGATAAATCAATTCCCAGTTGTTTGGAGGCTTCTTCCACCTGCTTACAAATAATGTAAGCAGTATGAGTGTTTCCTGTGGTGAACCGTTCAAACTCTAGTTTAATGTTGCGGACTTGGCTAAACTGCTCTAACTTAAAGTTTTCAAAAATAATTGAGGAAAATCCGCCTAAAGCTGTGATATTAATGCCGTGCTTCTGTGCATGGGCCATGGCGTTAAGGATTTTGCGCGTTGCAGCTTTGATGCGGCGACTAGCTAGCATCTCTGGCAAAAAGCAAGATTCTACATACCGTCCTTCAATTTGTTGCCCAGTTACACTGGTGACAATAATGCTATCAACAATTTGCGGTGGGGCGCTACACCAAAAGTCTAGCCCTTGATCGGCATATTCTGGGTATCCCAATTCTTGGGCTACCGATTGAGCGTGTTCCAAACTAGTCAGATGTCCAATTAGACCAAACATGTAGTGATTATTAGGCTTATGCTGTCTCGAAACGGTTGAATATGTGGTTTAGCAGTGGTGAGTGCTGAGACAATATTTTAAGTAGAAAAGAAAGAATAAGTTTTAGATAATTTATTCACTCTTCCCTCTTCACTCATAACTCAGCACTCATAACTCAGCACTCTTTAAGCGGCTATGAGTCCGTAGGCTGACAAGCGCATAATATCGCGGGTCGTAAAACCGATGTTACTTAATGCTTCACCATACTGAATCATAAAGTCTTCTACTAAAGCATCTTTTTCCATTGCCATTGTGTGGGCATCACCCTCTACTTGGTTGAGCATTTTCCAGACTATGGGTAGGTTTTGGCGATTTGCAAGTTCAAGTTCAGCTTTAGATTCTGTAAAATGTTCTTTCAACCAAACTTCTCCAAAGTTGAGGTGGCTATATTCTTCTTTTACTACTCCCTCAGTGATTTTGCGGGCGAAAGCATCAGCGACGGGGATGTAGATGTTATATGCTGCGATCGCAAAACATTCAATAATCAAAGACTGAATCAACAAGCAAGTAACAACCTTTCCGGATGCCGCGGCTGTTTGGAAATTTTGGTGTAGTCCAGAGAAAAATTCTTTAGCAAATTGCAAATCTGGGGTTACTTGCAAATTGCGCCCACAAGCTTCAAATCCTTTCTTGTGACGACTTTCCATCTTGGATAGGCGAATCAATTCATCATGAGATTCTGGCAGCAGTTGGGCTAGTGTGATGTAATTCTCATGGGCTTCTTGTTCCCCTTCAATCACGATCGCATTAATCCGGCTATAAGCATCTTTGTATGTTTCGCTCTTGAAATCTAATTCTTTAGATTGGTCTGTAAGCTGCTGCATGGTATCTTTACTCCTGTAAACCTGATTATTTGACACCAGGATTCAATTTACCCCATGAACTGAGGGTAATAATCACTGTGGTTTAATTTAACTTAACAAGTAACTATGTTTATAGATTAACTGTTGCTGGGTGAGATGCTCTAGTACTAGCGAAACAAATGCTTTGCAGCTCAAGTTATGTTTAAACCAAACCCGAATCTAAAATCTGGTGATTTTTTGAGCCTAGTAGTGTTGCTGCTAGGGGCATTTATCGTTCTACTACCTCTGTTTGTGGTCTTTCTCACCTCCTTTGCACCGACGGCCACCAGCCCAGAAAATTTGTCCAAAAATAGCTGGTCTTTAGCTAATTACCGGGTTGCATGGCAACAGGGAAAATTTTTACTGGCGTTTGCTAATTCTACCCTGGTAGCGATCGCTGTGACGGCGTTTCAGATTGTCACTTCTGCTTTAGCGGGTTACGCCCTAGCACGGCTGAAGTTTCGGGGACGCCAAGCACTGCTTTTGGTCGTTTTAGCAACTTTGGTGATTCCCTTTCAGTTATTGGTGATTCCCATCTTTTTGGTTTTGAAGTGGGGACACCTGATAAATACATACTGGGCGATGATTTTACCTACTGCTGTGAACGGGTTTGGAATTTTCTTGTTACGTCAGTATTTCCAGACAATTCCCGTGGAGTTAGAAGAAGCCGCAGCCATAGATGGGGCGAACCGACTGCAAATTTTGTGGCGGGTGATGTTACCTTTAGCCCGTCCAGCGTTGGTGACGCTGTTTTTGTTCACCTTCATCGGTGAATGGAATGATTTGTTTAAGCCTTTGGTGTTTACGACACGACCAGAATTAAGGACGGTGCAATTGGCGTTGGCTGAGTTTCAAGAACAATTTACGAATAATTGGCCGTTGATGATGGCGGCGGTGACAATAGCGACTGTTCCAGTGATGGTATTATTTCTCATCGGTCAGCGTCAGTTTATTCAAGGTATTGCTGCAACGGGAATTAAGAATTAGTATCGCTAATTTTGCAATGACCTTTATTGATACAAGCGATCGCTATTTTGTATTGTAGTATTGTATTGTTTTGTAGTTAGACGGATAATCTAAGCAAACTCTAGATTGAAATCTTTTACTGACCAAAGACACCACTCTAAAGTATTGAGCAGTATTAAAAGCAACGCAAAAGTTGGTTAGTATAACTGCGCTGTAAAACTATGGCTCGTGATTTATTCCACAATATTGTGAGGTCTGCACTAGAGAAAGAGGATTGGGTAGTGACAAATGATCCGCTCAATATTCGGTGTGGTGGGGTTGATATTCAGATTGATTGATCGCACCTTCTACTAAACTCAGGTATCAGTGCGTTGGCGTAGCCCGTCGTAGACATCGCTGATTCCATCATCCTCAACACCCACATAAAAAACATATTTGATTTTCTAACGACATGAGAAAGATGAAAGGGTTAATGGTAAGTCTTTAACCTGTGGGCTTATCCAAAGCGTAAGCAGAGTGTGAAAGTTGAGGAGGTATCAATTACTCAATCCTTTTGAGCTATTAACGGTCAGTAGCCAGATTCATGAATATTTTAAGGAAATCCCCCAGCATAAATATATGAAGTTTTGTTACAAAATGCGTAATTATAACTAGGCAAGTTGAAGTCATAATTATCGGAGTTCGCCAGAGCTTTAGAAAACTAATGCTTTCCTGCTACTCTAGACTCCGTATTTTTGATTTTTTGTTGCCAAACTGTACTTATAGAAGTCGGGTTAATTTAGTACATTACAAGAGAAGTTCACACATTTACCGAGCTGCAAGGAGAGCAAAATTTATGGATTCTAAAACATTACAGTCAACACCTATAGATGCTGAAATATTACAGAAGTTAAAAGACGAAATTAAGCAGGAATTGTTTAATATCCTCAATAACTCTAACTTAAGTAAGATAATCGAAAAATACGGTATATCGGCACAAGATATTCTTAAACTTGAGTATACACTCAACGTAAATCAACTCCGATCTAATGAATTTGGTGTAGATGAGCAAACCCAGACTTTAAATAAATCGTGTATGGTATTGCGTAAGCCTTGCCCTATAGACAACAATCCTGATGGTTGCTGGATGGACTGCTAAATGATCGATCAGGGGTAATGCATTAATCTCTACTTATTGACAAATATTGAGAGGATGTTTGAAAAGTCTGGTAAGGTATAATTTTGCACTGATAATTGGGCTTAACTGCAATGAGAAATCAAGGTTTTAGCCCTAGATTCAGATGCCTAGATGTACTAATTATCATCTCAAATGACCCTTTTCAAACAACTTCTTAGGCATAGAAGTTTTGTGATCGCAACCTGTCAGATCCTTCCCTTCGGGACGCTGCGCGTAGCTTGCTTCCCCGAAGGGGTACGTGGAAGTCAAAAGTCACCCATTCAAAAATTTTGAACCCCATAAATAAATTTAGTTGCTCTGTAGCTTTTTATTTCTGGTCAGGTTGAGTGTTTACAAAAAATGGATAAAGTTGAACTAAGAGGATATTTAAAAAGCCCTTAGTGATGTATCAAAATACTTTTATATTCTCCTAAATTCACGCCACTTGCAATAAGAGTGGCTTGCCGCACAACCTAGTGACCGCCTTAAAAAGGCAGGGCTGTTTCATTAGATTAAAGGCTCATAATGTCAAGGGTAAATTCTATGATGTATCAAAGCCGAAGCGGTCGGTACTGGAAGTTACGACTAGTCAGTGTTTTGGCATTTAGTGGAACACTTACTTTTTCTGTAAGTTGTGCTTTGTCCCAGATTACACCGGATAACACCTTGGGAATTGAAAATTCAGTTATTACACCCAAGGTGATTAATGGAATCCCTACTGACCAAATCGATGGTGGAGCAATTCGCGATACCAACCTTTTCCACAGCTTTGAACAGTTTTCTGTTCGCACTGGAAACGCAGCTTCTTTCAATAACGCCGCAAATATTAAGAACATCATTACCCGGGTAACAGGTAAATCTATTTCAAATATTGATGGAATCCTTAATGCTAATTACGATGCTAATCTGTTTTTGATTAATCCTAACGGGATTATTTTTGGGCCCAATGCTTCCTTAAATATAGGCGGTTCATTTGTAGCAAGTACAGCGAGTAGTGTGAACTTTGCTAATGGTACTAAATTTAGCAGCACAGATCCCCAAACCATACCTTTGTTGATAGTAAGTGTTCCCACTGGCTTACAATTCGGAGCAAGTGGGGGTTCTATTCGCAATGAATCCCAAGCTAGTCTAGATAAAGCAACCAATCGCTTCAATGCCCCTGCTGGTCTACAAGTGCAACCAGGTAAAACCTTGGCACTTGTAGGCGGTGATATAACCTTGGAGGGCGGAAATTTAACGGCAAAAGGGGGACGAATTGAGCTAGGAAGTGTTGCTAGCAATAGTCTTGTTAATTTGAAGCCAGCGAACCAAGGTTGGGTCTTAGATTATGAAGGTGTCCAGAATTTTCAGGACATTCAACTAATGCAGGGAACTGTTAACGGTTCTGTAAAGCCATCTCAGGTAGATGTTAGTGGTGAAGGTAGTGGAGATATCCAGGTACAGGGTAGGCGCATTCTGATAACTGACCGTTCACAGATTTTAGCTAATACCTTGGGTTCTCAATCGGGAGGGAATTTAACGGTGAATGGCTCAGAGTCCGTAGAATTAATTGGTCCCGGCACACCGTTGACGGCTGTGACTTTTGGTGCAGGAAACGCTGGAGACTTAACGATTACAACTGGGAAGTTGATTGTCAGGAATGGAGCACAAGTCCGAAATGGAGCACAAGTCGGGAATGTAAAACAAAGCTTGGGTTCAGGAGGGCAATTGATTATAAACGCCTCAGATTCTGTGGACTTAATCGGTGGTTTCTCTTTGGGCCGTAATTTTTCTTTCAGTGGATTGTTTAGTGCAACTTCTGATGTTGGAAATGCTGGCGATATAACAATCAATACTGGGAAGTTGCGTATCCAAGATGGGGCAAAAGTAACAACACAGTCTTCAGGAACGCTATCATCAGATGCTAATCAATATTTCCCAGCTACAGGGAAAGGTGGAAATTTGACTGTAAACGCCTCTGACTCTGTAGAAATAGCTGGAATTTCAGCCAATGGTACTACACCCAGTGGCTTGTATGCTTTGACTAATGGCCCCGGAGATGCAGGGAAAGTGACAATAAATACAAATAAATTAATTATCCGGGATGGGGCTACAATAACTGTGAGCAGCGAATTCCCACCACTTCCAGAGAATGTAATATATCAAGGGGATATAAGCAATCTAGGAGCAGCAGGTGAACTAAATATAACTGCTCGCTCCATCCTTCTGGACAACCAAGGAGAAATCACATCTAATAGTGAGTCAGGTCAAGGCGGTAATATTACGTTACAGGTGCAAGACATGTTAATGATGCGCCACGAAAGTAAAATAACCACTAATGCAGGGGGTAATGGAGATGGCGGTAATATCACCATCAATGCACCTAATGGCTTCCTTGTCACCGCTCCTTCCGAAAATAACGATATTACCGCCAATGCCTTATCTGCCTCTGGTGGTAAAATCACAATCACCGCTAAGAGTATCTTTGGTTTTGAGCCGCGCACCCGTGCAGAGGTAGAAAGGCTGTTGAACCCTAAACAGCCATTAGACCCAAGTAGGCTGCTAACAAGTGACATCACCGCGTTTTCTCAGCAAAACCCTACATTAAATGGCACTATACAAATCAATTCACCAGATGTTGACCCCAGTAAAGGATTAGTGGAATTGCCCGTAAATCTGGTTGATGCTTCGCAGCAAATTGTTGCTGCTTGTGATTCTGGTGGAAAAATAGCCAGGAGTTCATTTATTACAACTGGGCGTGGAGGACTAGTAGCCGATCCTACGCAGCCATTGATAGCTGATGATGCGGTGTTGGCAGATTGGATTACACTCTCTCCAGAGAGTCAGAATCGTGCTGGTGTTATTCAGAAAAAAGTGGCTGTTCAAGCGCAGCAAAACACAGAAGAAAAATCACAGAAAGTTAATTCTGTCAATGAACCTACTCAAATTGTGGAAGCTCAAGGATGGGTAATAGATGCCAATGGGAAAGTGGTTCTGGTTGCTCAAGTACCCACTGCAACGCCTCATAACTCCTTGCTCACAGCTACATCTTGCGCTGCTAATTAGACATGAGTTCAACAAACCTCTCCCTACCTTGAACTAAAGTTCAAGTCTGTCCCTCTTTGAACTTGAGAGGAACAAGCTTTGCGTAGTAAAACCAGGGAGAGGTCTTTGTCTTAAGTTGTTTTAGCTAAAACCGCAAGAAGCCTCACATCTCACCCGTAAGGGGAGTGTGAGATGAATTGCGGGGTGATGACGAATTGACCTGCAACCAATTCAATCCGCAGGATTGACAGGGCAGGGGGTCGATGATAGCGAAGCGTTAGCGGGTACTCCCGCGTCGGAATCACCAATTTCAGGTTTTTCTTGCGCTTCGATATACTGCTTCAAAGTTGAGATAGTCACTCCTCCGCAACTAGCAATAAAATACGAACCATTCCAAAAAACATCTTTGGTATAAAAGCGACTCAGGTGGGTTGAAAACTCTTGCCTCAGTCTACGGGAAGTTGTTGATTTAATATTTCCGACCAAAGTACTTAATTGTAGATCGGGGTGATATTGAAACAATAAATGCACATGGTCTGACTCGCCGCTAAACTCTACAAGCTTGCAATCCCATTTAACCAACAAGTCTTCAAGTACGGTGTGCAATCGCGCTAGCATCTCTCCTGTGATAGCTTTGCGACGATATTTTGTTGTCAACACTAAATGAGCTTTAAGGTCACTGATCGACCTTCCTTTTGAAACAAAATCATTTTTCACAGTTTCACACCAGTTCTGATATAATCACTGTATCCCAAAAAAGCTACATTGATTTAAAGGAAGTGATGTTAAGTGCTGACTGCTATTAAGGTGAGGTTATATCCATCGGATGAACAGCAAGTAGCTTTGTCTAAGTCCTTTGGTTGCGCCAGATGGTACTGGAATTACGCCTTAAATACTTGTATTCAGCACTACGAAAACACCGGAAAAGCTTTACCGATTAAGAACTACAAAGGACTGCTCCCACAATTAAAGGTTGAGTATCCCTGGTTAAAATCTGATTGCTATTCTGCTGTGTTGCAGTGTGTAGCTATCAACTTAAACAAAGCTTATGCTAACTTCTTTGAGGGTAGAGCCAAATTTCCTAGATTTAAGTCTAAGAATCACAGGCAATCTATCCAATATCCCCAGAATGTGACTATTGTTGAGAATTGCTTGAATATACCGAAAATTGGCGAAGTTAAAGCTGTTTTTCACAGAGTCATTGAGGGTAAAATCAAAACTGTCACTATCAGCAAGACTCCTACAGACAAGTATTACGCATCCATCCTTGTTGAAAATGATGGAGAAAATATTCAGACTTCAGGTGACAAAACCATAGGTATTGACCTGGGGATTAAAGATTTTGCGATTATCCATGACGGTGAACAAGTTACAAAGTATTCTAATCCTAAGCTTCTGTTGCGACATGAAAGGAATCTAGCAAGAAAGCAGAAAAAACTTGCACGTAAAGTCAAGGGGAGTAAATCAAGGAACAAATTCAGAAAACTTGTAGCTAAGGTTCATGAGAGAGTGTCAAATTCCCGCCAAGATTTTCTGCATAAATTAAGCAGAAAACTGGTTAATGAAAGCCAAATTATCGTTGTGGAAAACCTCAACGTTAAGGGAATGGTACGGAATCGCAAGCTATCTAAATCAATATCCGATGTTGGATGGGGAATGTTTGTTAATTTCATTGATTACAAGTTGAAAGCGAAGGATGGTCAACTTGTAGAGATTGGTAGATTTTTCCCTAGCTCAAAAACCTGTTCTTGTTGTGGACACATCGTTGATGAATTACCTCTAGATATCAGAGAGTGGCATTGTCCTGCTTGTAAAAATCATCATGATAGGGATACAAACGCAAGTAAGAATATCAGAGCAGAAGGCATACGGATATTATCTATGGGCGGAGGGAACCCCGTTCTTGCCGAGTCGAGACGACGTAAGACCAATAAGCCGCAAGGTGGAAAGGCTGTTGTCAATGAAACCGGAAGCCCACACTTACTGCGTCAGCAGAAGTGTGGGTAGTTCACGTACAATCAGCAAATGCGTAGGCATAGCCAGCCGTAGGCATTGTCGAAATAGCAAATGCGTACGCCGAAATAGCAAATGTGTACGCCGAAATAACAAATGCGTACGCCGAAATAGCAAATGCGTACGCCGAAATAACAAATGCGTACGCCGAAATAGCAAATGCGTACGCCGAAATAGCAAATGCGTACGCCGAAATAGCAAATGCGTACGCCGAAATAACAAATGCGTACGCCGAAATAGCAAATGCGTACGCCGAAATAGCAAATGCGTACGCCGAAATAGCAAATGCGTACGCCGAAATAGCAGGGTCTAAATCCCCGTCACAAAACGTAATTGCGAATTGCGAATTGCTTTAACTCGTCTCCTGAATTTGCAGACGTATAGTGTGTTCAGTCGCACCACTAAGTTGCAATTCCATAATTTCACCACCCAGAGGTTCCAAGCAAGTGAGGAGCGATCGCAAGTTGGGTGTACTTGCACCAGTATCTACATATAATCGATCTGCTAAATTACTGATTCGTTTCCAAGTCATGTACAATTTGGCGATCGTTTGTTCAATTTGCGATGCTTGATTCACCAAATCAGCAGCAATGCTCAAACAGCCGACTCTTTGCGCTTCTTCTAAGGCTGTTTCAATATCAACATCTTCCTTTGTCAGCGCCTGGACTTGAGCCGCCCCTTTGAGATATTTGGCCAAATTACGCGCTTCGTTAGTTACCTGTTTCAGGGTATCCACATCAGGATTAGCAGCAATTTCCTTTTGGATAAACTTTTGGTGCGATTCTGGCAGTTTTTCCATTTCCTTCACCAGTGGGGCGATGTAGCGTGGAGGAAGGGTGTTATCTGCTGCTTTTTCTTTGACTGCTTCGGGTAATAAATCTGAGGACATGGCAGTCCATTCATCGCTGAGTTGACGCACTTCTCGCCTAGTGATGCGATCGCCTTTTTGGGCGGCTTCACTCACCATCTGTTGCACTTCTGGCACTGCTTTGGAGGTTTCAACAAATGCCCGTTTGCTGAAGTTGTTCACAGTTCCGGGATCAAGTTTACCGTCTTCGATGAGAGTATCGGCACTATTGGCCAGTTGAATCCAGGAGTATGCTTGACTTTTGCTGATTTCCCGCTCTTTTAACCATCGCAGAAAGCCAGTACCGCGTCCGTCACCACCAACTTTCTCTCTGTCGCGGATAGCGCGTAAAATTCGCCCCCGCCAAATTTCAGTTTGCAAATCAAAGCGATCGCATACTTGCCACGCTACTTCTAGCTGCTGTTGAAAATCTGACTCTAGAATCTGTTCATCTTCTGGATCGGGCAGTTCAAAGCTAATATCTGCTGGCTGTAGTAAAGCAGCAGCAAGGTCGTTTATGGAGTCGGTGTCTTGCACGATTGATGACTAACTAGTGGATGCGATCGGCTTATTATGCCACAATCTGTGGACTCTCACTTAAGGGGGAGCATGGTATCTTGAGTTACAACCAAAAAATATAGTAGGAAGCCGTAAACCAACTTTGTAAAGTCTTTAATTAATTAGAGACAATAAAAATAAAACGATGAATCAGGTAGACTACCTCCGCATAAGCTTAATCGATCGCTGCAATTTTCGTTGTCAATACTGTATGCCAGAGGGAGTAGAACTGGATTATATTCTCAAGCAACAGATGTTGACTGATGAAGAACTACTCACCTTAATTAAAGAGGTATTTATTCCAGTAGGCTTTAAGCAGTTTCGGTTGACTGGGGGTGAACCCTTGTTGCGTCCGCGCGTGGTAGATTTAGTAAGCGCGATCGCAAGTCTCCCCCAAACTCAAGATATTTCAATGACCACCAACGGTTTTTTGCTGGCTCCGATGGCACAAAACCTCTACAATGCAGGGCTGCGACGAATTAATATTAGTCTGGATTCTCTTGATCCCGACATTTTTGATCAAATTATCGGTAATCAGGGGCGTTCTCGTTGGCAACAAGTTTGGCATGGGATTCAAGCCGCCCATGAGGTCGGATTCGATCCCCTGAAGCTGAATGTCGTGGTGATTCCTGGTGTTAATGACCACGAAGTTCTCGATTTAGCCGCCCTGACAATTGACAAACAGTGGCATGTTCGATTTATTGAATTTATGCCCATTGGTAATGTGCATTTGTTTGGCGATCGCGGTTGGGTATCTTCAGCCGAGTTACGAGAATCTATCCGCGATCGCTGGGGCTTGACAGAAGCTCAAGTTCGTGGTGCTGGCCCTGCTGATGTTTTTCAAATTCCCGGTGCGAAGGGGACACTGGGATTTATTAGTCAAATGTCGGAATGTTTTTGCGATCGTTGTAACCGGATGCGCCTTAGTGCTGATGGCTGGCTACGTCCTTGTTTATTAAATGAAACTGGTCAAATAGATTTAAAAACTGCTCTGCGTTCTGGCACTAGCACTGCTCAATTACAAGAGCAGGTGAGTAGTTTACTAGCAATCAAGCCAGAAATTAACTTTAAAGGGCGCGATTCTGGTAATCAGGGTATATACACCCGCACGATGTCGCAAATTGGCGGATAGTCGCGTCGCTTCGCTCCAAAGTCAAAAGTCAAAAGTCAAAAGTCAAAAATTTACCAAGCCCATAAATAAATTTCGGGGCTTTTACCTTTTTCTTTTTGGTCATTGGTCATACTGAATCAAAGGCTAAAAATCTCTAATTTGCTGCAAAACTACAAAATACTTGGCCAGGATAGAGTCAGTAGCATGATTAAATTACTTGACCAAAACAAAAGCAGCAGCCACAAGACACTACTAATTATTCTAAAGTTGCCTTGCTCGATGAAATCAGTACTTTTGATGGATTGCTGCTCGTGCCAAAGTTGCCAAACTCGAAATGCAGTGTAAAGTGTACCAATAATTACCACTAAGCTTGGGAACCAAACTTTACTGACTATTTTTTCAGTGACAATTTGGATAATAAGAACTAGCAAGTATAAGCCAAAGATTTTGCGAATTTCAGGATACTTAAACCAAATATAGGAATCCGGTTTGATTTGGAGAAAATATACGTAGGATGTGTTAGCACAGAGAGTACGGCATCAAACTCGTGTTCATAGTGTGTTACGAACTCCGTTCTAACACACTCTACAATACTTAATTTCGTTCAAAAATCAAATAGTAATCCTATAATAAACGTAATTGTAGGAACAATAAGCCCAATAGCGATCGCTAATAATATCCAGACTCGAATAAATCTCAGTCCAACATCGCTATAGTTAATCATTTGACTAATTGGTAATATTCCAATTGAGGTTAGCCAACCCACAAGTATTACTACTAGAGTTGCCAGTACCATAAACAGGAATGTCGTTTTCCAAGTCATTAATTATTTGCTCCACAAAGCAATTGAGCTTCAAAGTTCTAGGAACGTCGGTTAGAATTGGACTTTGGACAAAAGAGGTAATAGCTTTTATTAAATCTCTGCCTACTGATAGTGTTATCGATCCATTATCCCAAGATATTGTAGTGCCATTGAGTCAGCAAAGATTAAAAATAATAAATAATTTGAGCGAACGCTTTAAATTGAATCATTTTTAGCATTAAAGGTAAGTGTCCTACTTCCTTTGCGTATCAACAATCGTAGGAAGCTTATTGGAGCTTAATTTCTGGACTTTTTAATCATAGCTAGGCTGTGTTTTGCTGATTTGTGCAAGCGGTGCAATCTGTTTGTCATAAAACTCAGGAGATGATTGAAAATGACAATTAATTACGGAATATTAGCCCAACCAGGTGAAGGTGATAGTTATTCAGTAGCAGGCGATGTAGCCACCTTTAAAGCTACGAGCGAACAAACAGATGGCAAATATGCACTGTTTGAAGTAGTACTTGCACCCCAATTAGGCCCGCCACCACATATTCATAGTAGAGAAGATGAAGCATTTTATATTCAAGAGGGTTCGATTGAGTTTTATCTTGATGAACAAACAGTTGTAGCAACTCCGGGAACATTCTTGCATTCTCCCAAAGGCCAACTCCATAGTTTTAAAAATATTGGTTCTGTACCAGCCAAAATGCTGATTTGGGCTACTCCAGGTGGAATAGAAAAGTTTTTTGCACAAGTCGGAACTAAAGTAGAAAATTCGTCAGTTCCACCCTTACCCATAACTCAAGAAGTCATTGACCGGATATTAGCAACAGCTCCTGAATATGGAATTACAATTGTTCTTCCTGAAGCTGATAATTCTCCATAAAATTGTGGTTTTAATTCAATACCGAAAATAATTGGATATTTGCAGGACAAGAAGTAAAAATTATTCAATTGATACTTCTGGCAATATTGCCAGAAGTATTGTTTAAATAAATTAGGACTTACGCACACTCTACGAATTCTCGGCGCTCTTGGCGTCTTGGCGGTTCGAGAAATTAAGCTTTTTAGCAATTTTTGCGTAAGTCCTATAAATTTAATATTAATTATTCTAAATTAAAAAGTGTGAGCAGAGGTTTCGTTTCTTCTGCTCACACTTGGGACTTGCCCTTTGCAAATAACTAAGGACAAATGACAATGACTATTACGCTTGTCGTGAGTAGTATTCCACCACAAGTAGTTCGTTAACTTGTAGTGCCACCCATTCCCGTTCAACAACGCCGTTGACTTTACCAACCAACTTATTTTTGTCAAACTCCAAATGACTGGGGAGATTTGCCAAACCGGGATATTGCAAGTTAGCTTCCACCAACTTCCGCGATTGTGCCCGATCTCTGACGGCAATTTCTTCTCCAGGACGGCATTGGTAGCTGGCAATATTAACCACGCGACCGTTAACAGTTACGTGTCCGTGATTTACCAGTTGACGAGCTGCTGGGATAGTCGGGGCTATACCCAAGCGGAAAACGGTATTATCCAAGCGCATTTCTAGCAATTGCAACAGCACTTGTCCGGTAGAACCAGTAACACGTCTGGCTTTCCGCACATAGCGCAGCAATTGCTTTTCAGTCAAACCGTAGTTGAAGCGGAGCTTTTGCTTTTCTTCTAGACGGATAGCATACTCAGAGCGCTTCTTGCGGTTCTGACCATGCTGACCAGGCGGGTAAGCCCGTCTGGCGCTTTTACGAGTTAATCCTGGTAAATCGCCCAAGCGGCGTACAATTCTGAGGCGTGGCCCTCTATATCGGGACATGAGTTTCCTTAATCTAATCCTGTTTAAACTTTAGCCAAACATATTCAGCCAAACATACTATGATGACATACTATGTTGACATATCTCTGATTTTTAATCAGAGGATTTCTGGTTTTTTGAGGGTGCTTACCTTGGTATGACGTATCCTACCAATGTAGACGCATCAATTATGCCAGTTGCTTTAAGTCGGCAGAACCGACATACTGGCTTTCAAGCCTGAATTCCGGCCTGTCACGCCGTACTCCTGCCAATAAGTTTTTTGTGTTTATTTAGTTTCGTAGGCTACTCAATCATCAGATTGATTTACGTAGTATTCTTACTTTGAAATACTTTTTACGTTGCCTACTTATCTTTCAAACAGTTATATTAACACAATTTCCGGCATAATTAATTATGTCTATACCTTGCTACCGCCGAAATTCTTTAATTACAGAGGATTTTTAAGATATTTGAGTTAGCATAACTTTGGGTGTTTGGAGAATGGCAACGTCAATGAGCAATAAAGCGGTTAATAGAGGTAAGAACAAACAAGCCAGTTCCACCTCCAGGATTTTAACAGTACCAGTGGCTATAGCTGGATGCTTGGCAGCGATCTTACCAAATACAGCGATCGCAGCTTCCTACAACAATGATTATACTGTCTGTGCAGGTCGCCTCCTAAAAGTGGGTGTAACAGCAGAAGCGGCTTCACTTGGTTGTGCAGCAGCACTACGTCCAAAAGATTTGGCTGCTTGCGTAGTTAAAATTGAGAAGGACACCCAAATTGCTGCGACAGATGCCCTTTCTTCTTGTGGGAGGGCCCGGCGTCCTGAGGAGTTAGCTACCTGTGTAGTTGGTGTCAGCTTAAGTACCAAGGAAGAAGTTAATCTGGCAGCTCTAGATTACTGTGGACGTAGTTTGTTACCCGTACGTTTTGGGCAGTGTGTAGTTGGCTTGCGTAGTCAAATCGACTTTCCCGCTACACAGGCGTTAGATACTTGTATCAGTGCTGATGATAGTGTTATCGGTGCTTCATCTTCCTCTCCACCGTCAACTATAATACCTACGGGTTCAAGTCCAAGTTTAGAGACTACCCCATTTCCAACGCAACAGAGTGTTCCAACGCAACCAAGTGTTCCAACGCAACCAAGTGTTCCAACACAACCGGTTATTCCAACACAACCGATTGTGCCAACGCAACCCAGCACGACGAATTAATTACAATCCTTTGTAGTTAACTGAGAATACAGGTTAATTATTAGGGTGGATATTAAAATATCCACCCTAATAATTTGTCACGTTTAAATTGATGGGTAATGTTCCACATTTAAATTGCATATACTAGGCGAACAGGACTTCGGCGTATAATTGTCCTTTGCTTGCAAGTTATGCAAACTCAACACTTACAACACAAAAGTCACAAAATCGCTTGTGACTTTTGTACTACTATTGCTAGTACAGTGTTACAATCTAAATAGATTAACCATCTCCCTACTATTAAGCAACGGACAAAATCAGTGAAAAGCTTATAAATTAAGCTTTTTGAATTTTGTGTAGAGCTAGTCTTCTCTTTCGCCAAAAACTGTCTGTAAAATTACTGGAATACCCCCGTCTTGGTGATATTTATCTGCCCAGGCACGGATAACTTCATCCAATTCTTCCATAGCCTGCTCCATTTTTTCCGGGAGGATATCAAGTTCTTCCAGTAAGCGCATGGCATTTCGTCGCCGTTCTGCCCAATTTTTCATCATGCGGAAATACCGAGCGGTATCTTCTACCATGATGTAAGTGCGTTCTTGATCGTCTGCTGGGGCATAAAAAGGACGGGTAAGAGCATAGAAGGGCATTCCCCAAGGAGAATCAATGCGTGTTACCGTTCCTGAGTAGAGCAGACGGCGCTTGATATGCTCACCCAAGGCTTCACTCAAAGGCATTTGGTGTTCAGGTGGCAAGTCTTCTTGCGATCGCTTATGTAAAAACTCAATCAAATCCAGAAACTCAAAAGAGCTAACTAACTGAGCGTCAGGTAGATTACTGGGCAGTTTTTGCTCAATTTGTCTTTTTTCTTCACTTGTCAGACTGGTACCAGGAACACGCGATCGCCCCGGTTGCCAAGGATACTTTTCTAGCCAGACATAAGGCAATTGAATTAAATAGCGTGGTTCCTGAGAACCCAGCATCTTTAATAGTTTGCCTTCTGTTAGAGCCTGTCTGACTTCTTCTACAATAATTTTTACCCGTTTCGGCTCTAGGTGGTGCAAATGCCCTGTCATCCGCAGGTTTTGCCCCTGCTCTAGATAGGTCATGTAAATTGCACATTTTGCTGCTGTTGCGGCTGCGTCTAAAAATGCCCCATGCCTGTGCCCACTCGTCCGCATGGCACTAAAAGCCAGATAAAGCATGATCTGATCCATCGCACTGGGGTCAAGACGTTTGATCAGATCTATGTCGTTACTCATATTACAGACAATTGAATAGCACGTTTACACAATTTTTAATGGATTGAAAATAGGTAGTATACACCTGGCTGAAGGCAATGTTTTCACTTCAGACTATATTAGTATGCGATAACTATGAAATCCGTGGTAGCCCAAACTACCATTTTCGTATATTTTCTGGTATTAAGGCAGATTTAGTGGTGGTTACTATAACTGTCTGGAGCATCTGACCAGAAAATTACAAACATTACCAAGTTCAGCTTGAAGACCGTTTTTGTCCCAAAAGTCAACTGTGTTGCAAGTAATCTATAAAGCCTCTAACTTCTCTGAGGTTTTTTTCTATCTTTCTAGAGCAACAACGTCAAGCTATTTACACCTTAATTATGGCACTATGCCGACTCGGAGTAAAAACTAGTTTGCGCGGTTCATCTGGGATATCTGTTACTCGAAAAAGATGGTTTTTATTCAGCTTTAGATAATTATTTTTAGCACACAAATGACTAGAAATAATTGGGACTGGTCTAGAAATAAATCGCTTCCCAGATGTAGAAACATTCAGAGGTTAAGCCACACGGCTCGTTGCAAACTATCATCTTGTTCACAACCTCCAGTGATATCTCGCCACTATAAGCCGTTGGCTTGAGGGAAGATAGTAGACATCAAGTAGAGCAATTAATTCCAATTTCCCAAATACCTGTTGTTTTTTCAATTCTCGTTTTTTATCATATCATTCTTTTTTCACTTTGTAACAAATTTATGTGTTTTAAAGTTTATAAATAACGTCTATTTCAATACATTTTTATTATTCCTAAATCAAGGTTTGATGACATTGTTTTCTTCCGATTAAATACGATTCGCAATCAACTTTTTGTGTTGATAATTTTACACAGAAAGCCTTGATTGACTCTGAATTAATTGCATAGTTATTACACTTTTTTGATTATGCTAATAGCCGAATAATTAGTTATTAATCAAATCCAAATAAATAAAACATAGTGAATTTTATGATTATTTAGATATTTTTTTCATGAAAGAATTTTAAATTTTCATGATTTAACTAATTCATTGGCTACTTTTAAGTATATTTTTCCCTCACTGTTTTATATATTTGAGAAGGTTGAATTGCGTAAATAAAAAGAAGAGAATCCGCAGCAAGCTACGATATAAGCTTCTTTCTCTAGGCATCTGGGCGATACCTGCGGCGGGCTACGCCTACGCAGACCAAATTGGCTAGTGCAGACCAACATAAATAAAGATACCATCTCATCAAACACAATAAGTTAAGTTGGCGTGAATAATTAAAGGTTTGTAGTAAGCCGCTCTAACCCTATTTTAAGGGCTGAAGGTCTAATACAAGCCAATTTGATGAAATTTACATTACGTAACATAGTTCATTTTATTCTTACCCACTTACTGAGTCTACCATGCTTAAAAACCGGGTTACTCTAAATACTTCTGCTACTTCATCTCCTAGTTCCAAAACATGCTGTAATGGTCTTAACTCCTTGTCAATCTTCTTTGTGAGCAAGTACTCGTGCCAAATTGCTTGAGTCAGTACTACTCATACTGCTTACATATACGTGTTTACCTATCTGTATCAGGCTAAATCCCTAAAAATATATTACAAGTCAAGTTATTCTAATTACTGTTGACTCATCTATTAAGTGCTATCTCCATCTATAAGTAGGGTGGCGTAAATAATGTAGTGTTTGCGTAGTGTTTCGTAGAGAGCGGCTGGAGCCGCTCACTACAAACTAATTTCAATATTTTTTACATTACATCAGTTAATAGTAATTTGAATTAGTCTCACCGACTTACTTACAGTAGTCGTAAATTATTCGTAAAAATTTAGATCCCCGGCTTCTGTGAGAAACCGGGGATGTTGTTTGTTCAGATGATTTAGAGAAGTTGCAACTAGGCGTATTCGCGTCAGGCTTGGTGCTGGGAGTGATGGGAGCTATACCTCCCACCACACCTAAACGGATTGAAGTCGTCATTTAATTGGTGGGATTAGAGGGTTTAACCTGATTTCGCATTGTTTCTAAGCTGAAAGCAGCCGCGCCAAAGGTTACTAACAACACTCCCAGAATTTGCACAATATCCAAATTTTCTTGAATGATTAGCCCAGCGAAAATCACGGTTAAAACTGGGATAGTAGCACCGATGAGTGCCGATCGCGAACCACCTAGTTTACTAATACCAACATTATTCAGCAAATAGCCGGCAAGAGTTAACACACCCAAAATAAATGCACTTAAAACCAGTTCCAACATCTTAGAGGTATCAACTACTAAGTTCCAATCGCTCGGTAAAGGTAGCATCAAGCAGATAAAGCTCAACAGCAACATGGTGGCGAAGTTAATCAAAGTAAAAGTCACGGGATGCAGTTTGCTAGCACAAACCCGCGTCAGAATTATGTAGGCTGCAAAAGCCACGCCGGAAAGAATAGCGGCGCTGCTTCCCATTGAAGTATTACCTATACCTGGGTTGGGAGAACCTCCTAAAACTAACAATTCACCGCAGCAAATTGCAGCGATCGCACTGATGCGAAATATGGTAGGGCGATCGCGAAACAGAAACCACGACAATAAACCACTAACCATCGGATAGATAAAGAACAGTGCGATCGCCATTCCGGTTGTGACTTGAGCGATCGCAATGTATATGAGAAGCTGAGACAAAAACAGAAAACAGCCACTCACAACTGACAACAGCAAAATCTGCTTGGTAGCTGTATTAGCAGCTGTAGGATTTCCTCTAACTGAGCCAGCCAAGTTTTCTAAGTCTTGCCACAGTGTTGGATGCAGTATCGGCGACAACAATACCATTAGTGGTACTACTACCATAAATCGTAGGGTCAAAATTAATAGAGTATTGCCCAAAGTCGGCGGCAGCAAGCGCTCTACGTCTAATACTCCAAAAATCTGGGAACCTTCGTGGAAAATAACTCTAATGGCTACGTTATAAAGCGACGATAGAACTGCCGATAAAACAATCAACAATAAACCGATTTGGATCGACGATAAACCAGAGGAATTGCGCGATCGCGATTGTGGCGGTTTTGCTTCTGGCTTCGGCTCTAGCGGAGCGATCGGTGAGGATTGAGCTTTGCTCTGCGATACGTTCCTGCGGAGGAGAGAAATTGATTCAGCAGCGTTTCTCCTTCGTAAAGGTTGTGTTGCTTCCGGCTGTGGCACAGATACAGTAGGAGGCTGTAATGTCGTTTCGTTTTCTGATAAGTCCTTATTGAGGACAGAAATTGGTTCAGAAGCGTTTTCTTTTGGTGGCGGAACTACAACCGCATTCGATTCTGATTTAGTTTCCGTTTGGGACAAGTCTTGGCTGGGGACAGAAATTAGGTTTGCGGCGTTTTCTCTAACAACAGTCGGCTCTGATGTCGTTTCTGTTTGGGACGAGTCTTGGCTGGGGACAGAAATTGGGTTCGCGGCATTTTCTCTAACAACAGTCGGCTCTGATGTCGTTTCCTTTGAGGACGAGTCTTTACTGGTGATAGAAATTAAGTTAGCGACGTTTTCTCTAAGAACCGGCGGCTGTGATATTGTTTCTTTTTGGGATAAGTCTTTGCTGGGGATAGAAATTGGGTTTGCGCCGTTTTCTCTAATAACAGTTGGCTCTGATGTCGTTTCGCTTGGTGAAAATTTATTAGCGATCGGGGAAATTGGCTCTGAGGAATTTCTTACTACTTCGCCAACCTGTGGCGAGGATGTCTCAAAAGAACTGTTTTTTTCTGGCTCGGTAAACTGCAAAACAGTAGGTATACCTGCTGTCGCTGGTTTGCGTGAAGCAACTTCAATAGTTTTGTCTAGTTCTCCATGCAGGCGATTAACAAACTCCGCCAAAATCGTTTCCCCTTGCTGCTGCTGGCTGTACATCCGTGACAACTGTTGGGAAAGATTACTTTGATAGTTCTTCAGCTCCTGTTGCAGCGAGTTAAAGGTAATAGTAACGGTGTCATCCAAGCTGTCAAACATGTGTTCGACTTTTTCATTGATTTCACCTACTACATTACTGCTTACTTCAGCCGACTTAAGCGCAGCTTGATCGTAAGACTTGCCCTCTATAGTTTGGTTAGCTAAAGTTGCCAGAGAGGATTGCAGTTGTGAAGATATATGCTTTGCCAGAACTTCTGCCAGTTGCCGAATTAATGCTTGCTGCTCAGTAATTTGGCGCACTTGTTGTAAATGCTCTTTTTCTTCTAGCAAGCTTTGAATATCATCAGATAATCGGTTTTTTTCTGACTGAAGTCGCTTTACGTCTTCCTGCAATCCTCTGAGGACATTTTGCTGAAGATTTTCTAAATCTTCAACTACAGCCCACAGAGCATTTTCTGCTGCTCTGGATAGCTCGCCTCTGACTCTCGGATTTTCTGGTTGCTTCTCGAATCGCCCCATTAGCTTCTAACCTCTAACACCTTGACGATAAAGCTGCTTCCGGTACACTTTATTGGCGCTCATAGTAATTTCATGTATTTTGTCAGATAAATTAAAAATTTTAACAGCACTTCCGCATTTCAACGTAATTCTGTCATACTGAGCACAACTTGGCAAAGCATCAAATTTACCTTACTGCTGAATACACAGTGTTTTCTTCAGGATTGACAAGTATTTTGTCATTCGGTTTTGGATTTTGGATTATCCGTATGGCTGTAAGTCGCTTCAACTCAAACCTTTTTTGTTTTGGTCAGTTTAATTTACATCAACCTATTTGCTATGAGATTTTTACTTTTAAATAAATCTCACTCCAAATAAACATTTATTGTTTTGCTACCAATAGTAATTGTCAAAGACTTGCAGATGGGTGCATCATTGCCACAAACTTGTCTGACTGAAGAGGTAGGGGAGCAGGAGGCGGAGCGCACGGGGAATCCTAGTATCTTCCCCCCTGCCACAAGGGTTTGAGAGCAAATAAATTTATTTATTATGTATGGGGATTTCCCCCTGCTCCCTGCTCCCTGCCCCTTTTCCTCTTCTTGACTTGCGAAATTAACTGTAAATTCGTGTGGAATGTAACTGGTGTGACAGTTTATATCTCTAAATGGAGATTAAAGTATCTTTCTGTGGAAATTCAAAGTTACGCTATCCCCTGCACAACATTCTAATGAATGAGCAGCAGTTCTGCAAAAACCCGCTTTTTTTGAGTTGTTGCAGTTTAGGTTCTACTTTGAGTAGATACAGTAGATGAAAAACCTAGGAAAATATTAATAATTATTTAGAGAAATAAAATCCGGGCAATGCTAAAGATGGCAGCGCTAAGGACAGCACTCGCGGGGATTGTAATTACCCATGCGGCGGCAATGCCTTTTAGCGTTTGAAACTTAATCGACTTGAGATTTTGCACTAGTCCAATACCAACTACACCGCCAACGAGAGCGTGGGAGGTGGAGGCTGGTAAACCTAGCCGGGAGGCGATGAGGATGGTTGTAGCAGTAGCAAGTTCAGCACAAAATCCACTACTAGGTTGTAAGGCAATAATGTTTTCGCCAATAGTGGCGATGACTTTTTTACCCCAGACAGCTAAACCACCAACAATACCAGCACCACCAAGGATTAAAATCCAAATGGGGATGGTGATCCCATCTGTCGGTACGCTACCAGTGCGATTGATATAGACGATCGCAGCTAAAGGAGCGATCGCATTTCCCACATCATTAGAACCGTGAGCAAAGGCGACAAAGCAAGCACTTAGTAGTTGAAATCGAGCGAATAATCTTTCTATGGGATTAGGGATTGGGGACTGGGGATTGGGGACTGGGGATTGAATAGACTCTTCTGTTTTCCCTAAATCTCCTAATTGTCGCCAACTAATGATTGTCAGTCCAACTGCTGCTACTGCACCGGTTAACAGAGGGATGTCGTAAGGGGGGATGTTGAAACCAAGCTCAATTACAAAATTGGTTAGCGGTTCTGTGAGCGATGGTAATACAATTACGCCGAATACACCTAGCAGTGCAGTACTCAACCAGGGAATCCATTCTTGTAACTGGACTACTTGATTGGGTTGATCTAAAATCCAGTGCTTTATTAGACTGTAAAATAAAGCAGCGATCGCACCACTAATTAATGGCGTTAAAACCCAGCCAATGGTAATCAAGCGAATTGATGACCAATCAATTGCACCTACTCCTAAAGCTACCCAACTAAATCCAGCGATCGCACCAACAACTGCATGAGAAGATGACACTGGTAAACCGCGTGATGTGGCAATTTGCAACCACACACCACAGGATATTAGTACCGTTATCATCCCAGTTACGAATATTTGGGGTGTAGCTGCGAATAAAGCAGGATTCGCAATTTTTGTTGCTAGGGTTTCCGTTACCTCATGTCCAAACAACACAGCACCCGTAAACTCTAAAACCCCAGCAATTATCAGTGCTTGTTTGAGGGTAACAGCTTTGGAGCCTACAGAGGTTCCCATCGCGTTAGCGACATCATTTGCTCCGAGATTCCAGGCGACGTAGAAAGCTAGTAGAGCTACGAAAAGTAGGGTAATAAGCATTTTAGGAAGATGAGGGAGATGAGGCAATACGGTTCGGACAAGGTTTTTTGATGACAAGCTCTAGATCGCAAAGACGCGATGAATCGCCGTCTTTACAATAATCAGTCCTTTGTAGAGACGGTGATTTATCGCGTCTCTTACCTTAACCGAACCCGAACCGTATCGGGAGATGAGGAAAATGAGGGAGAAAAATTGCTTCCTTATTCCCCTCATTTCCTTTTACGGATAAATTAAGATTTTATAAGTATCCGGTGTAGGTGCGATCGCTTGCTCAACAGCTGCTGATAAATCTTTTAATGGATAGCGATCGCTAATTAACGCTTTTACATCAATTCGCTGATTAAATACAATATCGGCTGATAAACTCTGAAGCCGATAAGATGAGCTATAACTTCCTATCAAGTCAATTTCCCGACGGTAGAGAATATTGGGGTTAATGGGAATTTCCACCTCATCAGGAAATTCAGCGAAAAATAAGATTTTACCGCCTTTGCGAGTACTATCAAGTGCTTGAAAGAAAGCTTTTTCGCTAGGAACAGCCAGCAGAGTAATATCAACACCCAGTCCACCAGTTAGGGCATGGATTTTTGCTGTTAAATCGGGATCGCGAGCATCAAAAGCCGCCTCTGCACCGACACTCAAAGCTTTTTCAACTCTAGAGGGTAGTAAATCGGTAGCGATCGCTTTTGCTCCGAAATACTTCACCAACATGATAAACATTAAGCCAATTGGCCCAGCACCAGTAACTAATACAGTTTGTCCTGGGGCAATTTGAGCTTTTTTCACCGCTTTCAAGCAGCAGTTAGTTGGTTCTACAAAACTGGCTTCTTCAAAACTAATATTATCCGGGATGGAAATCAACCCACCATTTTCCACAATATGTCCAGGAACTTTGACATAATCGGCAAAACCGCCACCACTGGCGTTAAAGCCTGCGGTAGTGGAGATGTTTTTGTAGACATCGCACATAGAGAAATTATCATTTAGGCAGTAGACGCAACGCATACAGGGGATGTGGTGCATCACTGCTACCCGTTGTCCAACTTGCCAACTTTTGACATTATTGCCTATTGCTGCGATCGTGCCAGCAGTTTCATGCCCAAAAATGCGCGGTGGTTCATAGAGTGGATAACGAATTTTTTTAATATCTGACTGACACAACCCTACAACCCGCACCTGTACCAATACTTCATCTGGTTCCACGGTTGGAACTGGGATTTCTTCGTAAGAGAGTTGATTAACGCCTCTAAATACCTGTGCTTTCACGTTAGTTTTTCCCCGCTCAACGATACTAGATGTAACATTAGTGGTCAACGTTAAGCTATCAAGTTTGAGATTTAATATTATTTGTAAACTTTAGTACTTCTCTACTAAGTAATTCTAAAAACTCAAAAAAACTTATGGGTGGCTTTTTGAGACTTTGAGATTGTTGCTGTAATACTGCAATCATTTGTTGCGGATAGAGTAACTCTTGCAAAACACTACGGTGTCACGTATTGCTGGAGCTAACCATATTATCAGTACAGTTGAACTATCAGTTTCAACAATGGTGAATGCCATTGAATATCCGCAAGTGGAATCAATGATGCATTTTGAGCAGGGACAGATTGAGGTTCTGAAACTTTCTATTCCCAACAATTGCTATGTTGCTGGTCGTAGCGTTGCCGAAATTGCTCAGGATTCCCAATTTCCTAGTGGTTCACTAATTATTGGCTATCAACCCCATCCCCACGAAGATTTGATGATTCCTAACAGTAGTACAATACTGGAACCTCATTCAACTGTGCTGATTGTGACTAAACCAGGATGTTTACATCAAGTTATTGATTTTATTGAACAAAAATGTTGAGCGTAGTTTCTAGCTAAGGGACTTCCAACTAAAAAAATATCCTATCGTGGTATGGGCAGGGGGCAGAAAGCAGGGGGCAGGAGGAAAAAGAAAAATATGATCTGAGTAAATTGGATAATTTATTCTCTGGAAGTCCCTTAGCTACACATATAAAAAAATGGTGTAAATAGTTTTGATGAAACTGTATCGATATATTTATTTAGCGATCGCTGTTATTTTTCTTGCATCTTGTCAATCAGCTAAAATTCCACCAAAGTCACAACCCGATGCCATTACAGCAACCCCATTGCAAAAAATCGTGACGGTGGATAAGAATTTTAAGATAGCAAGCGGTCAAACTGTTTATGTTCCTGTCTACTCTCATATCTATCATCACAATCGGCAGGAGATTTTCGAGTTAGCAGTTACGTTAAGTATTCGGAATACAGATTTGACTAATGCGATCGTTATTACTTCTGTGCGCTACTATAACTCAGAAGGGAAACTAGTTAAACAATATTTGGAGCGCCCTATTCAACTTGATGCCCTAGCTTCTACAGATTTTTTTATAAATAGAAATGACACCACTGGAGGTTTAGGTGCAAACTTTATTGTCGAGTGGGTAGCCCAAACAGAAATATCCGAACCGATAGTGGAAGCAGTCATGATTGGTACTGACTTTCAACAAGGAATTTCTTTTATCAGTCCTGGTAGGGTCATTAAAAATCAAAATAACGATAAGCGATAAGCGATCACTTTTAAAATAATTTGTAATTCGTAATTCGTAATTCGTAATTAAGTTTTTCCTCGTTCTCATGCTCCGTATGTGAATGCATTCATTGAGTCACCGAAACAGTGCTCTCACGAAGCTCAAAGGTTTATCGACAAAGGCCAGACTAT
>NZ_BDUD01000001.1:5131529-5247190 GCF_003113895.1 Nostoc commune NIES-4072 | reverse complement strand
AATGCCCAATGCCCAATGCCCAATGCCCCATATTTAATCATCCTCAAGCTTCAATAATTGTTCATCAAGATTTTGTATCCGTCCGCACACAATTTCTTCCGAGAGAATTCGCTTCCGGATTGCCTCATTGAGCGCTGCTAATACTAAACCCGTAACATAAGGGATTCGTAATCTCCGTGACAGCAGAGCTACACCTGTAGCAAGCAGCAAGAGAATAATTGAAACTTTGACTAATTGAGTTACATCCACTATTAGCTTCTGAAAAGTTATTTTGACTCTAGTAATGCTACATTAGCAACTTCAGGGTGTGGGTTCGGAACAGGGAATTTCTTCCACTTGACGGAAGAGGCACAGGACAGGGGGCGCTGAGACAAGAAATAAATGCTTAACTGAACTGTATTGGAGTATGTACTCCAATGTTTCAAATATCGTGCGTCTACATGGAGGTTTCGTTGATGTTTCTCGCCTCTTCTGCTAAACCGATTGATGAAAATCTCAAAAAACTGGTAGACGAAATAGAAGCGCAAAGTCCTAGTTTATCAGTTTTAGCAGCGCGTGAATTCCGTTATAGTTTGCGGCAAACTCCTGTAGAAGTAAATATCAAGGAACCCCGCCAGTTTAACGTACTTGAAGAATTTATTATCCGCGCCGCTATTGAATTTCAACCTCCGCCAACAGAGGATGAATTAGCTTCTGTACTTGGGCTTGATTCTGTATTTATAAAAACTACTACTACAACTCTTCGTTCCTTACAAACTCTATCACCAACATCACCACTTACTGTTACTGCTGAAGGTCGCTCATTTTATGAAAAAGGATCTGTACCGCAGCCGCCATATCCTATACAAATTTATGCTATTACAGACCCTTTAAGCAATAAGATAACCTTTCAATCTGAATCCTTAAACGAGACAACGATAACTTTACCTGACTTGGCAGACTTTATCACTATTGATCATACAATTGCTGATATTGCTTCCTTACCTCTTGAGGAAATTCAAAAAAGTATTCAAGCTTCAGGTTTAGCACTTCATGTACCAGAAGAGGGAAAAATTGTAACTTCCTATAGGGTACTAACTTCGACTCAAAAAATCTGGAGAAAAATATCGCTTTTCGTTATCTTTGATGCTCTTGAAGATAAATTGAGCATTCAGATAAGGAATGGAAAGCAAATTTTAGAGTCAGCATCAAATTGGTTAGAACTGCTACATACTGAAGGTAAAATATCTTTGCAAGCATTATGTGAATTATCAACCGAAACCATCAATTTTGAACGTGAAGCCATTCTCAAGCAGAAAAATACCGAAATAGAAGCTAGACTCGAAAAGATTCGCCAAAAGGCGCTAGAAGCTGCCACAAAAGCTACTAGTGATGGAGATAACTATAAAGCTTTAGGTGAAGCCGTACAGTTACGCGATGGACAAATTAGCCTAGCTTTTTCAGAAGTTTTAAATTCGGCTAAAAATCAGATTCTAATTTATTCTCCTTGGGTGAATCAGGCAGTTGTCAATGAAAAATTTATAACTTTATTACAAGAATTAGCTAATCGCGGAGTTTGGATTTTAATTGGACATGGAATTGCGCGGCGACAAGAAGATGAAGATAAACCAATTCCACCAGAACTAGAGAAAAAACTTCGAGCGATCAAAACACCTAATGGTTTACCATCTGTACAGGTTTTTTGGTTGGGAGATTCCCATGTAAAAGAAGTAATAGTTGATAAAAAAATTCATCTTTGCGGATCTCATAACTGGTTATCCTATCGCGGCGATTACCTACCACGAGGTGAGTCAGTTTATAAAGTTACAATTCCACATCAAGTTCAGGAAGCTTATCAATTTCTCGCTAATCGCTTCCAAAATCACGCTGAAAAATTATGGGGAAATGCTTTAGAAAACCGTGATTCTCAACTGGCTGTAGAGTCTTTATGTGTGTGGGGTGCGCTAAATATGGAAGATATTGCACTCAAAGAGATACAGAAAAATAATTGGTTGGAACTTCTGCCTGTATGGTTGAATGTAGCACTACAGGGGTTAAAGTCTAAAAATTTACCAGGTGAATCAGCAAGTTTTCAAGCTGCACTTTCATTGCTGAGTCAAGTTTCTATCGAAGAAGCTTTTATTGAGGAATTGCAACAGGGGTGGCGTAAAGTTATAGGCGCGATCGCAATTAATAATCCCAAAACTGCTTTAAACTTACTTAGTGATGAAGTATGGGCGCAGTTTATCCGCCTCAATATTGCCCAAAAGAGTGATTCACCTGATAAGTTTATTTCGCAACATACCTAAAATAAATCAGGAGTCAGAATACAGAATACAGAATACTCTACTCATAAAGGGATAGAGTTTTAAGGTGAGAATATTTTGATTTTTTTCCTTTTGACTTCCGCCTTGCGGTACTAGTATATTTTTCATGCTTTAGTAGGAAGTAATAATTCTCCAAAAAACAGCGAATAAATCCGTCGTCCTGATTTGGTATGAATTATTAACAAAATGATTCTTAACCTTTGATTGACTTAAAGATAGATCCAGAGATTCGTCTTATTCGATACAATTTATAGGTAGAGAGAGCCGAGGAGAACAAGGTGGTTTTATTAAAAGGCTTTGAGATTGAGATTTACACTGGCACGCCTCAAGGTGAAATCGTTGGTCTCTCCGACAAAATTGTTGCGGATTTGGATGGATTTATGCGAGAGCCAGATAGCCGCAACGTGGAATATATAACCGAACCATCCCATAATTACGAAAATTTATTATGTGCCTTGCTGCGTCCGAGGCGGGTGTTGCGAAACTACCTCAACCGTTTGGGCGATTATACCCTGATACCAGGGAGTACTTTATCTTTGGGTGGGAGCGATCGCTTTCTCCGTTCCGATCCAGCAAATCCCTATCATGACTACATTGAGAACACCTACGGCACAAAAGTAGTCACCGCCAGCGTACATATCAATGTCGGCATCAGCGACCCAGAAGTATTAATGCGGGCCTGTCGGGTAATCCGTATGGAAGCACCTCTATTTCTCGCTCTCAGCGCCTCATCTCCCTTCCTCGATGGCAAAGCTACTGGCTATCACTCCACCCGTTGGGGCCTATTTCCACAAACGCCTAGCCATGTACCGTTATTTGCCAGCCACGCTGATCATATTCAGTGGGTGGAAGATCAACTCCTTACCGGAACAATGCAAAACGTGCGGCATTTATGGGCATCAGTGCGACCAAATGGCGATCGCCGTCCTTATGATCTAAATCGCCTAGAATTGAGAATTTGCGATTTAGTTACAGATCCCATTGCCTTGCTAGCCATTACTGCCTTATTAGAAGCGCGTTTGTTGCAAATAATCGAAAATCCCAGCATCGATCCCTTAACTCAAAGTACCTTTTCTCCCCAAGAACTCGTTACCCTGACTGCTGAGAACGAAGCGGCTGCTGCTACTGGTAGTCTTGATGCTCATTTGAGGCATTGGCAAGATGGTAGAAGTATCCTAGCTAGAGATTGGATTTCTGAAATGTACCAGGATGTTTGGGCGCTCGCTAAACAACAAGGCTTTAATTGTTTCCTTTCCCCTTTGCACAAAATCCTCCGCGAAGGCAATGAAGCTCAACAGTGGTTACAACTACACGCAGTCGGTTTTGACAGCCAGCGCGTCATCACCCAGGCTATTGTCGCCACCCAAGAACGCGAAATCGAACTTGAAAATAAATTGTGTTCATCCCTACTGGCTTAACTCAAGCAGAATTGGGCATGGTGAAGAGAAAAGACATCTGGTGAAAATGAATGTAGAGACGTTGCAATGCAACGTCTCTACAAGGGTTTCAGGTAACGCATAATTAATTTCTGGAGATATTTATTGCAAATCTAGAGCTTCGGCCAGGCTAATAGTTCTAACGTGAATTTGATTGCTCATATTAATGTCTATTCTATCCAATTTGTTCAATCAAAAAACCTCTAAGAAGGTTTTACTACGCAAAACCGTCCCTCTCCGACTCAAAGAGGGACAGACTTGAACTTTAGTTCAAGGCAGGGAGAGGTTTGTCGAACTCACGTTAATTCTAAGTCTGCCGATTGCATAGTTAACTACCTCTATAGACTGCAATTCAAACGCAAACGTAATAGATAGCTTTTAACAAAGGCACGCACTAGGAAGTAGCCAATAATACAGAACTTAAATATGCAATGCCTGCGCTGGGCCACGCCTACACAGGCTTAAACCGATTTGCCAGATATTGATAATCCCATCTTTTAGGGTGTAAAAAGTGTAAAGTTATGTAAATGAAATTAACAAACATAACAATAATTTGTAATAAATAATGACGCTACAGCATTGTATAAAGGTAACTTAGAAGGAAAAAACAACATCTTAATCAGGTTTTCCAGTCGTTCACAGAAGTTTTAAGTTTTTTAACAAAAGTTTTAATCTGAAAGCCTGGAGATCGTAAACTTATTCCGTGGATGTCTGTTTTAAACCTTTCGTAACTCGTCAGGTAGTGCTGACATCAAAACTAAACTGAACTATTCAGTTTTGAGTCCAATTATTCTTAACCAAGCAAACTAGGAGACAAAAGCAATGGTTTTAGATGCATTTGCAAAAGTAATCACGCAAGCTGATGCACGCGGTGAATATCTCAGCGCTGCTCAATTGGACGCTCTAAGTGCCCTCGTTAAAGATGGCAACAAGCGTGCAGATACCGTAAACCGGATTACCAGCAACTCTTCAGCAATTGTTGCCAATGCAGCTCGCGCTTTGTTCGCAGAACAACCTCAGTTGATTGCTCCTGGTGGTAATGCTTACACTAGCCGCCGAAATGCTGCTTGCTTGCGCGACATGGAAATCATCCTACGCTATGTCACTTATGCAATCTTTGCTGGTGATGCAAGTGTATTAGATGATCGTTGTTTGAACGGTCTGCGCGAAACCTACTTGGCTCTAGGAACTCCTGGTGCTTCAGTAGCAGTTGGCGTACAAAAAATGAAGGACGCAGCTTTGGCTCTTGTTAACGACCCCAATAATATCACTAGAGGCGATTGCAGCGCTATATCATCTGAAGTTGCTAGCTACTTTGATCGTGCAGCCGCAGCAGTAGGTTAAACTAAACCCGCTTTAAGACTATTGACTGACTACTGTCAGTTAGACAAAACAAATTTCAACAAGATTGTAAATAGGGAGATACTAAACCCATGAAGACACCTCTTACCGAAGCAGTTGCAGCCGCAGATTCTCAAGGTCGCTTTCTTTCCAGCACCGAACTTCAAGTCGCTTTTGGTCGTTTCCGTCAAGCTCCTGCTAGCATGGAAGCAGCAAAAAGCTTGACTGCTAATGCCCAACGTTTGACAGAAGGCGCAGCTCAAGCGGTGTACAACAAGTTCCCCTACACCACTCAACAACAAGGTCCTAACTTCGCTTCTACCAACACTGGTAAAGAAAAGTGTGCGCGTGACATCGGCTACTACTTGCGGATTGTTACCTACTCTTTAGTTGTGGGTGGTACAGGCCCCTTGGATGACTTCTTGATTTCTGGTTTAGCTGAAATCAACCGCACCTTTGATCTATCTCCCAGCTGGTACGTTGAAGCTCTCAAGTACATCAAGGCTAACCACGGTTTAAGTGGCGACCCTGCTGTAGAAGCTAATTCCTACATCGACTACGCAATTAACGCTCTAAGCTAAAGAGTGTATTTAGCCCGGAAAGGAAAACAAGCTCTGTTAGCAAATAGCTAGGAGTTGGTTTACCTTTCTGGGCAGTTTTATTTTCAAAAGACTGTTAAAGAAGAATGCAGAATTAGGAACACAGAATTTAGAAATCTTTGAGTGTGGGATTCAGACCCACCACTACTAAAATTGACTACTAATGCATATTTAGGGTGGTGTTTCACCGTTGATTCAGACGCTTCTGGATTCTTTTATGGTGCGTTATCCACCAGTGGTCACTGAGGCTGTTGTACTACTTCCCTTCGGGACGCTACGTAGAAGTGTCGCATAGATTTAAATTCTGGCTCTTGACTCTTGAATTCTTTCTTTTTAAAAGACTAGAAAAAAAATTTTCTAAAAAGTTTTCAGTTTTCCAGTTAAAACTGAGGAGGTTTAAAGATGTCAGCTTTGGGACAAGCAGCAAGGCTAGGAATTGGAGCCTTTGAAAACTCAGGACTGGCAGAACTACGTCTTGATAGAACACAAACGGATGTGGAAGTTATCATCCGGGCAGCTTACCGTCAGGTTTTGGGTAATGAATACCTAATGGAATCAGAGCGTCTTGTCAGTGCTGAATCACTATTGCAGCAAGGCGAGATTTCAGTTAGGGGATTTGTGCTAGCCATTGCTCAGTCGGAACTCTATCGGAATAAGTTTTTCCATTCAAACTCGCAAACTCGCTTTATCGAGTTGAATTATAAGCATTTATTGGGTCGCGCCCCAGAAGATGAGTCAGAGATTTCGTACCACGTTGAGCTTTACAACTCACAAGGTTACGAAGCTGAGATTAACTCATACATTGACTCACTAGAATATCAAGAAAGCTTTGGCGAAAACATAGTACCATACTATCGTGGCTTTAATAGCCCAGTAGGGCAGAAAAACGTTGGCTATAGCCGACTTTTCCAACTGTATCGGGGTTATGCCAATAGCGATCGCGCTCAAGGCAAAAAACAAGGGCGCCTAACTTGGGAAGTAGCTAAAAATCTAGCTTCACCCATCTACCCAGTCTCTACAGGAGCCTTAACGGGCCTCTCATCAGGTGGGAGAGGAGAAACCTACCGAATTAGGGTACTACAAGCAGCTTCTCCAAACTCATCTGTAGTGCGGCGGGGTAGTGCAGAATTTCTCGTACCCTACGAACAACTTTCTAGCAAGTTGCAGCAGCTTAATCGTAAGGGCAGCAAGGTGATTAGCATCACAGCTGTATAAATTAGGGAATCGGGAATTAAGTGAGGAGTTAAGAGTTAGGAGTTAGGAGTGAGGAGTTATGAATTTTGAATTCCTAACTTTACCGCTACTTTTAACTCTTAACTACTAACTCCTAACTTTTCCCAAATACCAATTACAAAAGGAAAATTACCAATGGCTATTACAACAGCAGCATCCCGTTTGGGAACAGAAGCTTTTAGTGATAATGCTCCTGTAGAATTGCGCCCAAATGCAACTAAAGAAGATATAGAGCAGGTAATTGCTGCCGTCTATCGTCAGCTGTTGGGCAACGATTACTTAATGAAATCTGAGCGTCTTACAAGTGCTGAATCTATTCTGCGCGATGGGAAAAGTACAGTACAAGAGTTTGTGCGTCAAGTAGCTAAATCAGAACTGTACAAATCCAAGTTTTTCTACAACAGTTTTCAAACTCGCGTAATTGAACTGAACTACAAACATTTGTTGGGCCGCGCTCCCTATGATGAGTCTGAGGTAGTCTATCACTTAGACTTATATCAAACCAAGGGATATGAAGCCGATATTGATTCTTATATTGATTCGGCAGAATATCAAAGTAGCTTTGGTGAAAATATTGTGCCTTTCTATCGCGGCTTTGAAACCCAAACAGGTCAAAAAACTGTCGGATTTAGCCGGATATTCCAACTTTATCGCGGCTATGCCAGCAGCGATACCTCCCAACTTAAAGGTAATTCCTCTCGCCTTGCCGTTGAACTAGGTCGCAACAGTGCATCTGTTGTTGTTCCTCCATCTGGTGGCCCTTCCGGCTTTTCCTACGTTGCTCCTGAAAAAGGCGTTACCCCCAACAGTACTTTTGGTGGTGCAGGAACTTTTGGTCAAGAAGGCAGACTCTACCGCATTGAAGTGGCAGGCGTTTTTGGAGCTGGGTATCCTAGCACACGCCGGGTCAATCAAGCTGTGATTATACCTTATGAAGGACTATCTGCTTACTTCCAGAGAGTGGTAAAACAAGGTGGCAAAATCGCTAGTGTGAAACCACTTTAGTGTCATTAGTCATTAGTCATTGGTCATTAATTACAGACCAAGGACTAATGAAAACTTTAATTTATAAATTTGGAATTGAGTTATGCTTGGACAAATTAATGGTAGAACTAGTAACCGCACCTTCCGCTATGAAGTAGTCGGTCTGCGCCAAAGCGAAGAAACAGAAAAAGTCAGCTATCCCATTCGTTCTAGTGGCAGTGTGTTTATCACAGTACCTGAGAACCGGATGAATCAGGAAATGCAGCGCATTACTCGCTTGGGTGGCAAAATAGTCAGCATTCAGCCATTGAACGCTGATACAACACATAGCGAACACAACCATGAATCCCAGTCTGGAGAACATTAAAGATTTGTCAGTGACAGTTGACAATGCCGACGGTGGATCTTTAACTGTAGAGCAGGCTCTAGCTAATCTTGAAAGTGCAGATTTAGGCCTGCGATTTTATGCTGCCTGGTGGTTGGGCAGGTTTCGTATAAATGAACCAGCTGCGGTTACAGCACTGATCAAAGCCTTAGAGGATGAAGCCGACAGGACACCAGAAGGCGGATATCCTCTGCGACGAAACGCAGCTAGAGCATTAGGGAAACTTGGCGATCGCCAGGCAGTATCACCTCTGATTAAGTGTTTAGACTGCTCAGATTTTTATGTACGGGAAGCGGCGGTACAATCCTTAGAAATGCTGGGCGATCCGGTTTGTATTCCGGCCCTAATCAAGCTATTAGCAGTAGGTTTGCAGGGAGAGCAGCTCATATCACAGCCTGATTTATCTCAACCCTACGACGCCATCTTAGAAGCTTTAGGAACATTGAGGGCGACTGAATTTGCCCCTTTGGTAAAGGCATTCTTAGAACATCCGATTGAATTGGTGCAATATTCGGCTGCACGAGCCATGTATCAATTAACCCAAGAACCAGTTTATGGAGAACGCCTGGTAAAAGCTCTGGCGGGAGAGAAATTGCAATTGCGTCGAGCAGTGTTAGCAGATTTAGGAGCGATTGGATATCTACCCGCAGCAGATGCGATCGCACAGACTCTTGCTGAAAATAGCCTCAAGCTAATTTCTCTTAAAGGATTACTAGAACATCAAGTAAATCACATAACACCAAGCACTTTTTCAGAAGGTGCGATTAAAGTGATAAATTTGATGGACTCGCTATTGTAGTCATAAATTCTAGATAATCAGTTGTTATTAATACGTTACAACCAAATTTTTATTACACATCAACCCCCAAGCTAACTGCAAAATCAAAGCTAGGGGGTTTATGTATGATGTCAACTACGGATAGCTTAAGCTACAATTGGCTGACGACTCATTACTGAAGAAGAATTATTATGAATAACAGCGATCTGGCCCAAATATTGATCCGTGCTGTAGAAGAAGCAGATTCCTCGGATCGGTTATTAGACGCAGTTCAGGAGTTAGCAGCATGTGGTATGGAAGAAGGTGTTCCTACACTAATTGCAGCTTTGGGCTACAACAATCCGGGGGCAGCAGTGGCGGCGGTAGATGGGCTGATTGCGATCGGGGAAGCCGCAGTACAGCCACTATTACAACTAATTGATGGCTACAACTATGGTGCTAGAGCCTGGGCTATTCGTGCCTTAGCGGGAATTGGCGATGTCCGGGCGCTGGATACCTTGTTAGAGGCAGCAAAGAGCGATTTCTCTCTGAGTGTGCGGCGGGCAGCTGCTAGGGGATTAGGCACTTTGCGCTGGCAGCAAGTACCGCCAGAGAAACTAGAATCTCTTCAGACTCAGGTATTAGAGGCGCTATTACTAATTTCTCAAGATCCAGAGTGGGTAGTACGCTATGCAGCAGTGACGAGTTTAGAAACACTAGCAATTGCCATAGCAGTCACTTTACCCGATCAAGCATCGCGGATTAAAAATCAGCTTCAGCACATGCTCGATACAGATGTTGATCTTGGAGTTCGTACCCGTGTCAAGTTTGCACAGGAAAAAATTCAGCCGCAACAGTTGCAACAACATCAAGAAGTCTTTGCACCTAGAATAAAGCTACAAGACACTGATGTAGCTCATCGTGGCGATGGCAGACGGTAAGAAATTCAAAATTTCTAGCCGATTCCAATTTAAAATACAAGTTTGTCGTAGGGGTGCATAGCTGTGCGCCCCTACTGTGTTTTACATATAAATGAGAACGCTGTAAAACTAATCAGACAATAAAGACTGAATTTCCCCCTGGATATTGCCACGGGCAGATGGTTCGGCGAACTCTGACATTAAAGGCGTAAAGTAGATATGCGATCGCTGTAAAAATCGTTCTAAAACCTGCTGACGACCTGTGATATAATCCGCCTCTGCCATCCAGCCATATTCCTGGCGAATGGCATGGGCGTATTCTCTATACTGGACTTGGTTAGTAGCCAAAATCGCTAAATCGGCATCAAGTAGAACTTGGCTATCATAGTCATCCACCGCAGCTTGGTGGTCTTTAGTATTCAGAATTATACGAGTGACAATAGTTATAGTACTTTCTGGAATACCCAAATTACTCAGCAGATCAAAAGCATAGTCTGCACTTCGTTGTTCATTATCTTGAGCTTGAGTGTCATATACTACATCATGAAACCAGGCAGCTAGTTGAACAGCAGCTAGATTAGTGGTGTAGCCTTGCAAAATCTGAATTGTTTTGAAGACGCGATCGATGTGTTTCAGTGTATGGTAATAGCGACCAGGGGTAGAGTAAGCTGCAACCAAGTCATTAAAAGCTTTCTCAGCCGCTACCTGGTCAACACCAAAGGGTTGGAGTGTGTGTTGCCAGTTAGAAAATAAGATATGCGTAAGGTTTTCTGTAGGCATAAACGTAGTATTCACACTCTTAATATGACTGAGCTAATCTCTTATGTTGCAACATCTGTCTAATCAAATTAGAAATAGATCAACAAAAGGATAACACTTGTTATTGAATTGGGCATTGGGCATTGGGCATTGGGCATTGGGGAAAGAATTCTTATAACTCCAAACTCCAAACTCCAAACTCCAAACTCTTAACTCCAAACTCCAAACTCCTAACTCCCCACTCCCCACTCCCCACTCCCCAGTTGATATATGAAAGCGTCAAAATAGAAGACACAGGCTTTGTACAAAAAGCCTTGCCTTAATTAAGGAGTTTATTATCAGTGGTATTACAAGTACAGACAAGCACCTACGAAGCTAAAACCCAAGAAATTGCTAAACAACTTCTAGCAGCAACGTCCGAAAATCGTTCGTTTTTTTCTTCCCTGCGCGATCAAATGCGCTGGGATGATAAATTACTAGCTTGGGCAATGAGTAATCCTGGGTTACGGGTGCAACTATTTCGCTTTATAGATACGCTACCTGCTTTACACAGTAAATCAGAAATTGCCTCACATTTACAAGAATATTTAGGAGATGAATCTGTAGAATTACCGGCAGCTTTGAAGGGAATGCTAAACTTTGCTAACCCCGATTCGATGCCAGGACAAGTTGCTGCTACAACCGTTGGTACAGCCGTTGAAACTCTTGCTCATAAATATATTTCTGGGGAAAATATTAAACAAGTCATCAAAACAGTTGAACGATTAAGAAAAGAGAAAATGGCTTTCACCATCGATTTACTTGGTGAAGCAGTAATTACCGAAGCCGAAGCGCAGTCTTATCTAGAACGCTATCTAGAATTAATGCAACAATTGGTAGAAGCATCGAAGAATTGGGCAGCTATCCCAGCTATTGATGAGGCTGATGGCGAAGCGATACCAAAAGTTCAGGTTTCTGTTAAGTTAACGGCGTTTTATTCCCAATTTGACCCATTAGATGCTAAAGGTAGTGAAGAGCGAGTTAGCGATCGCATTCGGATTCTCTTACGTCGTGCTAAAGAATTAGGTGCAGCTGTCCATTTTGATATGGAACAGTATGCCTATAAAGACATAACTCTTAGTATCCTGAAAAAACTGCTCTTAGAAGAAGAGTTTCGGCAACGCACAGATGTTGGCATAACCATCCAAGCATATCTGCGTGATAGCGAGCAAGATACTGAAGACGTAATTTCCTGGTTGAAAGAACGTGGCTATCCCCTGACAATCCGCTTGGTAAAAGGCGCATATTGGGATCAGGAAACTATCAAAGCAGCGCAGAAGCATTGGCCACAGCCAGTTTACAACGACAAAGCGGCAACTGATGCTAACTTTGAAACCATCACTCAGTTATTGCTAGAAAATCATCAATATGTTTATTCTGCCATTGGTAGCCATAATGTGCGATCGCACTCTCGCGCCATTGCCATAGCTGAAAGTTTAAATGTCTCCCGCCGTCGCTTTGAATTACAAGTCCTCTACGGTATGGGTGATAAAGTTGCCAAGGCGTTGGTTGACAAGGGTTATCGGGTGAGAGTTTACTGTCCCTACGGTGAATTATTACCTGGAATGGCGTATTTAATTCGTCGGTTGTTGGAAAATACAGCTAATAGTTCTTTTTTACGGCAAAATCTCGAAAATCGACCGATTGAAGAATTATTAGCGCCGCCGATTGTCAAAGAGGAAAAAAACTCTTTAACTCCTAACTCCTCACTCCTAACTCCAAACTCCATTTCTAACTCTCATTTCCTCGGTGCTGCTGATACTGATTATGCTGAGGAAGAGGTGAGAACGAAGGCGACGCAAGCTTTCCAAAGCGTTCGTCAAGAACTTGGTAAAACTTATTTACCCTTAATTAATGGCGAGTATGTTAATCCGCCGGAATTTGTTAATTCTCTCAATCCTTCTAATTTCAGTGAGGTAGTTGGTAAGGTTGGGTTGATTAGCGTTGAACAAGCAGAACAAGCAATGCAAGCTGCCAAAGCTGCCTTTCCTGGGTGGCGGAAAACACCAGCTAAACAACGCGCTGATATTTTGCGGAAAGCGGGTGATTTGATGGAACTCCGCCGCGCTGAACTTTCAGCTTGGATAGTGTTGGAAGTTGGGAAACCTGTTAAGGAAGCTGATGGAGAGGTTTCGGAAGCGATAGATTTCTGTCGTTACTACGCTGATGAGATAGAAAGGTTAGATAAAGGTGTGAATTACGACATACCTGGCGAAAATAATCATTATATTTACCAACCACGCGGTATTGCTGTTGTGATTTCTCCCTGGAATTTTCCGCTAGCGATCGCTTGTGGAATGACTGTCGCAGCTTTAGTTTCAGGCAATTGCACTCTCCTAAAACCTGCGGAAACATCTTCTGTGATTGCAGCTAAACTTACAGAAATCTTAGTAGATGCTGGTTTTCCTAAAGGTGTATTTCAATACGTACCTGGCAAAGGTTCGCAAGTCGGCGCTTATTTGGTAAATCATCCAGATACTCATATAATTGCTTTTACGGGTTCCCAAGAAGTAGGCTGTAGAATTTACGCAGAGGCGGCAATCTTAAAACCCGGACAAAAGCACATGAAACGGGTGATTGCTGAAATGGGTGGCAAGAATGCCATTATTGTCGATGAAAGTGCTGATTTAGACCAAGCTGTTGTGGGGGTAGTGCAGTCGGCATTTGGTTACAGTGGACAAAAATGTTCTGCTGCTTCCAGAGTGATTGTGCTGCAACCGATTTATGATGCCTTTGTGCAACGGTTGGTGGAAGCGACAAAATCCTTGAACATTGGAGAAGCAGAGTTACCAAGTACACAAGTTGGGCCAGTAATTGATGCTAATGCCCGCGATCGCATCCGCGAGTATATTGAGAAGGGTAAGGCAGAAGCACAATTAGCCTTGGAATTACCAGCACCCAAACAAGGATATTTTGTCGGCCCAGTCATCTTTAGTGAAGTATCGCCAAATGCGGTAATTTCCCAGGAAGAAATTTTTGGCCCTGTGCTGGCGGTAATTCGAGTCAAAGATTTCCAAGAAGCGTTAGCAGTTGCCAACGGTACAAACTTTGCTTTAACTGGAGGACTTTATTCTAGAACACCTTCGCACATTCAGCAGGCGCAGGAAGAGTTTGAAGTTGGGAATTTGTACATCAACCGTAATATTACAGGAGCGATCGTAGGGCGGCAACCCTTTGGTGGATTCAAACTTTCTGGAGTCGGTTCTAAAGCAGGCGGCCCTGATTACCTCTTGCAATTCCTCGAACCACGCGCGGTGACAGAAAATATTCAACGCCAAGGTTTTGCACCAATTGAAGGTGCTGAGTGAACTAATTCGCAATGATGCTCTCTACAAGACGCTAAAAGCAAACGCAATTACGTTTTGTAATGGGGATCTAACCCCGATATAAAACTTGCTACCTGTCTTGCTGGGAACTTAGATTCCCATCACTTGTTAAAGCTTGTAAGGTGGGCAATGCCCACCTTATATTATCCAAAGAGCGATCGTTTTTCGTGAAACCGATTTTTTAGATTTTGATGAAAAATCTAAAATTGGCTTGATTATCTACTAGAATTTTCGCCAATTTCATCAATACTTTCATTATTTTTCACCAAAATCATCAAACAGAAACAACTAGCAGCTAGCTTTATTAAGTTCAAAGCTCCGCTTTTTAATACAATAAAAGCGCCTAATCCTATAAGAACAAAAGGTACAATATTATTCCCATAGCGAGTTAATACATCGGCTATTACTCTATAGTTAATTAATTTGTATGCCGCATAACACCATACTCCTAACAAAAGAAAAAATAATCCGATAATTATCACAAAACTCTCTAAATTGCTGCTAGCAAATAACGGCACATAGACACTAATATTATCACTACCATTTGCAACTGTAATAGCTGCTACGCTGTAAGTTTGAGGAGATAGGAAATTAGTAATGTTTGATGCCTCAGATTCTTCAGTTGTAGCTACAACTTCCTCCAAAGAATCTTCTTGCTTATTGACTAAACTACTGATACCTATGGCAATTGGTAGTAAACCAAGTAATCCAATCCAGCTTTTTGATAAAACTAACCCACCAAATAAACCAGAAAGACTAAGGATTAACAGAACTGTAAAACCTAGAAACTGACCGGCAACTATATGCCTACGGCGAAAATTAGCATTTATTTGAGAAAAAAGCAACAATAAAATGACAATATCATCAATGTTTGTGGCAATGAACGCAATTGACCCTGTACTAATTGCAGTAACTAACTCGTTCATATTTTAAGAGAAATATAGACATGCTTTTATTTTGCAAGGAGCATCTCACCTTAGACATTTCCAGAAATTAAATATGCGTTATTCAGAACCCTTGTACAGCCGTAGTAGTGCTACGTCTCTAGATTCTTTTTCACTCCTATGTCTAAGAAAATGTTTAAAAAGTCTTCTTTTAGTAGCAAAATGTTCTAATTACCCTAAAAAAGGGGTACTTAGAAAGGTTTTGCAACCTTTTGAAGGGAGTTGGAGGGATCAATAACTACAAAGATACAGCCAACCACTTTTCAAACAACCTCTTAATAACTACTATAGACCTTTGCTTCACTCCCAAGTATAGTTAGCTAGTTTACCTAGAAACAAAACTGTTCCCATACTATTCACGGCCAAGGCAAAACTATCGCTTAACGAGTCCAAGAAGCGCCCCATAATTTTTTTATGACGTTGTGGAGTTTCTGGTTGAATAGCTACAAAGTCTTCTATTGAAAAAGCATCTATACATTCGTATTTCTCTACTATCTCCTGTTCATAATTTCCTGGTTTGTCTTGCTCATATTGAGTTGGGGAAAACGTGGAAAAAATCTTGCCTGTTTGCTCAAGCTCACCTACAATTTGACTGACTAAAGCCTGACTATTTTCATCGAGGTCAGCTAAACTCGCCCCACTAATCACAATCTCAGGCTCAGAATCTCCTTTGAGGTGAAAAATATTTGTATCCTCTTTTTTATCCTCAGCTTGATGGCAGTTTGTAGGCGGTACTCCCAAGACTTCTATTTCGAGGTCAATAGGTACTTTTAATAGCAAAGAGATATTAAGTTTGCGTTTTTGCATGGAATCAATCACCAGATAATTGAAGAAGAATACATTCGTCAGAAATCAGCAATCTTGAGCGTGGGGTATTCAGACCACCATTGAAAAAATTAAATCCTTACTAAGAGGATGTTTGAAAAGTCCTCTTGTCGGTATTAAAAGTTCTAGACCCCTCTAAATCCCCCGATAAGTTGGGGGACTTTGATTCCGGTTTCACCCTTTTTAAGGGGAGCCAGCGCGGTTTTGGGGTTTCCCCAAGTGGAGCGACTGGCGTGGGTTAGAGGGGATCTAAAAGTGCCTATAGTGACAGTGAAACACTTTTCAAACAACTTCTAAGCAAGGGGTTATAAAATGTATTTCTTGAGAGAAATCCAGGGCTATGGCTATGGTAGTACTTGTAAAGTAGGCAACTGCTGTATGCCATATCCATTTTGAGGAACACAAACGGGTGGAGTCGCCGTTATTTCTGAGTTGAGGTAGATATCTGGTTCGAGATGAACGTGTACTTTCTCCCTCACAGGCTCGACGGGTTTGATTATCAGGGCCGGCTCGATGAAGATGGGAACGTTCAATTTAATAGCAACAGTAAATTCGCAGGCGTTAGGGTAGCATTCGGGGTTGTATGTAGACATAATTTGGAATCCTTTTGCTTGAAAAAAAATTGTGTGAATTGATTATTGCGGTTATGACTATTGCAGAGTCTATTAAACAGGCAATTGCTGTCTGGCATATCCATTTTGAGGAACACAAACAGGTGCAGCCGCCGTCACTTCTGGTCTGAGGTGAATATCTGGTTCGAGATGAACGTGTACTTTCTCCCTCACAGGCTCTACGGGTTTGATTATCAGGGCCGGCTCGATGAAGATGGGAACGTTCAATTTAATAGCAACAGTAAATTCGCAGGCGTTAGGGTAGCATTCGGGGTTGTATGTAGACATAATTTGGAATCCTTTTGCTTGAAAAAAAATTGTGTGAATTGATTATTGCGGTTATGACTATTGCAGAGTCTATTAAACAGGCAATTGCTGTCTGGCATATCCATTTTGAGGAACACAAACAGGTGTAGCTGCCGTTACTTCTGGTCTGAGGTGATAATCTGGTTCGAGATGAACGTGTACTTTCTCCCTCACAGGCTCGACGGGTTTGATTAACAGGGACGACTCGATGAAGATGAGAACGTTCAATTTAATGGGAACAGTAAATTCGCAAGCGTTAGGGTAGCATTCGGGGTTGTATGTAGACATAAGTTGTACATTACTCCTTAGATAATCGATTGTTTGTTAACCCTTTAGTTCTTTGCTCTCCTCGTTAGCACAGCAAAAGACCCTTTTAAACATCCTCTGAGGTTCCTTGAAATTGTTGAATGTTCATACTAGTTATGAATGTGTTCCTAGTTGCTCAGAAAAAAATATGTAGAACTTTTTTATTTGGCAAGGATACAAATTAATATCATCAAAGAGATAAAGCTATGCGACCTTACCTTGTCAGCTAGACTCAGCTTGATAGTTCGATAATAACCACAGCAACATTCTCTGCTATGAGATGAGTAGATATAAATTTCATAAGTGAACTTTTCTTATATTCAATATAGAATAGTTTTTCTTAAATGCAAAATCTATAAATCTCATATATTTTAATCAATATAGATTTAAAAACTCATGCAAATACTAATATCCAGGTTCCTAAAAATATTAGGATTAGCGCATCTCAAAGGCTATTGACAAGCGGACTCGCCCTTCATCGATATTACTGGTAGCAGTAACTTTGTCATTTGAAAGCTTAGTTATGCCAGAAGGTTAATTTGGTATGGTGATAAATCGTAGGTTCTAAAAATCCAGGATGACTAAGCTAGGGACAGCCTTCAGTGAAGGGATAATTGCCTTCATCGCCACTAACATAGATGACATCATTATCTTGTTAATATTTTTTTCACAGGTAGATGTTAATTTTCGGCGGCGGCATATATTACTCGGTCAATATTTAGGTTTTGCAGCCATTACCCTGGCTAGCTTACCAGGATTTTTTGGTGGCTTAGTCGTACAGCGAGAATGGATAGGATTACTAGGACTTCTACCAATAGCAATTGGAATTCAACAATTAGTATCTAGAAAAGAAGAAACTACAACAGTTCAGACAGTCAGTAGTGATTTTACGCAGTCCACACCTAGTAACCCTGTATTGTCTTTGATTTTGAGTATTTTACACCCCCAAACCTATAAAGTAGCAGCAGTAACGATCGCTAATGGTGGTGACAATATTAGTATATATATCCCTTTATTCGCTGGTCACGATCTTACCAGCTTGGGAGTCATTCTAAGTATATTTTTTATCATGGTAGGGGTTTGGTGTGCGATCGCTTATTTTTTAAGCCTTCAACCTACCATTGCTAATATTTTAAGTCGCTACGGTAAAGCTGTTGTACCTTTTGTGTTAATTGGCTTGGGTCTGTTCATTATGTATGAACGAGGTACATTCACTCTACTACCTTGGCTAAGAAGTTAATCAATGTTGGATTTTGGATGCTGGATTTGGGATTAAATGATGAAAACCCTAATCTAAAATCTAAAGTTTTTCATAGAAATACGCACAAAACTGTTCGTGTTCTTTCTTCAAAAAAAACTTTTTGTTTACTAATTCTTAACCTAGACGAGGTATGGCATCAATATAATAGTTTCACCTAATTAGAAGCTGTGTTATGCAATACTCCTTTATACATGCAATTGTGTGTAATTCTATCCATTTTCGCCCAAGCATTCAATCTGTTTTTTGTCTGATTTCAACAATCGCCCCGTTTTTGTGCTTTACTTCAGCACAAGCACAGATAATCGGACAAGATATCACTTCAATCACTACCGATACTGCTTCGTTTCCTACTATATCTATTACCAACGTTGCAGGTGACAGTGAATTTGCAGGCAAGACTTTTACTCTCAACTTCGGGGGGCAAATTCAATCAATTACAGGATTAACCACCATAGAAGGTAGCACAACATTTAAATCCATCCCTGCTGTTGTGCAGATTCGCCGTAACCCTGCTACAGATGATAGAAAGCTAGCTTACTACCAAGGCAGTTTTGACTCTTCCTCTAATACCTTTAACTTTCTCAGTTTGGGCCCACTTCCAGAAAAAACGCTGTTTAGTATCAACAATATCTTGGCAGGCCCAGATAACGTTTTTACTAACACAGGTGCAAATTTAAACGGCACACTTTACAACGGTAACGCTAGTATCGAGCGGCTTGACTTTGTACTTGTTAGACCTGTGAAGGCAAGTAATAAAATTCGCTTTACCGTCTTCGAGCGTGGATTACCTACTGGACACGATGGTTTCGGGATTGCGGCAATTACAAGTGTGGATAAACATGGAAATCCCACTTCCTACGGCCCCATTTACGTGGTCGCAGCTTCCACCTGGGGTAAAACACCGTTACAAGACCCGATTCCACAATATTATTTCCTAAATAATGCTGCCAAAAATAATAGTGGAATTCCCACAAACCCTGCACTCACTATTCCACCGAACCAAGTTTTAGGAGGTCTTCTGATTTGCACCGACGAACTCGTGTCACAGGGGAAAAAAGTCTACGGCTACTCGCTGTTTGCCCCTGATGTTACTTGCACTCCGAAAACACTGCTAAATGTCGCTAATTCTTGTTTTCCTACGAATACTGGAACGAACGGAGGAATAGATTTAGTTGCACCTAATCTGGGTGCTGTCTTTTTGGAGAATGAGTGAGCAGCGAAAAGCTTTTACAACTAAACAAACTCTATTATCAAGTCCTGTCAAACCTGATGAACTAATTTCCAACTCACCATCATTAAGATGGTATAAATGATAAACCGTAGTGGGCGTTGCGGAGCTACTTGGCAGATTTTAGCGCCTACTAACACCCCTGGAACAGAGCCTAGCCATATAGGTACTACCAGACTCCAATCAACTGTTCCCAGGCTGAGGTGTCCGAGAGCAGTAAACAGCAGTAAAATTGCTGCGTGTGAAATATCTGTACCTACTAACTTCCGTGCATCAAGCCGGAAAAATCCAATTAGCACCAGGGCAAACATTGAACCTGATGAGACGCTAGTTAAACCAACCAAACAGCCTAAAATTGCTCCCAAGGTGATTGTTACACACCGACCAGAGTTAGTTTCTAAGTCTAATTTTGGCAGTTCGGGTAAATTAAATTTGGGGAAAAAAGTTAATAGCAGCAATTGCACTAGTGCTAATACCGTGACTAGCAAAATCATCACACCAAGCAAACGCAGCAAGATGTTATCTAGGCTATACTCACCTGTACGTTTAAGAAAGTGCAAAATCCCTACGCCGAACAGTGAGCCTGGAACACTCCCAAATGCCAGCCATTTAACAACTGTTGTGTCAAGGGTTTTCTGTTCCCAATGTTTGACGCTACCAACAATCTTCATCAATGTGGCAGCCACAACATCAGAACTCACAGCGATAGAAGGCGGAACTTGAAAAACAAAAATTAACATGGGGGTGATGAGAGAGGCTCCGCCAATTCCCGTCAAACCAACGATGATACCGACAAAAAAGCTTAAGAACGGTAGTAATAAATATTCCATACTTTTCGGGGGTTTCAACAATCAGTTATGAGTTATCAAAGTCTTGTTGAGTCTCTCACTTTTATTAAGTGAGCAACATAGGGTTTAAATCTCCAAACAAAGCCTTAATAACTGTTCACTGACTTAACTACGAGCAGCTATAACCGAAAATCAGCTAAAGCTTCACTGTTAGAGAGCAGCAATTGTGCCAAACTATAGCCCAGTCGTAGACAGAGCCAGTGATGGCAAGTTATTGTGTTTCTCTAGGGATGAGTTACACAAAGGTTATCCAGCTAAAAGTTAGGGCAGACGATCCCTGGACAACTTAAAACCTGTCTGGAAGTTTTTGGTAGCATGACAACTGGCATTTAGCTGAAACAGGCTGTGATAACTGCTTATGGGTCAGTTGCTCTGCTAAATTCAACTTATAACTGGTTTTTTGCGGTTTTACATGTAAAAACCGGTAAGGCGATGCACTTACCGTATTTTACTTGTAAGCATGAACAAACGTCCAGCGTATTCGTGTTGTATCTTGCGAAATATCTGGATAAAGAGGGAGTGGGGAGTGGGGAGTGGGGAGTGGGAGTGGGGAGCAGGGGAGGTAGGGGGAGAATAATAATGCCCAATGCGTAGTTAAGAACTCAGCGCTGAAAAATACTTGACTTTAAAGCACTTATCGCGCTAAGTTTAAACAAACCATTCGGTCGGTAATATTTTATTTACAGCAATTTTCAATTCAATAAATTACCTTACTCCCCACTTCCCACTCCTCATAGTCCATTCATCTAGAAATCGCTGTAATGTCCAAAGGCGAAGAGACAAAAAGCAGAATTCTCCACCAAGCAGCCGAACTGTTTAACCAACAGGGATATGCAGGCTCATCAATGTCAGACATCATGCGTGTTACGGGATTGCAGAAAGGAGGAATTTACAATCACTTCCAAAGCAAAGATGATCTAGCGCTACAGGCTTTTGACTTTGCGATCGCTCGCATCCACCAGCATACTAGATTTGCATTACGAAGCAAACGCCACGCTGTAGAACGCCTACAAGCAATCATTGGCATATTTAGTAGCTTCACAGAAAATCCACCTATCAAGGGAGGATGTCCACTGCTGAATACTGCTGTGGAAAGTGATGATGCTCATCCGGCGTTGCGGGAACGCGCTCAACAAGCGATGAATTCTTGGCTGCATCTGATTCGTCGAATTGTTGAAACGGGAATTAAAAAGGGTGAAATTCGCTCTGAAGTGAGTGCTGATGAAATCGCTACTATCATAATTGCAACATTAGAAGGAGCAGTAATGATGAGCAAGCTTTATGGAGATTCAATTCACATGCACAGAGTCATTAATCACCTGAATGAACATTTAGAGACTCACCTGAGAATGTATGGCAAAAATCATGAGATAGAAAATAATGCTACTAAATAATAATTTGCACAGACCATTAGAAGTAGTATTAGAAATTCCTGTGAAAACATACGACATTGATTTTATGGGAATCGTAAGTAATATTGTCTATATCAGATGGCTAGAGGATTTACGTTTAAAGTTTTTAGATGAACACTGCCAACTGAATCAACAAATTGAGCAAGGATATGCGCCTGTTTTAGCTGGAACTGAAATTGAATATAAACGTCCGATAAAGATTATTGATCAAGTAATTGGACGTTTATGGGTGAGTAATTTAGGACGGTTGAAGTGGACTGTGCAAGCTGAAATTTTATCTAACAATAAGTTAGCAGCAGTAGCTACCCAAAAAGGGGCTTTTGTTAGTTTACAAAATAGTCGTCCTATTCCCATTCCAGAGGAATTACAGAAGAAATATTTCGAGCATCAAAAAGAGAATTTTAAAGACTAAAGTAATACCCTTGAGTTAAGACTTGATCATCCCTAACCCTCCTTAAAAGGAGGGAACTAGAGCAAACCCCTTTTAAGGTGATACAATAAAATCTTAGTTCGTAGTGAGCGATTCATCGCTCGTAGCAAGGCTTATCAGGACTAAAGTCCTTACTACAAACTTTAATTTATTAATGCCTAGCTATTGAAACAATGAGAGGCTATTTTCAAACACACCAATTTACTTAGCACTAGTCAATATATTTTCGATATCTGCTAGCTGCACCACTCCTGAAAAAGTTGGACTATTAATTACAAAAAAAGGTGTGCCAGAAACAGCCAATTTCTCAGCTAGTTGAATATCTTTTGTAATTGCGGGATTAGCAAGAGTAAGGTCGCGTTTAAATTTACCCAAATCTAGATTGAGTTTTTTAGCAATCTCTAAATATAACGCCTTACCTAGTTGCTTTTGATTAGTAAATAGCGCATCATGATATTCCCAGAATTTGCCTTGCTGATATGCCGCCCAAGCTGCTGTTGCAGCTGGCAATGCTTCAGCATGAATTGAAACCAACGGTAAATTCTTGTAAACTAATCTTATCTTATCTGGATATTTTGCTAACAATTCTTTCAATGTTTTATGCGCTTCAGCACAGTAGGGACATTGAAAATCTGAAAATTCTATTAGCAAAGTTTTTGATTTAGTTGAACCTGTGGTGGGAGAGTCACCAATCACGGTTTGAGGATTTGTCTTTAAATTCTGTAAAAATCCTTCCTGTTCTTGCTTGACTTTCTGTTGTTGTTGCTGTTGATAGGCTTGAACAGATTCGATAATTACCTCTGGATGTTCGCGGATAACTTGTAATACTTGCTGTTCTAACTGCGGATCAATGCGGCTAGCAGCTTGTGCAGGAAATGACCAGGTAACAACCAAAACTAGCAGACCTATTGCTGTCCAAGTACGTAGATACTGAAATAAGGAAGTAAAACAATCAAAGAATGTACGCATACAAAAACTCATAAATATTTTTTGTTTCAGTTGTAGACACGCATTTGCTTCTACTTAGAAGTAATATCATGTCCGCTTTATTACTTATTAAACCTTAATAACCCCACCCCGCCTCCGGAGAGAGGCTAGGGGTGGAGTATAACTAATTACCCGAACTTGATATAAGCTTCATTTTAAAAAGAGCCAGCAATCATCCCAGCAAGTAAAATAAAACCAATCCAGACGTTTTGCCGGAACATTTCACCATAAACAGGATTAGGTAAGTCTCGCTGTGTTAATCGCACAGACTGCCAAACCCATCCAATAGTAGCAACTGCAAGGCTAATCCAGAAGGCTAAGTGCAGATGTATGAGTACACCTAACCAAGCCAATAACAAGATTGTGCCAGCAAAGAAAATTCCAATAGCTACAGGGGCATAATTCCCAAAAAATAGGGCGCTAGAATTAATACCAATGCGGCGATCGTCTTCCTTGTCGCTCATAGCATAAACTGTATCAAATCCCAATGTCCATAGTACAGTCGCACCCCAAAGTAACCAAGTTGGTTGGGAGATGGTTTGTGTGACTGCACTCCAGCTAATCAACACGCCGAAACCCCAAGCGATGGAAAGCACCAGTTGCGGTACAGGAAACACCCGCTTTGCACCTGGATAAAGCACAATTACTGGCACTGCTGCTACGCATAACCAGAAACTCAAGGGGTTTAGATAAAATGCCAGGATAGCTGCACATGCTAAGGATACGATCGCAACTACAATCCCAACTTTCACAGATAAGGCGCGAGAAGCGAGGGGGCGATCGCGTGTTCTCTCTACTTCTGGATCAATATCCCGATCCCACAAATCATTGACTACACATCCGGCGGCACTCGTAGCCAGAGTACCTAATATAATCACACCAACCAGAGGTAAAGGCGGTTTCCCAGAAGCTGCCAAAAACACAGCCCAAAGGGCAGGAATCATTAAAATTAACCGTCCTTCTGGTTTATGCCAGCGCAAAAGCCGGACAATTACAAGCCAAACTGGTTGCTGGGGGCGTTCTGGCGTCCTTAACATAAGAGTGGGGAGTGGGGAATGGGGAGTGGGGAGTAGGGTATAGGGAGTGCGGAGAGGGTATTATATTTAGGATTGCGTATTAAGAAAACTTTTCTTTAGTTTTTATTCCCTACTCCCTACTCCCTATTCCCTAATTCACACTTCTTTACATCTATAGAATAACGTTATTTGTTATTTGTAAAAACATAACCTCAAGTGGCAACTTTAAAATATCTTTAAATAGTCAGTGCAGTTAGAAGCAGTAGGGCGAATATACTTAGCTCAGTTACCCTCGACCAAAGATGAAGAGTACTGAGTATTTTTTAATTTACTCAGTAGACCTCTTGCATAAATCAAAAACAAGAACCCCACCCTGTCAAAGCTACGCTTTGTCTCCCTCCCGAAGAGCGGGGAGGGGTTGGGGGTGGGGTGTTAGGGACTTTTGCAATAGGTCTAGTACTAAGTACGAGCTAAACCTTAGCTATCCGCTAACACTACTCAGTTTGAGTAAGTATGTTGCAACAAATATCAGTGTCAGCTACCCCGACAGACCACTGTTTGCCATCATTTCTTATAAAGAGAGAAAACTAGATGCTGAATTTAGCTTCTAGCTGGGAGAGTGTTCCAACTCAACCACCTAAGCAAGACCGGATTATTGCTGCCATTGACCTGGGAACAAATTCTCTACACATGGTAGTAGTCAAGATTGATCCCACATTACCAGCTTTCAGCATTATCGCTAGAGAAAAAGAAACTGTAAGATTAGGCGATCGCAATCTTAAGACTGGGGAACTAAAAGCAGAGATAATTGAAAAGGCGATCGCTGCTTTAGGACGCTTCCAAGAAGTTGCTAAAACTAGCAATGCTGAAAGTATCATTGCTGTGGCAACTAGCGCTGTGCGGGAAGCCCCCAATGGTAAAGATTTTTTGCACAGAGTAAAAACGGAGTTAGGTTTAAGCGTTGACTTGATTTCTGGTCAAGAAGAAGCGCGACGAATCTACCTTGGTGTGCTGTCGGGGATGGAATTTAACAACCAGCCCCATACTATTATTGATATTGGCGGTGGTTCTACAGAGTTAATTTTGGGCGATAGTCACCAAGCACGGACTCTCACCAGTACCAAAGTCGGTGCAGTGCGACTTACTAGCGAATTAATTAGCACTGATCCCATCAGCAACACTGAGTTTCAACACCTGCAAGCTTATGCACGCGGGATGTTAGAACGTTCCGTGGATGAGGTATTAGTAAACCTAGAGTTTGGGGAATCTCCCCGTTTGGTAGGTACATCTGGCACAATTGAAACCCTGGCGATGATTAATGCACGAGAAAAGTCGGGTGTTATTCCTTCGATTCTCAATGGCTACCAGTTCAGTCTTAAAGACTTGCAAGAGTTGGTCAATCGCTTGCGGAAACAGAGTTACTCAGAAAGGGCTGCGATTCCCGGTATGCCAGAGAAGCGGGCTGAAGTTATACTCGCTGGTGCAGTTATATTACAGGAAGCAATGACCCTTTTGGGTAGGGAATCGATAACAGTTTGTGAGCGTTCCTTGCGGGAAGGCGTAATCGTAGACTGGATGCTAACCCACGGTTTAATTGAAGATAAGCTGCGCTACCAAAGTTCAATTCGAGAACGGAATGTTTTAAAAATTGCTAATAAATACCACGTCAATTTAGAATACAGCGATCGCGTGGCAAAATTTGCCGGGAGTTTATTTGACCAAACTCAAGGTACGTTACACCACTGGGGATCAGATGAACGACAATTGCTGTGGGCAGCTGCGATATTACACAATTGCGGTCATTATGTCAGCCATTCGTCTCACCACAAGCACTCTTACTATCTAATTCGCAATGGTGAATTACTCGGTTATACAGAAACTGAGATTGAAATCATAGCTAATTTAGCGCGTTATCATCGCAAATCGCCGCCCAAGAAAAAACATGAAAATTCCCAAATTTTGCTGAATAAACACCAGCGACAAATGGTCAGTCAATTGAGTGCAATTTTAAGATTGGCAGTGGCATTAGATAGACGACAAATTGGTGCGATCGCACAAGTCGAATGTGAGTATTATGAACAATTTCAGCAGGTCAATTTGCTGATTTTTCCATCTCAAACTGATGATGATTGTGCTTTAGAACTTTGGAGCTTAGATTATAAAAAAGGAGTATTTGAGGAAGAATTTGGAGTGAAATTAGTAGCGAGTTTAGAAAAGTCTAGCGTTGCTAAATTGTCTTAGAAAGTAGGGTGCGTTAACGTAGTGTGATGCACCTACTAAATGTATAAACGCATATATATCCGTCACTACAAAACATGTGTATTTTACGCATTTGCCTTCAAAACTTCAGTGAATTTATGCAGCTTTCATCATACTTAAGGATGAATTTAAAACCTATCTTAAGAAATAGATTAAAAACCAAAATTAGAATGAGAATTAGGTGTATAGTTAATAGTCTATTTACTCTAGGTTATGTTGCTAATGGATATCTAAGCCGGGAAAACTTAGATATCCTTATATAAAAGAATTTTAATTAAACTGGTTAAATTGCTTAGTTTTATGCACTAGAGAATACTTAGGCTTCAGCGTAGAGCTTGTGTTCCATAATTGTGATAATTCATCGGCGTTGGGAGCTATGATCGATACCAAAGCTTGAGTAAAAAACCTGATGAATTTATTTGTGAAAGCTTCACCGACTAAAACTGTATCTAAGTTAAGTTACGATATTGCTGATTGAAAATGAACAAGATGGCAGGGTTAGTGCGACAGTGCTAAGTTTGCCAGATTTTAAAAGCTCTGATACGAGTAAAGAAGCGCTAAAGAAACTAATTCACCTTTTGCAAGAGCGAAAACCAGAAATAGTGACTTTCAAAATTGAACCTCCCCAAACCAACATCCTTAGATGAAGTTTGCAGGAATGCACAAAGATCACCTCTCTTTGGTGAAGTGCTGTAATACATAGAAGCTGAATGGGGTCAAATTGACTTCGGGAATGAGACAAAGTGAGTATTATGTGGTTATTAGATACAGACCATTTGTTCTTATTCCAAAATACTAATCTATTAGTTACACAACATAATTGAAATTTTAAAGCTATCCATCTGATTGTAATTTTCAGTCTCCTGTAACCTTAGCTACATGGAGTATTCTTTCCCTCTTTTCAAGACGCTACGCGATAGTGCAAAGCACCCGCCAGATGCGATGTCTATGATGGGCTATGGCTACACAAAACTACATAATTTCGGTAAAATTGGGTAAAGCAATTTTTGCGCTTGTTAAACAAAGGCATCAGCAAACCCATGCAACTGAAACTCAGTGCATCTAAACTTCCCTTCGCCCCTCTCCTGTTAATTGCCCCCTTTTTCCTATGGGGGACGGCAATGGTAGCCATGAAAGGAGTGATACCCCATACCACACCGCTATTCATGGCAGGTGTGCGTCTGATACCAGCAGGGATGTTAATTCTGATTGCAGCAGCATTTATGGGTAAACCCCAGCCGAAGGGTTGGGCTGCATGGCTGTGGATTGCCTTATTTGCTCTAGTAGATGGGACGCTGTTTCAAGGCTTTTTGGCAGAGGGATTAGTTAGAACCAGTGCGGGGTTAGGGTCTGTGATGATTGACTCGCAACCTTTGGCTGTTGCTTTACTATCGTTGTGGCTATTTCAAGAACACATTGGTTTTTGGGGATGGCTGGGGCTAGGTTTGGGTGTCACAGGCATTAGTTTAATCGGCTTACCTGATGAGTGGATTTTACATTTTCTCGACTCAGGCGCAAATATTACAATTGGCAATTGGCAAGATTTGTTTGCTAGTGGCGAGTGGTTGATGCTGTTAGCAGCCCTATCAATGGCAGTGGGAACAGTGTTGATTCGGTTTGTGTGCCGACATGCTGACCCAGTAACCGCTACGGGATGGCACATGATTTTGGGTGGATTGCCACTATGGGGAGTTTCATCAGTTGTGGAATCCCAGCAGTGGGAGAATCTAGGAGCATCTGATTTAGTGGCTTTGGGTTATGCTACCGTATTTGGCAGTGCGATCGCCTACGGATTATTCTTCTACTTTGCTTCTAGTGGCAGTCTCACCAGTCTTAGTTCCCTCACCTTCCTCACACCCGTCTTTGCCCTACTATTTGGCAATCTCTTTCTCTCAGAAGTCCTTAGTCCGTTGCAGTGGGTCGGTGTTTTCCTAACTTTAATCAGCATCTATCTCATTAACCAACGTGATACTTTAGCAGCGCAAAACGACACAGTTACTGTCGGCGAGATAGCTAATATACAGCAACCAGTTTTAGAAGCATCCGCTAAAAAATTAAACCCCATAACTTTAGGCGTGAGAGAATCTGAACGAGAAATTTTACCATAACTAGTGGTCTGTCCTATTAGTTATGAAGGGTTTGTAGTGAGCGATTTATCGCTCAAATCAAGGACTAAAGTCCTTACTACGAACTTTTATAACCCTTCAAAATTAATGGGACAGAGTACTAGTAATTCAAAATGACACTCGCGGACTTGCTCTAAGCGTTCGCGGTAGCGTCTCGTAGAGAAGCTATGCCGAAGGCGTTGCCTCTTGTAGAGAAGGCTTTACGCTACGCTATCCTGCCTCCTCTTTCCCAATGGCCAATAAAAAAATGACAGTTAACATTCGGTAATTTGGTAATCTTGAAGGTATTGTGGTATCGAAGAAGAATACTTCAAAAGCACCTTCAGGCTAAAACTTGCAATATGAGGCTATGCCGTTCCTCAATTTTGATATTTACCTGTTTTTCTTGCGTGGGTTTTTACCCGAATCGTGCAAGCACAGCAACACCTAACCTAGCACCTGAAACTTTAGAACTTGCACAAGCTAGTTCGACAGTTACTGCTAGTCCAACTGTTTTGAGATATGGTAGTCGAAAATCAGATGTGCAGAGATTACAAACCCAATTAAAGCAGTTGGGATACTACAGTGGCGTGGTAGATGGAGAGTACAACGCCAATACAGAAATCGCTGTAATTAAATTCCAGAAAGCACAGGGTTTAAAAGTAGATGGTCTTGCCGGTCTGGCGACTAGGGGGAGACTGCAAGCGGCAATAGTAGCCAAAAATCAGATTGTCACTTCTCCAATTATTAATTCTGCTGCTGCAACTTCCAAACCAACTACAACACCTAAACCAACCGAGAGGGGTTTTGTCTGGTGGTTAATATTTTCCATCGGAGTTCTAGGAAGTATTGGCGCACTTATTTACCTGCTGAAGTGGTTTCGTCAGGGCAAACAAGTGCAATCCGAAATATCAGAAACTAAAAGTTTGAGTGAAGCTAACAAAAACCCCATGACATCACCTTCTCCAGAGACTGTAACTAATCCACAAACAGCTACGCCACCACTCGCCACACAGTTACTGCTACCAGAAAAAACTTCCCGGCTAGCTAAACTAAATATTGTTGACGAACTAATTCAAGACTTACGCAGTGCTGACCCCACGAAGCGGCGCAAGGCTATTTGGGATTTGGGTCAACAGGGAGATTCGCGGGCAATTCAGCATCTGGTTGACCTGATGATTGATGCCGATTCTCAAGAAAGCAGTTTAATTTTGGCAGCTTTGGCAGAAATTGGCATCCGCACACTCAAACCAATGAACCGTGGCCTAGCAATTTCACTCCAAGATGAAAGTCCACAGGTGCGGCAAAATGCGATCCGTGATCTGACGCGCGTTTATGACATGATGGGTCAAATGAGTCAGATGTTGCACCATGCACTAGAAGATCCAGATGCCGAGGTGCAAGCAACAGCACGATATGCTTTAACTCAGATGAATCGAATGCGTGGTTTGCCTGAACAACAAAGTATACCAGAAGATTCACACAACGATTCACGAGAATAAACACTAAAAATATTTCAATTGGATTTGGATATCAGTTTCCGGGCCTGCTACTAAAAATGCTGCTTCGCTAAATTTGGCTGCTCTTGTGCGAATTTCTGGGTTGCTGGAAAATCCAAAGCCTTCGTTTGGTATACCAAAAACATTACTATTGAGAGTGCCGTCGCTATTTTGATCGTGGAAGACAGCAACGGCGTAACTACCTGCTTTCAAGTTCTCAAAGCTAATCGCTAAGGGAGTGCTAGTAATTTTGGTACACTGCTTTTGTAAGCTGCGATTGCGATCGCTAGGAAATCCTTCACTGCTAGCAAATATACTCACACAAACTTGTCCTTGTTTATTCTTCAAGCCATCAATTTCTACGGTGAGTTTGCCGTTAAAATTCGCCTTGGCACTAAATGACCACGCCAGATTTCCCAAAACTGCCAATAGCACCATACTAACTCTCAATCCTCTAACCATAAATTTTTCACAAGGTAAAATAAGTGTTAACTTTGATTCAGATCACGCAGACTCATGGTGGCATTATTCAGTTAATACTCGCAAGTATATTGGTATATTTAATTTTATACTTTCCTAAGTAAGTCGGCGTTAACGAAGAGACAAGGGGTTAATAATTCAAAATTAAAGATATTTCAGAAGGGGACTTTTACCCCGAGTGTAGAAAGATCCCGCAGGGTAACTGATGCTATATGTAAAAATTTGAAAAAGTAGGGGGTTTTATACCTCCTACTTTTCCCCGCTTCGATAGAGAATTTTGCGGAATCAGTTCAATCTACTAATGGTGTGTTGGTAGCTCATATTAGGAATATGCCAGAGAGTAAACCAAAGAAATATTTACCCTAATATCTGCCAATTGAGCTTTGTTCTCCAGAAAATCCAGTTCCATCACCTTCTTTGAGAAATCCACTGTAGGCTTCCATACCGTGTTCACCGATATCCAAACCTTCTAGTTCCTCTTCTTTGGATACTCTGATACCTAAAGTAGCTTTCAGCGCTAGCCAAAAGATGCTACTGAGTAAGACAGTGAAGCCGCCTACTGAGACAACGCCCAGCAACTGAATACCGAACTGTCCAAAGCCACCACCTGCAAATAAACCTTTTGCTGGGCCAAGTGTATCGCCATACCAGGAATAAACACCAGGGCCAACTGCCCAAAGACCCACTGCTAAAGTTCCCCAGATGCCACAAACTAGGTGAACTGAGGTAGCTCCTACTGGGTCATCAATGCCAAGTTTGTCAAAGAATGTTACAGAGAAAACTACTAGTACTCCGGCAATCAACCCAATGAGTAAAGAAGCAGGAATGCCTACGTAAGCACAAGGCGCTGTAATCCCAACCAAGCCAGCCAAAATACCATTGATAATCATTGACAGGTCTGGTTTACCTAAGTATAACCAAGCTGTAACGGTGGCAGCAATTCCACCGGCAGCAGCAGCCATGTTAGTGGTGACAGCAATGTGACTGATCGCACTAGGATCGGCAGCCATCACAGAACCGGGGTTGAAACCAAACCAGCCCAACCACAGGATCAGACAGCCCAAAGTGGCAATACTCATGTTGTGACCAGGCATAGCCACAACTTGCCTATCTTGATATCTACCAAGACGGGGGCCAAGAAATGCTGCTCCCATCAAAGCTGCCCAACCACCTACAGAGTGAACCACAGTAGAACCGGCAAAATCCCAAAAGCCTCTGTCTGCTAGCCAACCAGTTCCCCAAATCCAGTGTCCGGTAATGGGGTAGAGAATACCTACAAGTAAGAGGCTAAAGATTAGGAAGTCAACAAACTTAATCCGTTCGGCTACTGCACCAGAAACGATTGTTGCTGCTGTTCCAGCAAACACTAGCTGGAATAAAAACTTGGCAGCTAAAGGTACACCAGCCCAACTAATAGCACCGAAGATACCTTTATAGGTTTCTCCTGTGGCGGGACTGTTATCTGCTCCTCCTAAGAAAAACCCATTCAATCCAATGAAGTCGTTGCCATCACCGAACATTAAGCCAAAACCGAGTACCCAAAAAGCAACGCTGGACAAAGCAAATACAATCAAGTTTTTGGAAAGAACGTTAACAGCGTTTTTCTGACGACAGAAGCCGGTTTCTAACATACAAAAACCAGCATTCATGAAGAACACTAAAAAGGCTGCGATCGCAACCCACAGCGTATCAAGAGCAACTTTGAGTTCTGCTGTGGTTGGCCCTGCGGCTGGAGTTTGGGCAACTGCGGCATAACCCCAACCCAATACAATCAGACAAGCTAAAGGTAAGCAGGCTTGCCAACTGGGAGAGAGTCGCTTAATTGCTAGATTAAATAGCTTGACTTTTGAGTTTATCTGTGAATTGACGACGTAATTTCTTGCAGACAGACGCCTATTTTTTGTTTTCGATTTTTGTTTGTACATGAATTTGAACATCATCCTCAAAACTATCCTTAAAAAAGGGAAAAAACAGGTTAAGCAGAAAAAACTACCGCCCGAACTTCAATCCAGTGGTTTTTGATATTTTTCCTTTAGACCACTTGTTTAAAACCAGAAAATCAAATTACCTGAGTAGGAGTTTAGGAAACTCTTGGCACATCTGTAAGTATTTTTTTTAGATATTCTTAAGTAATTATGGTGTATTTTCTGCAACAGTCAAGTTTTCTTTACTTAATCTTTAATTTTTCACAAAGAAATTTTGTTCAGGAAATCGCCAGAAATTGTCAATATTCTGAAAGGATGCAACACAGTTACAGCTGATTTTTCCCCACGCTAAGATGGTTACAGCGACGTAAATTGAGTTTTCTAGTAAGGCCTTAACTACACCTCTTTGGCAGATAAAGCCTGCTTCTAACATGGCAAAGCCAATTTTATGAAGAATACTAAAAAACTAGTGATTAGTACACAGGTAAGATCAATAGAAATTTGCAGTTTAGATGTAGTTTCAGATAAAGACTCAATAGTGGGAGCTTTACAGAAATTATGAAACTACTTCTTATTTTACCTTTGGTAAATTTATGCTTAGACGGATAAATTTGACTGATTTTCTATTTACTAAAACCAAAAAGCTGTATCACAGAATACATTTTTTCGCTTTTTTTATGGCAAATAGCTCTTGATGCAACAAGTTAAGCATCTATATCCTTTATCGGTAGGTATTTTCTGATTTCAGGATCGGACAATTATGAATAATATTACGTTTTTATACAAAAAGTTAAATTTTTGTTACTTTAAAAGCTACATTGAAGAACAATAATTCTCCCTTAAACTGACCACTGGGTGTAATCCAGAAGCTATCATTGGTGAAATAACCGATACGATATGTCCGCACTCTCGACCATCCAATCTTGTTGATAAAAGTAACAGTTGTAGAGATAAACTCAACACGAAGATTAAGATAATTCATAATTTATCCCGGCGAAAAGATTTGTATCAAAAGTAACGCAGATTTACAAGCCTATCCTGAGAGTCTGGATTAGTGGAGGTATTTACAGAAGAGTTCTCACTCAGGTAAACTCACAGGCGATCGCTATCGTTATTGATTGGGTGCAGCAGTTGAGCGACGCTCTACCTCTTAGTTGGTCGTTAAACATCGCCTAGCCTATTCAGCATCAATCACTGAAAGAAACATTTATCGAAACTCTTATACAAGCTTACAGCCTGAATTAAATAGAATCATAGGGCTAACAAACCTAATTTCCTTAAAAAAAGAGGGTTTACAGTACCTGTAATATGGGAGACTTGGCAATATTCCCTATAAATCAGATTCAAGATGAGTAAAACGATTTCGGACATCGTAGTTAAGACTATCAACGGTGAAGATAAACAATTAAACGAGTATACCGACAAGGTACTCTTAATTGTGAATGTGGCATCCTACTGCGGTTATACTTCTCAATACGAGGGGTTAGAAAAATTGAACCAGAAGTACAGGGAAGCAGGGTTACGTATTTTAGGTTTCCCCTGTAACGATTTTGGAGCGCAGGAACCAGGAAGCAATGAAGAAATTGTGAAATTCTGCACGAGTAAATATAATGTTACCTTTGAACTATTCGATAAAGTTCATGCCAAAGGCTCGCAGCAGCATCCACTTTATGACAGACTTACCAAAGCCATTGAGCCAACTGGAACTATTGCTTGGAACTTTGAAAAATTTTTAGTTAATAAACAAGGTGAAGTGATAGCTAGATTTAATAGTAGTATCCAGCCAAATTCACCAGAAATTATTGCCATAATAGAGAAAGAATTAGCTAAATAGTTATTAGTCATTAGTCATTAGTCATTAGTCATTAGTCATTAGGCTGTACTATTGATATTCTTTTTTGGTTATGGAGTGTTAAATTTATTTACGTCCAGTCCCTTAATTGAGAATATTGTCTCAATGAGTAGTTTAATTTATTTGTGTCTAATTTGTCATGAACGTTGCAATCATTGGTTGTGGTTATGTTGGTTATAAAGTTGCTCAATATTGGCAGGAAAAGGGGAATTTTGTTGTCAGTGTAACCACAACTTCCTCTGAGCGTGTCCCTGCACTAAAATCAGTATCCCAAAGAGTTGTAGTTACCCGTGGTAATGACTTAGATAGTCTAAAATCAGTTTTGCACAATCAAGATGTTGTACTTTTGAGCGTTGGTGCAAAAGGTACAGAAGTTTATGAAGAAACTTATCTACAAACTGCCCAAACTTTAGTTTCATCCTTACAGCAGATTCCGAGTGTAAAACAATTAGTATACACAGGTAGTTATGCCGTATATGGTGACAGAAACGGTGTTTGGGTAGATGAAGAAACACCGCTTGCACCCGCTAATTTAAATGCACAAATTCTCCGAAAAACAGAGGATGTCCTGCTATCAGCATCTAGCGAAAATCTCCGCGTTTGTATCTTTCGCTTAGGAGGAATTTATGGCCCTGGTAGAGAACTGGTGAAAATATTTAGCAGATATTCTGGTACAACTCGTCCCGGCGGCGAAGATATCACAAATTGGATTCACCTGGATGATATTGTTGGTGCGATAGAATTTGCCCGTTACCGTCGTTTACAAGGGATTTATAATCTGGTAGATGATGCACATCTCACCAGTCAAGACTTGCTAGATGGCCTATTTGAAAAACATAATTTACCCAAAGTTATATGGGATACTTCTATTAAGAGTACCCGCCCATATAATGCTTGGGTATCGAATGAAAAGCTGAAAGAAGCTGGATACCAGCTAATTCATCCACAGATAATTTTTTAGCAACTATTAAAAACTAGGAATTATGCAACCATCTGCTGTAACTAACACAACCAATCTGACAGCATCTCCTAGCCAGTTTTACAGTTGGCGGAATTATCGTTGCGCCTACGAAGTTCATCAACCAACTAACACAACACCGGAGGGTATTCCCTTACTATTAATTCATCCTATTGGCGTTGGATTGTCGCGGCAATTTTGGCAGCGATTCTGTCGAGAATGGTATAATTCAGGTCAGCGTAATTCAATTTATAACCCTGATTTACTAGGGTGTGGCGAAAGTGATATGCCTCATCTTGCTTACACTCCTAGTGATTGGGCAGAACAGTTGCAGTACTTTTTACAAACAGTAGTGCAAAAACCTGTCATTGTAGTAGTACAAGGCGCTTTATTACCAGTAGCAATCGCATTAGTCCAAAAGCAATCAAACTTAATTGCCAAACTTGTACTCTCTGGGCCTCCAACGTGGGCTTTGATCACAAATAAATCACCAGAATGGCGGCAAAAATTTGCTTGGAATCTATTAGATTCTCCTTTTGGTAATGCTTTTTATCGCTATGCACGCACCCGAAAATTTTTACATTCTTTCTCAACTCGTCAACTTTTTGCTTCTGATAATGCTGTGGATGCTGAGTGGTTAAACACATTGCTTGCAGGTGCAGAAGATCCTGCTAGTCGTCATGCAGTGTTTTCTTTTCTCGCAGGGTTTTGGCGACAGGATTATACTAATTCTATCGCCTCTATTGAGCAACCAACATTAGTAGTTGTTGGCGAGACTGCATCGAGTATTAGTCAAAAAGGTAAAAAAGAAACGCCAGACGAACGCTTAACTCATTATCTCGCATGTTTGCCTCAAGGTCGAGGTATAAAAATAAATGGGCGCAATGTTTTACCCTATGAATCAACTACTGAATTTATAGCAGCGATCGCGACCTTTATCAAGGAAAATTCAGAACCCAAGAGTCAGAATTCAGCGTGAATTGGTGGAGTCCGACTGGGTAATGAATATTGGTTTAAAACCTTGCCCCTCATAGCACAACAAAATTCAAATATTCTTCCGGTTATTACTCCATCCTTAAGAGCGGGACGCTGCGCGAACATGGATAGAGGATTCTGACTTCTGAATTCTGAATCCTGAATTCTGTTTTATTAATGAAGTTTTTTAGCTGATTGATAGTTACATCATACCAGTCTTCCCATGATAGGTTATGACTGGAATTGATTACTAAAGGCAAGCAAAATTATGTTCACCAATCGCCGAGGAGAAAGAGTTCCTAATGTCACTTTTCATACTCGTGTAAACAATGAGTGGGTGGATGTGACAACCGATCAATTATTTGCTAATAAGACAGTGGTTGTCTTCTCCTTACCGGGTGCTTATACTCCAACTTGTTCATCGACTCATCTCCCTGGTTATAACGAATTGGCTGGGGTTTTCAAAGAAAATGGTGTCGATGACATTATCTGTATTTCTGTCAATGATCCCTTTGTGATGAACGAATGGGCAAAAGTTCAAGAAGCAGAAAATATCAAACTAATTCCCGATGGTAATGGTGAATTTACTGAAGGCATGGGTATGCTGGTAGACAAATCAGATTTGGGATTTGGGAAGCGATCGTGGCGCTACTCGATGCTGGTAAAAGATGGTGTAATTAACCAAATGTTTATTGAGCCAGACGAGCCAGGAGATCCCTTTAAGGTATCCGATGCTGAGACAATGCTCAGATATATCAATCCCCAAGCAGTGAAGCCCGAACTCGTTTCTCTGTTTGCCAAAGTCGGTTGTCCCTTCTGTGCGCGTGCCAAAGAGATGCTTAAGGAACATGGTATCAACTACGAGGAAATTACCTTGGGTAAAGATATCACCACACGTTCCTTACGAGCGGTTACAGGTGCAACAACAGTTCCGCAAGTATTTATCGATGGTAAATTAATTGGTGGTTCTGAAGCATTAGAAGCTTACTTCGCTGCTAAATAGTTTTCACTAGGGGCGCACAGATGTGCGTCCCCACAACGTATTCAAAGATCGCCCTTGGATGATTGAGTTTTAGTAACGGCGATCGCGTTCCAAATCATAAATCACTTTCTCTAAATACCATTCATCCGATTCACCCTGATGCCTCTGGCGTTGCTGTTTGAGCAATCGTTCGGCTGTTGTCGCATCACCATTAAGTAAAATAAGTAAACGTTTTTGCAATTTTCTGTTTTTCGGGTCACTGAAGTATGGCTTAGAACCCTTGCCCCGTGGTTGAGATGACCACAGTTTGATTAAGACAAGTGATAAGCTGATGATCACAACCACCACAATCAATCCCATACTTATTAAAATTAAGTAGTTATCATCTTATATTTTGTAAAAATTTTACCTCTGTAGCATCAGTGATTTTTTGGATGTTTTCGTAGTTAAACTAAAAACATCTAAATTGCATAGTCGAATTAAATTAAATTCTTGTGGGGTGGTTAATATGAGCGCCCTGATTATACAAGGTTATTTGCAGAACAGCTTAATTAGTAAGTCTCGATGTCGTACTTTTGGCGGTAACTTACACTATCTTTTATAGGACTAATATTTGATTCTGAAGAAACTCCGTACAGATCGAAAAGCCTTTCATTTATTCAAAATACAATATGTTTGCTAGAATCCGCCGAATTTTGAACCAACTTTTTAGTAACTCAAGGACAATCAACAACGAACCACTGAATAAAGTAAGTTTGATTGTCATTATTTTAATTGATATTTTTATCTTGATTAATGTTTTTACCGGACTCGATGATATTAGCAGATGGTATATCAGCCCGACCGAAGCTTATCCATGTTATTCAGAATGGCAAAACTACCGAACAAAAACCACTCAAGATAAAGACTATGAAATTGTTAAACTTTCATTACCAGATAATGCAAACAATCAACTCAATTTTCAGCAAAACTATCAACAAGCCGAAGCAGGACATCTGTTTGTTGATCATGAGTAAAAGGAACTAAAACTATCTAGTGATAGATGACATTGAGAAACAACTTCTACCTTAATTAATTACAATAACTTAATATGAAAAAAGTGAAAACAGCCGATAAAGAGAGTCATTCGCCTCTTTCTTTTCTCAAAAACCTGTTGATTGCCCGTTGGCGATCGCTCTTACTCCTCTTGATAGGAGTATACTTACCTTTTCAGGTTTTTGAAATTCTGACAGTGAAGATATGGGAAAATAAAGCTGGCTTCCCGTGGGATGTGCCTATTTTGTTAGCAGTTCATTCTACAGCAAACCCACAGCTTGATGTTTTAGCCGTGACGCTAGCGAAAATTGGAGATCCTTGGACGGCGGTACCAATTTTAGGTGCGATCGCACTCATATTATTACTTCAAAAACGCTGGCGATCGCTAGCTTATTTACTCACCGCCTCAGTGGGAAGTATGATCATCAACCGCACAGCAAAGGAATTAATGCATCGAGTGCGTCCACAATTGTGGCAGTCGATTGCGCCTGAGTCTAGTTTTGCCTTTCCCAGTGGTCATGCTATGACAAGTATAACTCTAGTAGCAATTTTGCTATTTTTAACTTGGGATAGTTCTCGGCGCTGGTTGGTTCTCATCTTTGGGAGCTTATATGTAATAGCTATTGGATGGTGTCGTCTCTATCTGGGGGTACATTTTCCCAGTGACGTTCTCGCGGGTTTGATGGTTGCATTAGGTTGGACAATTGGCGTCAGTCTAATTATCAAACCCTATAGAACTATAGCTAAATCGGTAGATGGCGATCGCCCTAAGGATGAAACTACTTTACTCCCTGAAGAAAGAGAGTTGATAACTAAGGAGTAATAAAGGCTTATTGTTTAGGCTGACGCACAGACACAGGCAAAAATCAAACTATAAATTTTTCTTAGTCGTCTTTAGACGACTTTCGCTATTAGACTCAAAATTCATTAAACATCTCCAAAAAAGAATGTAGAGACGTATAATTGCTACGTCTCTACAAGGGTTCTAGATAACGCATATTTAATTTCTGGAGATGTCTATTCTAAGGCGGGCTAGATGAGAATAAAATAGCCCTGCTTTTTTTAGTAGATGCATTAATTACTCATGCGTCTACAATCTCTTGCAAGAGGGATTAGTACCAGGTTGATTGAATTAAATCACCCCAATATCTAGGTTTGGCTTCCAAACTAAGTTACTTCCATTAGTAACTTTAATTACAAAATTACATTGTCTTTCTTTCTCGGAAATACTGGCGCAATCTTTTGTAAGCCAGTAGTCAACTTGACAATTAAGTTTTCAATGATACAAAAAATATATTGGCATCTTGATATACATGTAAAAAAAAGAGGAAGTAAATTTGACTATTTTAGAGTTTTCATTATTAATTTGGATTGGTTCATTTAGCGCTGGCTTGTTAGGGGCGCTAACTGGGTTAGGAGGTGGAGTAGTAATTGTTCCCTTATTAACTTCGGTATTTGGCGTTGATATTCGCTATGCCGTTGGTGCTTCACTAGTATCTGTAATTGCAACTTCTTTGGGTGCAGCGTCTACCTATATTAAAAAAGGCTATACCAATTTGCGATTGGGAATGTTTTTAGAAGTAGCTACAACCATTGGTGCGATCGCAGGAGCAATGATCGCTACTTTTGTTTCTGTGAAAGCCCTAACTATTGTACTAGCGATCGTCCTCATTTATTCAGCATACCTTTCACAACGTCCCAGAATTGAACATATTGAAGATGAAGTAGCAGATCCCATAGCAAATTATTTGAAACTGAATGGTACTTATCCAACTCCTGATGGAGTAATGTCTTATCAAGTCCATTCAGTACCAATGGGATTTGGTGTGATGTTAGTAGCTGGGGTGCTTTCTGGATTGCTTGGTATTGGTTCCGGGGGATTTAAAGTATTAGCGATGGATCAAACCATGCGGCTACCCTTTAAAGTTTCTACTACCACTAGCAATTTTATGATCGGCGTGACAGCAGCAGCATCAGCTGGAGTTTACCTAGCACGCGGCTATATCGATCCAGGATTATCCATGCCGGTAATGTTGGGGGTATTACCTGGTGCTTTCTTGGGCGCACGAGTCCTTACAGGCGCTAAAACGCAAATTTTGAGAATTATCTTCAGTGTTGTGCTAGTGGTAATGGCTTTGAAAATGGTCTACAACAGTTTAATAGGGGGGCTATAAAATGTATAAATTTAATAATACCTTTCGCTGGACATTCCTAGCACAACCTGATATTGAAGTGGTTACAATAACTTTACCGCATAAAGATATAGACTCTAATATCGAGCAATTAGAACAGTCTAGTAAGACAGTAGCACAATTGCCTAATAGCTGTGAGATTGATGTTAACAAGAATTTGACAAAAACATCAAGTGAGCAGCAATTGGAATATTTGCTCAGTAACCTGATGAAATATGGCGTTTTGATAGCTAGTGCTGTCGTTTTGCTGGGCGGTATACTCTACTTGATTCATCATGGTGCTGAACCTGCTGGATATCACTTTTTTCGGGGAGAACCATCGGAATTTCGCTCACCAGCAGGTGTAGTAAAAGCAGTTTTATCAGGTAGCGATAGCGCCATTATTCAACTCGGACTGTTACTATTAATTGCTACTCCAGTTGTGCGTGTTTTTATTTCCCTATTAACTTTTTTATTCCAGCGAGAATTTATTTATATGATTGTTACTTTATTAGTAATGACTAGTTTGATTTACAGTCTTGTAGGAGCGTATTACTAGAAATATTAAAAAAGGGGTAAAAATTTGATTTTACCCTTACAAAAAGTTAATTTCGTAAAACTGTTACGAGCCTTGTAAAAGGTCATTTATTGAATTTATACTCTGTTTAATTTGTTCTAGCAGAGAAGTTTTTAAGAAGTCAAAGTTGACTGTTGAAATATTGAAAAATCCTAAAGCATATAATAGGCTCGAAATCCCAATCAATAGAGCCAAAAATCTGCCAAAACAACCGGGATTAATTTCAATAAAACCTAGTTTAGATTGCCCGATGACGGCAATCGTTATAAAAACAATTCCTGCTATTAAAAATGTGCTATTTGGAGTTAAATCTGTCATTTTTATATTAAGATGCCTCATTAATTTTATTGTAACTATTATTAATTCAAATTTCTGCTCCAGCTATATGCAAAATAAAAATTATGCTACTCAACATCGACTTACCCCAGTCTAAGCAGGCTTTGGTTGTTGCAGTATCGGTGCTGGATTTCATCGTATGCTATGATTTAAAAGGATATAGTTTGATTTTGAAACCTATTGAGCGAGAACTTGCAGTGAGTGTCCCAATTGGCTTTAAATCCTTCTATTTAGCTTAGATATCATAGAAAAAACTCAGATTTTACGAGATGCGATGTCTACGACAGGCTACACACTCATGCATGTCTGGTATAAATCACCGCACAATAGCATCTGAGTTAAACTTCTATTTAACTGAAACTATCTAGTGGTAAAACTTTCAGCATCAAAAAGCCAAAAATTCATCACTTCTGTACTAGACTTTGGTTTAGTTTATATATTAAACTACACTAAGTCGATGAGAATAGTGGGTTTTTATGGAAAGCGTCCAAAACGTCAGCCAAGAGTTGAATTTAGCAAGAGACACAACTCTGGAGGACTCACAACAGTCAACTCCAAAAGAGTTCAAAAAAGACATTTTCAAAAAACTCAGAGGTGGGTTCTTTTTAGTACTGGGATATTTATTGTCACCACTATGTTGGTGGAATGACCTACTATTTAATGTGCCAATAGCTTATGGTTTTGGGTATGCATGTAGTTTACTTTCCCCAAAATTACTTCTGCCTTGTTCAATTATAGGATACTGGCTCTCTAATATTGTAGGAATTCTCTTAATGCAATTCGGTTCTAAAGACATTTTTCAAAAAGAACCTCAAGAGCATAATCTGAAAAAAGAATTAGTCACAGGTCTAATTTCTTCAACAGCTTATACACTGTTGATTATACTATTGATCCAGTTGAAAATTCTTGATTCTCCTATTTTATTCGCCAACGGTTAGGGAACTCCAAAAAATAAATTATCCAATTTCTGGACTTCACTACGACTTCCCGTCCTCCTGTCCCCTGCCTTTTGTCCTCTTCATTGACTTTTCACGGTATGTGGAAAAGCTCATTTTAGCGGTTTACTAAACTCTGATTTTTCCTTAGCTATTTTCATTAATTCAAAGCTATTGATAATTAGGCTGTGAAAAAAACCACGCTTTTTTTAGACTTGAGGACTTCCCGTGAAAAGTCAGATTAATACTTATCTACATCATCGCATAGGTAGCGTGACCACTACGACCACCACCGCCTCCTCCAGAAGCATGTGAAGTGTTTCCATCTTCGATGTAATCTCCTACCTTGGCGCCAGCTAAAGCACCTGGAAGAATACCACCAGGGCCACCTGTAAAAAATCCTATAACTCCACCGACAACCCCTCCAACAATCCGCCCTAACAAACCACTTCCACTAATAGCAGCAATTTCTTCTGGGGAAAGTTCACTTAAGAGTGAGTTGTCTTGTAATTCTTGAGAGAGGTCTGAAATTGTAATCGTAGCCATTTTTCAATCTCCTAATATAATTTAGATGACAATACGGTTCAGTTAAGGATTTTTGGTATTGATTTCAGCATGTAGAGACGCGAAATTTCGAGTCTCTACAGAGGATTTTGGGCTTAACTGAACGGTATTGGTTTAGACGACTAAAATAATTCCATAGCCATAATTTCAGATTAATTTGGTAATTGCAATATTTTTTTAAGTGACAAAGAGACATAAATAGTGCAATTTTTGTATTTATTTTTGTGATAAATTTGCTGAAATTTCAGTTTTTTTTAGATTGGACTTGATATTTTAAAAATAAATTTATAAAATTTTAGCTCATAATCGCTGGGCTGGATAAGTATCAGTGTCTTCACCGCTAAAAACCGGGCAGTGAAAGCCTTGATTTACCGTAGGGGCAATTCATGAATTGCTCCTACATTTCGTACTTGATGCGTAAGTCCTAGAAATAATTACCTGACTTTTTCCGTTAAGTCTCTAAATAAAACTTTTATGCCCCTAAAAAATACAAAATTTTTTGTTTCTACGATTTGGTGATTTGTTTAATCGGAATTTCAATCCAAAATTCTGTACCTAACCCTGGCTGAGAATCACATTTAAACACACCACCGTGTTTATCTACGACAATCTGATAACTTATTGACAACCCCAAGCCAGTGCCTTTCCCCACTGGCTTAGTAGTGAAAAATGGGTCGCAAATTCTTGCTTTTAGGGCTTCCGGTATTCCTGGGCCATTGTCTATTATGCGAATTACTACGCTCTTAACATTGTCTTCAAGCTCTCCAAGAGCAGTCCGAATAGTAATTTGACTGGTATCAGGATTTGATTGAGATTCTCTGTAATCTTCTAGGGCATCGATCGCATTGCTTAAAACATTCATAAATACCTGATTCAGTGGCCCAGCATAGCACTCTACTAAGGGCAGATCGCTGTACTCTTTGACTAATTTAATCGCTGGACTTTCTGGTTTTGCTTTCAAGCGATGCTGTAAAATTAGCAAGGTGCTATCAATGCCGTCGTGAATATTAACTGGCTTCATTTCCGCCTGGTCAAGGCGAGAGAAATTTCGTAAACTCAAGACAATTTGCCGGATGCGATCAATTCCAATTTTCATGGAAGATAGAGTTTTGGGCAAATCTTCGATCAGAAATTCTAAGTCTACCTCGAAGGCGCGATCGCGTATCTCAAGACTGGGATTAGGGGTACTTTGCAAATAGAGGTTTAGTATACTGAGTAAATCTTCGGCATAATCGTTGACATGATTAATGTTGCCATAGATGAAGTTTACCGGGTTATTAATTTCGTGAGCAATACCAGCTACTAGTTGACCCAGTGAGGACATTTTCTCAGTTTGGATCAGTTGGGTTTGAGTTTGCTTTAAATCATGCAGAGCTTGAGTCAGCTTTTCGGTCTGCTCTTTAGTTTGATTATGCAATTGCGCTTGTTGAAGTGCAACCCCAAGCTGATTGGCAATTTGAGTGATAAACTTAATTTCCGAAGCTTCCCAATGGCGGGGTGCAGAGTTCTGGTAAGCTGCTAGTAAGCCCCATAGCTGTTGCCCGATAAATATAGGTGCGATCGCATAGGCTCTTGCCTGTAATTGCTCCAAAGCCGCAATGTGGCACTCAGAATGACCTGCTTGATAGATGTCATCAACTGCAAAGGTTTCATTGTGACGATATCGCCCACCTTGGGTTTCCTGTAAATAGCTATCTTGCCAAACTGTATTGATATTATCATTTACTAACTTTACCCAGCCATCACTCACAAACTCGGCGATATATTCACCACTCCAATCATCATGAAAGCGGTAAACTGCAACTCGATCTGCTTGTAGTGATTTGCAGATTTCTTGGGTAGTTGTCTGAAAAATTGCATCTAGATCAAGAGATTCCCTAACTTTGGCAACAACTTCAAACAATACTCGTTGTTGTTCTGCTGCTTGTTGCAAAATTAACGTCTGTTCTCGTGTCTGAGTAAGTAAATTAGCTTGCTGGAGTGCTACGCCCATTTGACCAGCAATTTGACTAAGAAAGTTAACTTCAGAGGCTTTCCATTGCCGAGGCCCAGTGTGTTGATAAGTTGCTAACAAACCCCAAAGTTTTTGCCCAACAAAAATCGGAGCAAGCACAAAAGCGTGAATTTGAAACTGTTCTAAATTATCGATATGACACTGATTAAACCCCATCTTGTAGATGTCATCGACTGCAAATGTTTCATTGTTGCGGTAGCGTCCTCCCTGTGTATCTTGTAAGTAGGTATCATTCCAAACTGTATTAACACCTAGTTCAGACTCATTCGACCAGTAAGGACTAGCAGCCTCAAAATCCCCGACAAATTCACCACCCCAATTAGAATCAAAACGATAAACTGAAACGCGATCGGCTTTGATTAATTGACAAACTTCTTTAGTAGTTGTCTGAAAAATCGTATCTGTGTCAAGAGATTCCCGAATCTCAGCAATAACTCTAAAAACAGCCTGTTCTTGCTCAGATGTCCGTTGTAACTCAACTGTGCGTCTTTTAACTTGTTTTTCTAAATTTTCATTAAAGGTTTGGACTTGTTGGTATAGTTCATACTGCTGAATTGCTGAAGCAAAATGTTTACCGATGTCTGTAGCTAGATCAATTTCTTCGACTGTCCATTTTTGAGCTTGTGCTTTTTTAGATTCGCGCCAAACCTCAAACGATAAACGGGGGTAAATCTGCCTTTGGTCGCTGTCATACTGCCCCGCCCATAACGTTTCTGTATCTATTTCGTTACGGAAAATACTTAAATAGCCCAGCAATTGCTGACGATACTGAAGTGGGATCATCAACATGCTACGAATTTTAGTTGCTTGAAAAGCGGGTTGCAAACTTCGCAAGCTAGGAGTTTGATATATATCTGAAATCGCCCAAGTATCGTATATCCCAGACTTGTAGTGTTCCTGCCAGACGCTATACTGCTCTATCAATGGATATATGGTTTGTTCTGGCATCACAGGCTGTTGTCCACAGATATAAAGCTTGGCACAAGTATTTCCTGGTATTAAACATTCTGTTAAGCTGCTCATGTTGCCATTATGGGAATCAAAAGCTGCATTTCTAATGCAAAGCCTGCCACCAACGCCATTAAAGGCAGCAACAGCCGCTTCTAGGGCTGGTTGTAATACAATTGTCGGTAATGAATGTAGTAAAGTAGCAATGCGGTTAATGATCGCTTCCCGTTCCCCTGTTTTGCGGACTTGAGTGAGCAGCATACTTTGAGCGATCGCCACTGAGAGCTGCTCGACTACCATCTGTACTGCTTCTAGTTCATATTCTGAAATCAAACGCGCTTGGGAATTATGAGACACTAATAGCCCCCAAAGTTGATCTTGATAGATAATGGGCGCTACTACAGAAGACTTTACCCCCATTGCCGTCAAATATTCAAGATGACATGGGTCTACAGGGCGGTAACGGATCTCCTCTGATATAGTTTCTCCATTTTCCAAGTCATGGAGGGGACTTTGACCAATCTTTTGAGTATCAACATTAACAACAGAACGCACCCGTGATTTAATAAATAGTTCACGAGCAGTGGGTGGAATATCATCAGCAGGGAAATTTAGCCCCAGTAGCGATGGCAAGCGATTGTTATAAATTGACTCAGCAATAACCTGACCACTGCCATCGGCATGAAATTTGTAAATCATCACTCGGTCAGTTTTTAGGAGCGATCGCACTTCTGCCGTCGTCACTGTGATAATTTCTTCAAACTCTAAGCTTCGCCGGATACGGTTTGTAATGCGGCGTAGTAAACTTTCTTCATGACGACATAAGGGTAAATCTGGTTCAGGGTTGGAGGTCATTGCTTATAGCAAAATCAATTAATAATTTGCAAAGTGACATAATTAAATCTAAAGCCATTTTGAAATTTGTTTAATCAATTTGTCTTCAGTAAAACTACGGGCAAATGATTAATAAAAATATTTATTTACCTTTTATATAAATTCAACCACACATCATAGAAACAGACGCTAAAAAATGGCGTCTGTATTAGCTACAACAAAAAAATCTTACTTCTTATTCTTGACTTTTTGTCAAACATTGCCGTAGCAACATTAAACTTTTATATTGTCAGCAAAGCGAATTTTAAGATAGTCGTCTTCCATCTTTGCCCCTCCTGGCTGTAGTGCTGCTAAGGCTTGCGGTAAAACTAAGTTACGACGGTGGTTGCCAATAGTAATGTTTAATTCGTCTCCATTTTTACTTAGTTGAACTTGGTTTTTCGGAATCCCAGGTAAATAAATTTCTAAGCTGTATTGGTTTTGCTCTTGTACGACTCTCATAGTCGTTTCTTTGTAATAAACCTGAGTTGGATCTTCATCTTTATAAAGAGTTTCTTTCAGGCGTTCTAAGGCAGCTAAACCACACATTTCCTCGGAAAATAGTGGAACTTCTTTCACTGGTAGAGGGTGGAAATTATCATGAATCTCCTGGCGATATTGCTCCTGACTTTCCTTCCAACGTTGGAAAAATGGGTCTTGGACTTCGCGGGGAATAATTCGATTAGCCACAATTAAATCTGTTGCCACATTATACAAACTTAGATAAGCATGGGCACGCAAAGACTCTTTAATCACCATTTTTTCGGGATTAGTTACCAAACGCACTGAAGTTTGAGTATTGTCTGTTAATACTTTTTCCAGAGCTTCAATTTGTTCATAAAACTCATAAGGTGCATCCATCACCTCTTTATCTGGTAACGAAAAACCAGCAATTGGTCTAAAAAGAGGTTCAACCAGAGGGCGAAGTGCTACCGAGATGTTTTGGAATGGTTTGTAAAAACGGCGCATATACCAGCCACCAACTTCAGGTAAACTCAGCAAGCGTAGTGCAGTACCCGTGGGGGCTGAGTCGATAATTAAAACATCAAACTCACCTTCATCGTAATGACGTTTCATCCTTACCAAGCCAAAAATCTCATCCATACCTGGTAAAATTGCCAATTCTTCTGCCTGTATGCCGTCTAAACCCCTTGCCTGTAAAACTTGGGTAATGTAACGTTTCACCGCACCCCAGTTTCCCTCAAGTTCTTGCAGAGCATCCAATTCTGCACCCCACAGATTTGGGCGAATTTTTTGGGGTGCATGTCCCAGTTCTATGTCAAAACTGTCTGCCAGCGAATGCGCGGGGTCTGTACTTAAAACCAATGTCTGATAGCCTAGTTCAGCACAACGCAGTCCAGTTGCAGCAGCAACGGAAGTTTTGCCCACGCCGCCTTTACCGGTCATTAAAATTACACGCATAGATGCTTTTGTCCTGCTTGAGGATTTTATTACATTTATTTACATTATCGACTGTTTAAGAAAATAAATGCTGCTTCACTTCGTCGAGGCGTGAACAGTTTGAATAGCTTAACTGAAGGCTTGACTCACCCGCCTAGAACTTTAATTCCAGGCGGGACATGATTTTTACGGTTAGTTTACTTCTTATTCCAGAGATTAATAAATTCTTTATAGATAGCTGGGGTGATCTGACTTTGTAAGTGATTTAGTGCATCACGATGGTTTTGATTGTTGTCATCATAATAAGTGAATAGATTCGTCAGCTTGACAATCTCAGGATTTTGATCGTTTGTCCCCCTCCATTTGTTAGTAACTTTGTGCAAAACGTCTTTGGGTAGATTTTGTTGTAAGTTATTTAGGGCTGTACTGTAAGAAGGATTTTTAGGATTCTTTTTGAATTGAGCCAATAAATCTATCAGCTTAATCTGTGACTGTGGCTGCGACTGCGGCTTGTTTGTAAGAGTAGATTGCTGTAAAATTTGACGCTGTTCAATAGTGGCAATGCCATTTTCAGTGAAACCCTGAGATTTCTGAAATTTCTTGACTGCTGTATAAGTGGCTGGCCCATAAAAAGGCCTGTCTGGAGGAATTTCGGCATTGGTTGCAAAACCGTGAAACTTCAATCTATTTTGAAGTCCGATGACTATTTCTTCCATTACACTTCGAGTTTGGGCATCAGCGTTACCATTAACCTCAAGTTTTTGTGGATACTGTTTCTGAAACTTTTTAATCGCTTCTTCAGTAGGATCATCGGTCAAAGAGTTGTTATTGAGCTTCCAGGGAGCAAATTTAGTCAGATCCGGTTTAGGGTCTATTTCAGGAGCTAAATATCCCAGCCCAATCAATATATGACGGATGACTTCAGGACTACTAACAGCCATACTTTTTGGTTCCTTTGGTACTAAACTACCATTTAATGTATCTTGGTTGACAAAAATTACGTAAGTATAAATAAATAAATCTAACATGTTTGTTTACAAGGTGTTCCAAACTTTAAGCGATGCGTGACCCAAGGTGCAACTCTTTGAAACGTTTAACTTTGATGGGCGATCGCTTCGGGTTGTTTCTAAATAGCGATCGCATATATTACATGCCATTATAACGACAATACTCCAGACAAAATTACGCAGCAATAACGCCGTAAAATCGTCATTTTAGTAGTTTAAGTAGCGCGATCGCACTTGGAGAATTAGTGGGAAAGCATATATAGCTGAAGTCTTAAACTTGATAGTAGTGCGATATATTACTAAGTTGAAACTAGTTTAATATTAAAGTGCGGCAAGAATCTATGCTCTCATAAGTGTTCAAAATGAAGTCAGTTGCAAAGATCCCTTTAGCCGAGTTTCTCTCTCAACCTAACATTGAGGCTTCGCCCGCATGGGAGTTAATTAACGGGCAAGCACTGGAAAAACCAATGCCAACCCTTTTTCACTCGCGCCTACAACGCAATTTAGTGAATTACATAAATAGTCATACTGAGCGGTTTGAAGCCGTGCAAGAACTGCGTTGTATTGTACCTCCCTACTCTCCAGTACCGGATATTTCCGTTATTGCTTGCGATCGCCTTGGCGATAAAGATGGCCCTCTAGAGGGAGCGCCTGACTGGTTAATTGAAATTCGCTCTCCTGACCAAAGCACCCTAGACTTGCAAAACAAAATTCTCCACTGTCTTAGCAACGGAACGCAATTAGCTTGGCTAATAGATATAACTCGTCAACAGATTTGGGTATGGCTTGGAGATGATCTGCCACTGGTTTGCTCCGCAGAAGACATTTTACCAACTTTGGGAGATTTGCCAAAGCTTATGGTTAACGCGGTGATGGCTATGACTCCCAGGCAAAGCTAAAGTAAAAGTAATGTAACCATACACTTTAAACGTTATTCATTGCTCAGAAAACCAAACTCTGATTCAATATTCCACCGCTTACCGTCGTGAAGCAGTAATGTTAATTTGTCGGCAGTAAACTCAAAATGCAACTGACGCTTTTCAAATTCTGGCCAAGCAACTCTAAAGTTTTGCTTTGTTAAATCTCGAAATGCAACCGTTATATGGGGAGCAAAAGGGCGAGTTTTAGAAACCTTGTCAACGATTCCCAAGTTGCTTTCTACATAAGCCATTAAATCTGCTTGCAAAGTTAAAAGTTCTTGACTTATGACTACATTAATGTATATGACACGAGGCGCAAAGGCATCAAATCCCTTGAGGGTAATAGCTACTGGCTGTTGTCTACTAGCAAATTCCTTCAAGGATGCTTCTAGCAGTGGCAAGTTATCATCTGCCCATTCAAAGGGTGGTTGCAGGGTAATATGAGGCGGAGATTTTAGCGCTCCGCTACTAGCATAGCGATCAGCGAAGTATTGCTTAATCTGGTTGGCGTAGTCTTGAATGTCTTGTGGTGGTAAAAGGGCGACAAAAAAACGGCTCATCTAGTTTATCTCCAAATTACAACCAATTCCCAATCAACACATAAGCAGACCAAAAGCTTGGTGCTTTGTAGTTAGGATGTTTCAGCAGTTCTAGCTGGGCCCGGTGAACAGCTTCGGCTTTGCTAGTTTTGCCCTTCTTGAGTTCTCGATAGAAGGCACTAACAAACATTGCTGTGGAGCGATCGTCGATTTGCCACAGGGATGCTATAGTACTGCGTGCCCCAGCTCGTACAGCTGCTCCTGCAAGACCCAGTGCTGCACGTTTGTCTCCTGTTGCTGTCTGGCAAGCACTCAAAACTAATAACTCTACTATGGTTTTACCCTGACTGCGGAAGAGAGTATCAAAATCTTTGACGTTGATCTGACCATCGAAATCTAAAATAAAAGTGTCTTCAAGGCGGGAACTAAACTGACCGTGGGTTGCTAAATGCACTATATTGAATGAAGTATCAGCAATTTCACTCTCTAAATTCTTTTTCTTAAAATCTCTATCTATTAGGCTAGTGGTCGAGACTCCTGCTTTAATAATGCCGTCGAATTCAGATTTGATCGCAAGCAACGGTGCAAACTTAGAAAAACCTGGTGGCGGCTGAGTCAGTCCTGCGGTTAGCGCCCTTAATTGCTGTTGTACTAGCGGTTTAGGGTCGAAGATTTGCAGACCCACGCTCAGAGCAATTGCATATTTCTCTACTAAATATTGCTTACCATCATAGAGAGCCGCCATTGGTAAATTGCGTAACGCGCCATCCAAAACAAACACTAAGGTATTTACCCCACTTTTTTGCAATTGTGACTCAATGGGTTTGAGCAGCCAGTCGTAAACTAGGTGTGCTTGGGTTTGAACTGCGTTGGTAGCGGTGGGATTGACAAGATTTTTTCGCAGTTCTACTAACAGTTTCTCTACATCTGCTTGGGATATCTTGTTACTGTAGTTTTGTAGGGGTTGTTTGGGAATTTTGACAATTACCTGGAGTTCGTCAGGAAGAATAATCGGATAAAGAATAGCAGCCGTGGGATTATCTTTATCTACCACTTGATCGAGGGATACTCTCTGACCTTGTAAGCAAGCTTGCTGGAAGAAATTGTTCAATTCTGCTATTTGGAGTGCTTCAATGCGCTCTCGTGCTTTCTCTAATATTTTTTCATCTGGTGATTTTCCTGCTTGGGATTTCAGCAGTAACTCTACTGACTCTCGGTAGACGGGTTCCACGCTGTCCCGGAAGTTGAATTGTACATCTTGGTTTACTACGTCTTTATTGGCTACTAAATCTCTGCGAAGAGACTGGAGAGTGGCCACAGCAGCATCATAAGCTGCGATCGCACCATTAATATCTTTTTGTGCCCACAGCAATCTACCTAATTGCCACTCTAAGGTATAGGTAATTTCTGGTGCATTGCTGCTCTGTGCCAACGCTAATCCTTGCCGGGTAAGCTCTTGCGCTTCTGGCCACTGTTTGGTTTCTTCGTACAAGCCCCCTAAACTCTTTAGTGCATAGGCTTCTGCTTGCTTGTCCCCTAAACTACGGGATTGCTGGATGGCGCTGGCGAGTAATACTGCTGAGTCTTGGTTACTGGATGCTTTGTAGTAATTCTGACTGGATGCGTGCAATATGTCACTTTTGACTTTTGCTAGACTTTGAGAAAAGTTTACTTGGGCGTAAATACTCGCACGGCTGAGGGGGAGTTGGTCGATTTGGGACTTAATCAACGGCAAGAGAGCTTGAATCTCTGCGGCTCGTTGATCTTCAATGAGTATTCTTAAGTAATTTAGTTGCGCTTGGACTTTTGTAATGGGTGAGGGAGATGCTGCAACTGTTTGTTGATAATAAGCGATCGCCTTTGGTTTGTCTTGTTGTTTAAGAGCATTATTCCCCAAGCTGAACAGACTGGCCCCAATATCAACGCTTGATTGCAGATTTCGAGCAATCGTCAGACTTTCTTCTAGCGCCTGATGTGACTTTTCCAAATCGCCCACTACTAAAAGCGCATCACCGAGCGATCGCAAACTCACTGTCTTTTCTATAGAGTCTGGCTGAGATTTTAAAGTCTGACTAACATGATCGAGTGTTTTGAGAGCGCGAGGGTAAAATCCTTGGGTTTGCCACGCCTGTGCTTGATTGATTAGCGATCGCACCACGCCGTTTTGATTATTTGCTTGCCTGTAAATTTTTTCTGTCTGCTGCCAAGTTGCTAAAGCCGCCTCCGCCTGTCCCATTGTCAGTTGGAGACGACCTTGAATATCCAGTGATTGGGCAAATATTTGCAGATTTTGGTTTTCATCCTGTACTTTGAGCAAATTTAAGCTCTCTGTAATTGCCTGCTGTGCCTGATCCCATGCACCGAGTTGTTGGTAAGCTAAAGAAAGATTACTCAGTGTTGCTGCCAGTCTGATCCTCTCCCCTTGCTGCTTATATACTTGGACAGCCTGTTGTAACACTTCTACCGCCTTGGTAAAGTTTCCGTTATTGTATAAAACTTTGCCTTGCTCTACTAATGAGGCTGGGTCAGCGACCACAGCCAGCGACGTAAGATTGTGAATTGGTGGTTGAGATGATAAATTAATTGAGCTAGAAACTTTTGCCAGCACGGGTGAACTAAGAATGCATAGCAGAGCTATTAGGAAGTACAAAGACAAGCCTAAAAACTGAGCAAGTGTGGTTTTCTGCCAATTCCCTGGCTGCTTTTGCTTTTTAACTTTTACAGAATTCGCACCAAAAACCCTAGTTTTTATAGCCATAAGCATGACAGAGGTAACTAATAACCAGGAACGCACAGGATTAACTGTAGGTATTTAGGCTACCAGGGTAATGTTACCATTTGCATCCATTGCTCACGCCCTAGCTCTCACAATCTTATGTGAGTTGATATTGCAAAAAATCAGCCTACTTAGTGGGCTGATTTTTATAAGTAAAATAAGTCAAGTACTTTAACCAAAAGCTTCAGTGCTGGAATCAAAATTCCCTTCTGCCCTCTGCCTTTCTTGATAAAATGCCAAAAACCTGGTCGAGGTTAACCAGGTTTTATCGAGTTTACAGGGTTCAAATTGTTAAACTAAGTTAAGTAATTGAAACTTAATAACTAAGGTTGACTAAACGACGAACAAACTCAGCATTATTGCGTTTTTCTGCTTTAGGATTTGGGTTTGCCTTCTATATTCGGCTTTTTACCACTTCATTTGATATGCTGAAATTTGCTTGGGTTGATGACAGGGGACACTAAGTCATTTACCCTTTTAGTTTGGTTTTTTGTTTGGTGTCCTACTATTTAATTTATCACTTAATTTCTGGGTTGCAACCCCTAGTTTACTAAAGTTGACATTTTGTTAGATTTTGCAATTTAACTCCAGAGATTTGATCCCCGACTATCTTTTTAAGAGAGTTGAGGGGATCTTGGGGAGATAAGCATGACTAACCAAAATGCATTGTCACCAATTCCACATAATTGGGCTGTTATCCAGATGGTCGGTAACAATACGTCCAATTGCATCAATTTCTGCCAATTGGGCGGCTAATGCATTGTCTTGTGCTTGTTCGGGATAACGCGCCCCGGCAATAGCATTTGTTTGGGGTTGAGCAATTAACCACGCTAAAGCTAACTGAGCAAGTGTACAATTATGAAGAAGGGCTATCGGACGCAGTTGTTGTAGCGCCTGTTGAGCACGTTCAAAGTTTTCGCCTTGAAACATGCGGTGATACCAGCTTCATAAGCGGCTCGGATCGTTTTAATCGAGTCTGCATCTTTAACTCCCACCCACATTCTTTTACCCGCTTGCCAAGTTCCCATAAGGATGGGTGTGATTTGGACTTTAGAAGTACCTAGTAAACGCTTTTCCATAACTGCTTGCTTTCTAATTCATTCCCCTAGATAGTTTCACACGTTATCGGTCTTAGCTTGAAATTAAACCAGAGTTACAGTAGATGCTGATGGAATTGACTACAACTTTTCATGCTCTCAAAGAATGGGCAGTCGCCATAAATGCCTTGGAAAGTGGCAAAACAATTATGTTGCTCCGCAAAGGCGGTATCCATGAACGAAATGGACATTTCCAAGTTGCCCACAAGCAAATTTTGCTTTACCCTACTTATGAACATCAACAAGCTTTCATGCTGAAAGCTGAGTACGCGGATCGTGTTTATCCAGTTACATCAGGTTGGCATCCAGAGACAGTTCCTATCGGTAGTTGGGCTGAAATTACAGATATTTTGCCAGTTAGCGATGAGTCTATTGTCAATACATTGCTTCCCTTTCATATTTGGAACGAGCATTTTATTAGCGATCGCCTCAAATGGAAACCACGCCAGCCGCTTTATATTCTGCTCCTGCGGACATATAAACTACCCCAACAAGAAATTCCCTATCAGCCTAAATACGGCGGTTGCAAGTCTTGGATTGATTTAGATCAACCAATTAACTTGCAAGGAGCAAAACCAGTTTTATCTGACTTTGCATACACTCAACTAGTAGAGACAATTCGCCAGATTGTCGGCGATAAGTTGTATGCTCCCTCTTTGTAATAACCCAAGTTACGGGTTATCAAAGACTAATATCTTATTGAATGCAAGGGCACACTAGGAGACGGCGGTTGCGCTAGGCGCAACCGCCGTCTTCGGTTTAATCAAAAGACATCTCCAGAAATTAATTATGCATTACCTGAAACCCTTGTAGAGACGTTGCAATGCAACGTCTCTACAATCATTTTCGGAGATGTCTAAAGGTATTTTTCAAACTTTCTCTTAGGCACTGAACTGATATGATGTTTTTGTACTATAGCAATCCTAAATCATTTGTAAAAATCAAGAGGCTCAGATACCCGACTTATCAAAGAAGTCGGGGATTTTATTGTTCACGAATGATTTAGGAATACTATAAATATATATTGATATATAGTTTACGCTCTCTATTAACTTACCAAAACTTTAACCTGGCTCCGTTTGCCCAATAACAGCTTAAAACCATCAAACATAATTGTGAAAGCTTGGTACACACGGTCAACAATCTCGCAAATTCTTTTCTCTTCATCTTCAGAAAGATAAATACTATTTAAAAATTTTTGCATTTCTTGCTCAAAAATTTCGTGATTATTTTCCACATCTAAATGATGTATTGAGAAGTACTTGAGTTTACTAGAATAACCAACTCGTTTCACCAAACTCGCAGTGTACTCAAAAAAGATGTGACCTGTAGACTCAAGACTCATTATTAGAGCAACTCTTTCAATATCACTACTGGCTCGAAAAACTTCCGATATTATGGAATATGTAGCATCACGGGTAAAAAGATAATCCCGACTATATAGCAGTTTAAGATTAGGTTCTTCAACTTTCATCTCTTGAAGATCGCTTAAAAACCATTGCTCATGCCCCATATCCTCGACTAAATGATGATGAGCAACTTTACGGATTTTACTATCAGTAATTTGCATCTCGTTTATTCGGATTATGTCCTGAAAAGACATAACCCAAAAGCTCAAGTATTGAGCCAACAATTTTATATTCTCTAGAGAATTTTCTCTAGTAATTTGCATGAAAAGTGGGTGTTTAGCTAGTTGAATTTGCTTTTGAATTATATATTTATCAATGGTTTTCATCTTAAATCCAATATTTTCTTCAAGAATATACTAGTGATCGACAATACCTTCGCCAAAAAAAGAGGACGAAGAGAGAGGGTGGATATAAAGTAAGTCTGAGTTAAAAAATCAAGCTATGTGACGAAACGTCAAATCACCCAATAGCTTATGCATTGGTTATTCCAAAGTTTTGACAAAACTAAATATACACGGATTTTATTATGCCGACTTATCTAGTTTTATAAGTAATTTCCGAAATTGGCAATAGTCTTTATGTATCTAATCAGAAAAACAAATCGTCTAATTGCGAACTTCAGCGAAAATAGTAGTTATTGTTACACACAATCCCAAAAAACGCGGATACATTAGAAAAATCTCACCCGATAAATAAGGTGAGGCAAAGCTGTTTATCTTCGTGTTCCTCTAGCAGATGTCTTTCAAGCTATGACTTATTAAGTAATTATCCTGTAATGGATAAAACTTAATTACGCTTTGTCTAAAGTGTTAGACAAAAAAGTATCCCAGAAGGGTGATAAATAGCTTGACAATATTCTGCTATTATGCATTATTAGCTAAAAGTACAAGGAGTTTGCAATGCATCGACAAATGTGCTGGTTACCTAAGTCTGGTGGCGACGGAGAGAAAATTTTGTATTTGCAGACAGAACCTAATCAACCTTGGCGTCCTTATACAGCTTTTAGAGGTTTTACAGTACCAGATTATCAAATACCAGGTGGTTCTAAAGGTTGGGCAACTTATCAAAAACTTCTCAAAGCAGGTTGGACACTAGTACCTAGCGCACGGGCAAATGAGTTTGGCAGCAGCAGCTACGTAGAGTCAACAGCCCAAAATCAATAGTGATTAGTCATTAGTCATTGGTCATTTATTATTTTTAGTGTCTCTGCGTCTTTCTAGTCTCTGACTCGCTCACAAACCTCTGGGAGAACCTTCACCGCGAGGATCAGCGGCCCCTTCTAGAGTTCCATCAGATGTTACGACGATCGCATTACCATTACCCCAAGGAATAGTTTCTTTTATTTTGTGTCCCCGACGGCGTAAGTCTTCCACAGTGAGAGCATCTAAGCCCCAGGATTCCACACGCAACTGATCTGGAAGCCATTGATGATGTATGCGTGGAACAGAAACAGCCGCACCAACATCCATGTTATATTCCAGCACATTTAGGATCACTTGCAAAACCTGGGTGATGATAGTGCTACCACCAGGCGCACCTGCTGCCATGCGGAAATGACCGTTTTCTGTGACTATTGTCGGAGTCATGCTGGATAAAGGAGTCTTACGAGGTGCGATCGCATTGGCATCGTTACCAACCAAACCAAAGGCATTAGGCACTCCTGGCGCAGAAGCAAAGTCATCCATCTCATTATTGAGGACAATTCCAGTCCCCGGTGTCACGACACCAGCACCAAAACCAAGGTTAATCGTGAAAGTCAGACTTACGGCGTTGCGTTCTTCATCCACAACTGTAAGATGACTGGTTTGGGGAGATTCATAGTGAGGACAAGGGGATGAGGGGAGATAGAGACATTTTGAATTTTGAATTTTGAATTTTGAATTCAAATCTCCTGGCTTGATCTCGGTCGAAGGTCTAGCCACTTGCATATTAATTTCTTGACGGCGTTTTTTGGCGTAACCTGGACTGAGCAGTTCTTGCACAGGAACTTTGACAAAATCAGGATCGCCTAAATATTCTGAGCGATCGGCGTAAGCAATCTTCATTGCTTCGACCATTAAATGTATAGCGTCGGGATGATGCCATCCCAAAGATTTCAAATCAGTGTCACCAATAATATTTAAAATCTGCAATAGATGAACGCCTCCTGATGATGGTGGTGGCATTGAGCAAATTTTAGCTTTACGAAAGTTTCCACAAACGGGATTGCGCCAGATTGCTTTATAGGCTTTGAGGTCTTCTAGAGTAATTAAACCACCATTTTTTACCATATCAGAAGCGATCGCGCGAGCAATACTGCCGGTGTAAAAACTTTGGGGATTTTTGGCAATTTCTGTTAAAGTACGTGCCAAATCGCGCTGCACCAGCTTCTCCCCTGGTTGATAAAACTCGCCATTGCGAGTGAAAATTGCTCGTGCTGCTGGATTGTTGAGAATTGCTTCCTTGCGGTTTTCGTATTCTGGGAGCGAACGCCAAGTAATTTGAGGACTGAGGACAAAGCCATTAGCAAGTGCGATCGCAGGTTTGATTACCTCTTGCCAAGGAAGCTTACCATAGCGACGATGCAGTTCATAAAGTCCCGCCACCGTTCCTGGTGTGCCTACTGCCAAATAACCATTAATACTTGCATTGGGACGCACCTTTCCTTTGGCGTCTAGATACATATTTCTTGTAGCTTTCAATGGTGCGCGTTCACGGAAATCTAGCGCTTTCATCTCGCCAGTTTTCTCAGAATGCATCAGCAAAAATCCGCCGCCGCCGATTCCGGCTGAAAAAGGCTCAACTACTGAAATTGCAAAGGTTGTAGCGACAGCTGCATCCACTGCATTACCACCTTTGCGTAACATCAAAATTCCCGCTTCACTTGCTAAGGGATGGGCCGAAACCACCATTCCCTTTTTGCTGCGTAAGGGTAAAGTTAAGGCAGCTGAGGCAACTTGGCTGTAAAGCAAGACACTGAAAGAAAAGATTGCCAGCGTAACTCGCTTAGGTTTAGTAAAAGTAAGCATTTTTATACCATTTCTCCTAAAATCTTATACTTGTTTATCATCTTGGCGTGAGATTATTGATATGATCTGATTTGAAAATTTTACAGTACTTATAAATGCTATGTTGCGAAAAATAAGCAAAACATTTTTTAAAGCTTTAACTATTGGATTATGTATCTCTAGTGGAAGCGTTCTTTCTCAAACATTATCGCTTTCTTCTAACTTAATAGGTTTTAATACGCCTGAAGGTGAAAAATTATTACTTCAGAGTAAATCAAATGAAGACTTCTTTCCCCTGAGTACACAATTCATTACTCAAAATAATCAGACATATTGTGGTGTTGCTAGTATGGTTATGGTACTGAATAGTTTACAAATTCCAGCACCAGAAGCACCACAGTACAAGCCATATCGAGTATTTACGCAAGAAAACTTTTTTAGTAATGATAATACAAAAAAAGTGCTAACTCCGGAAGTGGTGTCTCGCCAAGGTATGACTTTAGACCAGTTAGGGAAATTACTAGCCAGCTATGGCGTTAAAGTTAATGTTTACCACGCTGCCGATACTAGTTTAGAGCAGTTCCGCAAACAAGCGGCAGAAAATTTAAAACAACCGCGAAACTTTGTTTTAGTAAACTATTTACGTAAAGAAATAGGTCAAGAGATAGGTGGGCATATTTCCCCTTTAGCAGCATATAATGAGCAAACTGATAGGTTTTTAATTCTGGATGTTTCTCGTTACAAATATCCACCAATTTGGGTAAAAACAGCAGATTTATGGAAAGCAATGCTCACAACTGATTCCTCAGTAAATAAGAGCTGTGGCTTTGTATTTGTCAGCAAAAGCCCTTGATATAACAGTCTGTTCATTGAGTTCATGAATTCTGCGATCGCTCATCTTGATGTAAATAATGCGAACTAATTATGGATACCGTAATTACACCAGAAAGAATCGAATTACCACCTGGCGCGGTGTTGAAGCTTTTGGGAGACTGGAAAGACTATCAAGTATTGAGTCAGTAACTAGGCGATCGCTCCTCGCCTCGCATTAAGTATCGAAGAGGAGAAATTTTACTAATGACGCCGCTAACAGAGCATGGAAGAGATGCGAGTTTGCTGGCAGATATTGCTAAAGTTTTCCTGGATCATTTAAACCGCATATACGAATCATTTACGCCCATCACCATGAGCTTGCCAGAAATTAGTGGCATTGAACCAGATTTCTGTTTTTACATTGAAAATTGCAGAGCAGTAGTAGGCAAAAAAAGAATTAATTGGGAGTCAGATCCACCACCGGATTTAGCAATTGAAATAGATGTGACAAGCTACACCGACGTTAATGATTTCTTGCCTTATCGAGTGCCAGAAGTTTGGATATTAAAGAGTAATCGGTTATTAATTTATAGATTGCAAGAAGAAAGTTATGTGCTGACAGAAAGTAGCTACTTTCCTAACGTCAGAGAAATTGTACAGCAATGTCTCCAAATGGCAAACGAGCAAACAACAAGTGAAGTAATTAGGTGGTTAAAGAACTTTTTGCGTGAACAGTAGTAGTACAATGTCTAATCTACTAATGAAAAGTTTATAGTAATAGGACTTACGCAAAAATTGCTAAAAAGCTTAATTTCTCGAACCGCCAAGACGCCAAGAGCGCCGAGAATTCGTAGAGTGTGCGTAAGTCCTAAGTAAGCACAAACCGTAAAAAAGTGGACTAAATTGATTATTCAGTCCACTTAAGTGGACTTAGGCTATTAGCCCTGAACTTTAGTTCTGGGCGGGATATCGGTAAGTGTGACAGTTGAACTCTGACAAAAATGTAAGTAAAAGAGTTAAAATCCGATGCTTTGGGAAGGAGAGACAAAGCGCACCTTTGGCGGGGTGGGGTAATTCGGGTTTAAAAAGTAATCAAGCGGACATGATATTTAGAGGATAAGGACTAAAGTCCTGACTACGAACTTAACTTACCCATCAATTTAAACTTGACAGACTAGTAAGGTGTGTTACGCTAACCCTTAATTAATTACAAATTATTTTAATCCCTTCGATTTGCGAAACTCCTGCACAACATCTTTAATATCACGTAATTCCCCCTCAACTAAATAATTTAACTGCCGCATTTCATCTGCCGAAATCTTTCCAGCAAGTGAAGCGATCGCATTTTTTAATTCAGGATATTTTTTTAATATTTCTTGTCGAACAATTGGTACAGGTTCGTAAGGTGGAAAATAATGTTTATCATCTTTCAAGACAACTAAACCCAATCGAGAAATCTGTCCATCAGTGGAATTACCCGCCACCATATCCACTTGTTTTTGAATCAAAGCACGATATATCAAACCCAAATCCATAATTTGGGGAGGTTTAGCAAAACGCAAATTGTAAGCTTTCGCTAATCCAGGGAAACCATCTTCCCGTTCTAAAAACTCATAGCCAAAACCCCCGCGCCACTGTGGTGTATATTGAGTCGCTTCAGAGAGAGTTTGAATGTTGTAGCGTTTGGCATCATCACCCCGAACAATCATCGCAAAAGTGTTTTCAAAACCCAAGCTTGGCATCACTTCTAGATTGAATTGCTGAGAATATGCTTGTTTTAACCTTTCATAAACTTCTTTCGGATCATTAACTGCTTTTTGCTTTAAAATTCCAGTAAAAGCTGTGCCTGAATACTCAATATATGCGTCAATTTTGCCAGCAGTAATCGCACTATGACAAACAAAAGAACCACCCAGACGGGGACGACGAGCTACTTTTAAATTAGTTGTCGCCTCAATTTGTTGTGCTAACAGTTCACCTAAAATATCTTGTTCCGTAAAATCTTTGGAAGCAACAATAATATTACCATTACTACTATTATTTGAATTATGGGTACAGCTAGTGATTCCCAATAACAAAGCAAAAGTTAAACAGCACAATGCTAAAATTCTTTTCATTAACTTTTAATTTTTAATTTATTCTCCATCCAGCCAATTGCAAAGTCAGCCAGTAATGCAATTGCTGCCGCCGGAACTGCACCAGCTAAAATTAACTGATCGTTCACGACTGATATACCGCGAAAAATAAATACTCCCAAACCACCAGCACCAATTGCTGCTGCAATAGTTGCAATACCAATGGCAATTACCGTTGCTACACGCACCCCTGCTAAAATTACTCCCAGTGCTAAGGGAATCTCAACTTGTAATAATAATTGTCTATCTGTCATCCCCATGCCTCTGCCAGCTTCTCTAATAGCTGGATCTACACCAGTAATCCCTGTGTAAGTGTTACGAATTATCGGCAGCAAGGAATATACAATCAGAGCAACAATTGCTGGTACTGCGCCAATTCCGCCAATTATTGGAACAGGGATGAGCAAGCCAAACAGTGCCAAGCTAGGAATAGTTTGGAAGATATTTGCTATACCGAGAATTGGTTGGCGAAGATAACTTTTACGTGTAATTAAAATACCTAATGGAATGCCTACAAGTATAGCAATTCCAATTGCTATGCCTACCAAAAATAAGTGTTCTAGAGTATGCTGAAGAATTTCTGGGGCATACTTAATCAGGAAGAAATTTTTCATAGAGTATCTTGCAAGGTATGCAGACATTGGAGAAAGGCAAGGCTTTCTGGATGTTGCGATCGCATAAATTTATCCTTTGCCTCCAATACTACCAATTCTCCCCCATACATTAAACCAATTCTCGATGCCAACACAAATGCTTCTTGAATATCGTGGGTGACAAACACAACTGTCTTGCCCAATTCTTGCTGCAAATGCCGAAACTCTTGTTGAAGTTCTAGGCGCGTAATTGGATCGAGTGCGCCAAAGGGTTCATCCATCAACAACACTGGCGGATCTGCTGCTAAAGCTCTAGCTACACCGACTCTTTGCCTTTGTCCTCCCGAAAGTTCGTTCGGGTAACGTCCGGCAAATTGTGCTGGTTCTAAGCCGACTAATTGCAATAATTCATAAACCCGCGTTTTGATTTGTTTCGGTTGCCAACCTTCCAAAGACGGGACTAAACCCACATTGCGTTCAACAGTAAAATGGGGAAATAAACCAGTTTCTTGAATAACGTAACCAATTTTTCGCCGCAGTTTAATTTCATCCCATTGAGTTGTGGGAATACCATCAAATAAAACTTCGCCTTGTGTAGGTGTAAATAGGCGATTAATTAACTTCATTGTGGTGGTTTTGCCGCTACCACTGCGCCCAAGTAATACCAGTGCTTCTCCTTGGCGAATGGTGAAATTGAGATTTGACACCAATGGGCGATGATTGCGGCTAAAAGTAACATCGCGGAATTCGACGGCAATTTGATTATTTTGCGGCATGAGTGGCTTTTAATGGACGCTAGCTATTGTATTATGTGCTGATTTTGCTAGCGTGCTAACGCCCAATTTGCTCAAGGCTTTTGTTTTAAGCTGCTTTATGCAGTTTTAGCATTTTCATCTGATGCTTGTTCTGCAACATTTTTCAAGCGGCTCGATCTGATTTTGCGGATGCGATCGCTATTGCGAACACCACCCGCCATTTCATATTCGCGGCTGTCTTTGCCGTACTTGATCGCAACCACCATCAGCATCTTCTCAGAAAGCTGACTCAAGTTTTTTTCCATCTCTTCAATTTCAGTTTTAGAAGAGTCAACCACAGACAGAGCAGTATTATAAACATCAAGTTTGTTGCGTAACTGCTCAATTGACTCAATCAGTTTTTCCAGATTATGATTTTCATCAAATTTGATGCTTGGAACAATTGATTTCAGTCCAGCCGATCTTAACTGAGCTTTTTCTAGAATGCGGGATGTACGTTTTTGACGAGACATAAAATTACTCCTTTAAGATGCTGCTAGAGCTAGCTTGGCTTAATTAAACTGCGTTTCGGTTCAGCAAAACTCGCAGTTTTTGTTTATAAAATTTTCAGGTTATATCGGTAATTTTTCGGTATTTCTTTTAAGAATTTAATTAATAATGTAAAAAAGCAAAAGTTAGACCGCTCCCGTCACGACTGAAACCGCTCCCGTCACGAGTCAGACCGCTCCCGTCACGAGTCAGACCGCTCCCGTCACGACTGAAACCACTCCCGTCACGAGTCAGACCGCTCCCGTCACGACTGAAACCACTCCCGTCACGAGTCAGACCGCTTCAGTTTGTTGGAAAGTGCTGTAGATGCAAAGCAGCTTAAGCGATCGCATAGTATTCTGTAGGAAAGACTAATGCGATCGCAGTTTATAGAAGAGCGATCGCAACCCCAGGTTAGACAAATCCAATTGCTGCGCTGCACCCCACAACCGTGAAATACAACGCAAAGACTGCTGAGTATAGCGATGGTGAATCACTGACTATAGAGGAATATCTTGCTAACCGCTCAGTTCATGTTGGGTTTCACTGATGATTTTATGATTATAGGACTTACGCACTGTTTACGAATTCTTGGCGTTCTTGGCGTCTTGGCGGTTCGATAAATTAAGCTTTTTGGCGATTTTTGCGTAAGTCCTGGATTAATTGCGATCGCTCACTCATGGACACCAAAGACGCGATAAATCGCCGTCTCTACAAAAGACTAATTGTAGAGACGGCGATTCATCGCGTCTCCTGTCTTAATTCACATCACGTTAAGAAATTAAGACTCCATCTCCGCCAATTCTAACCAGCGTTCAGTCGCCACATCGATCGCTTGCTTGAGCTTTTCCACCTGATCATACAATTTCTGTACTTCGCTATAATTCCCCGGTGAGACATTCGCCAACGTTTTCTCGGTTTCCGCCTTCTCAGCCTCTAACTTGGCAATTTTACCTTCCAACTGCTCAAATTCTTTTTTCTCCCAATTGGATAACCTCCGTCGCTTTGTATTCTCTCCATCCTTGGGCGCAGACGCACCATTTTGGACTTCGATATTTTTAGGCTTCTCCTTAGTATTCGCGGCTTGTTGCTGTGCCTCTTCAGCCTTCTTATAGTCCAGATAAATCGAGTAATTACCTGGATATTGCCTCAGATTACCGCCTTCCTCAAAAGAAAATACTGTGTCGATGGTGCGATCAAGAAAGTAGCGATCGTGAGAAACTACAATTACACACCCGACAAAATCCTCTAAATAATCCTCTAGTACTGCCAATGTCTGAACATCTAAATCGTTTGTTGGTTCATCTAAAATCAACACATTAGGCGCACTCATCAAAACCCGCAACAGAAATAAACGGCGTTTTTCACCACCAGAAAGTTTATTAATTGGGGCATATTGTTGATTACCAGGAAACAAAAACCGCTCTAACATTTGCGAAGCAGTAATTTGAGTCCCATCGGTAATTTTGATAAATTCACCTTCTTCTTTGATGTAGTCAATCACGCGCTGATTTTCGTTTAAAGCTGTGAGCAATTCTTCAGAATGCTGGTCAAAATAACCGATGTGAACTGTAGTCCCAATTTCTGCACTACCTGAATCTGGCTGAATCTGACCAGTAATAATATCCATTAAAGTGGATTTACCTGCACCATTAGCGCCGATAATGCCGATGCGGTCTTCTGGACTAAATTCATAAGTAAAATTATTAATCAGAGTCCGCCCATTGTAGGCTTTAGAAATGTTATTTAATTCAATAACTTTTTTGCCAATGCGACGACCAACTGTAGAAATATCAACTTTACCCTGAACTTGTTTAAATTCAGTATCCCGTAGAGCATGAGCGCGGTCAATTCTGGCTTTTTGCTTGGTACTTCTGGCTTTCGGCCCTTTTTTGAGCCATTCCAACTCGCGCCGCAACAACCCTTGATGTTTACGTTGACTACTTACAGCAGATTCTTCAGCTAAAGCTTTCTTTTCCAGGTAATATGAATAGTTACCTGTATAGGTGTAAATGTCGCCTCTGTCGATTTCAATAATCCGATTGGTAACGCGATCTAGAAAGTAGCGATCGTGGGTGATCAGAAAAAGTGCGCCGCGATAGCGATTTAAATAACTTTGTAACCATTCTACAGAAAGAGCATCAAGATGGTTTGTCGGCTCATCCATGAGCAAAACATCGGGTTCTGCTAGCAACGCTGATGCTAAAGCAATCCGCTTGCGATAGCCTCCAGACAAAGTGCCTATCTTGGCGTCAAAGTCAGAAATTCCTAATTTAGTGAGGATGATTTTAGCATTAGTTTCTAATTCCCAAGCACCACTTGTATCCATCCGTTGCATCACCACAGAAAGGCGAGACATCAGTTGGCTATCATCTGGATAGTGAGCCAATTTATCTGAGAGTTCTTCATACTCACGCACCAAAGCCTTATGTTCGCCACTGTCAGCGAAAACTTGCTCTAAAACTGTATGATTCTCATCTAAATCTGGTAATTGGGGTAAGTAGATAATTCTAGAACCAGAGTTGACTAAAATCTGACCGCTATCAATCGATTCTAATCCGGCAATCATTTTTAATAGGGTTGATTTGCCAGAACCGTTAGTACCAATTAAGCCAACTTTATCGGTAGCATCGAGGCTAAAGCTGGCATCTTTTAAAATTTCTTTAATGCCAAAGTCTTTTTTGACTGATTGTAGTGTAATAATACTCATAAGATTTAGTAGTTTTTCATTGATTATTAGTTAGTAGTACAGCGCGGCATAAATGAAGCTACCATTTGAAACAAGCAAAAGCCTGAATCTACAAAGTTTTGACTTTTGAATGCGTTACTTCCGCCTTGCGGTAGTAGGTAAGGCACATACCCTACCTACATTGCCGAATTCTATACAAATAAATCCAAGGGGAGATGTCCATACATTTCGTTGATTCCGTCTTCGTCGTAAGACTGACAAGACACTAATACGCCACGATGATGTCCAGCATAAGAATCGAGATAACACAAGCCATTTTTACCATTTAATTTGATATAAACTGGGCCTTCGGGTGTAAGTAAATTGTCTGGTGCTTCATAACCCAAAGCCAGGGAATAAGTTTTCATGGCAAGTATTCCTTCTTCTGCCGTATCAGCACAAATTCCTAAAATTTGATAATCAGCAAGTTTAGCGATTAAAATTAAGGCACTACGAATTACTAATTTTTCTGATGGCTTGAGGACAGGCGCAATGTCTAGACAGTTGAATTTATTCAGTAATTTTTTCGCTTCTTCGGCGGTGAGATTCTGAGGATTGGGGGTTGACATAAACTTCGATTATTGTCTCGTTGGTTTTTCTGTTGTATTGAAGTTGGGACTAGTACCGCAAGGTGGAAGTCACGTATTCAAAAGTCAAAAGTCAAAAAGCTTTAATTTTGGGCTTGATTGCTGTAATGAAATGGTAGGTTTATTTCCGCTAACTTGTACTAGCCCAACTTACTAAATATTATTTACTCGAATTAAGGTTGATTTTGGACATTTCCAAGGTTATATATGAAGGGAACGCCGCTTTTTAAGTCACCACCCATAACGAGGACTTTGGGCATCTGAGCGCCGCCACTCTTCCAAGCTTCAATTGCTTCTTTTTGCAGAACTAACTGTCCTCCTTGGGCTTTGAGTGTCTCTGCTAACAGTCTTTGAGCTTCTGCCCTACCTTTAGCGCGATTCACATCTGCTTGTGCTTCTTGTTCTGCTTCCCGTGCTACATAAACGGCTCTTTGCGCCCGTTGTTCAGCAATTTGTTTTTCTTCCACAGCTCTTGCAAATTCTGGTGAGAATGCTAAATCAACTACGCTAGTATCTAACACAATTATCCCATATTTGTCTAAGCGATCGCCTAGCGCTTGATCAAAGTCTTCTTTCAACTCACTTCTTTTGGTAATTGCTTCTTCTACTGTTCTTCTAGCGGCTGCAATTTTAAATGCTTCTTGGGTCTGGGGTGCAATGATTTTCGATACAATATTTGCTAAGGTTCCTTGTTTCCTTCTAACTTCAACTACCTGTATGGGATCGAGGCGAAAGTTAATCGCAAATCTCGCAGATAAATTTTGCAAATCCTTAGTAGAACTCTCTGCTGGCACTTCAAATTTTTGCACCGTCAAATCATACACATCTATCACTGAGATAAAAGGCGGTTTTACGTGAATTCCTTCCAATAATGCCCCATCTTTGGCTTTACCCAAAATGCTAATCACTCCTGCTTGTCCTGGGTTAATAATGATAAAGGAATTTAGTCCCAGAATCACTAGTGTTGCTAACACAATTCCTAAAACTGTGCTTTGCCAATTTCCAAATTGCTGAATTTTCAAATTCTTCTCTCCATGTGAATTAGTTATTAGTCATTAGTCATTAGTCGTTAGTCATGAAGAGTTATTATTTTCTCCTTGTCTTCCTTCTCTAATCCACAGTACCTAGTACTGGGTAAGAAGTTTTACTTTAGCTTGGGCAAACTCAGTTACTAGTTTAAGCTTCTCATTAGTCTGTGTGAATCAACCCTTTAATTTGAAGAACCCGGCACTGGCGGTTTAATGTCCATCATTTGTGATGATATTAACCAATTAGATCGGTTTATGGATGGAGGAGCGAATGATATTATCCAAGTTTCCCCAACTGTTTTAGTTTATTGTTGCAAACATATATGCAAGTTACAGATGTAGTTGTCATTGGTAGCGGTATTGGCGGTTTGAGTTGTGCTGCTGTTTTGGCACGGTATGGCTTTGATGTAATAGTCTGCGAAAGCCACTCCATTGCTGGAGGCGCTGCTCATGCTTTTGAGCGCAATGGTTTCAAATTTGACTCGGGCCCGTCTCTTTACTCTGGACTGTCTTACAGCCCCTCTGCCAACCCTCTGCGGCAAGTCTTAGATGCAATTGGCTCGGAATTACCATGCGTAACCTATGATACTTGGGGTTGTTGTGTACCAGAAGGTGATTTTGATACGTCGGTTGGTGCAAAGCAATTTTGTGAGGTGCTAATGAAATTCCGGGGACATGATGCTGTAGCCGAATGGCAAGAACTCCAGCGCGTTATGGAACCATTCGCTAGTGCAGCAACTTCCATACCACCAGCAGCATTACGCTTTGATTTTGGTGCAGCTAGAACTGTGGGCCCATTTATCCCATCTCTGACAAAAAATCTGGCGAATATAATTAAGCTGACAGGCCCCTTCAGCCGGATTATGGATGGCGTTGTTAAAGACCCGTTTACCCGAAATTGGCTGAATTTGCTGTGTTTTTTACTTTCTGGATTGCCCGCAGATGGCACTAGTGCCGCAGAGGTAGGATTTATGTTTGCGGACTGGTATCGACCAGATGCAATACTTGAATATCCCATTGGTGGTAGTGGTGCTTTAGTTGACACCCTTGTACAAGGATTGGAGCGTCACGGCGGGAAGTTGATGCTGGGCGCTCATGTGGAAGAAGTGATTGTAGAAGGGAATCGTGCGGTGGGTGTGCGTCTGCGCGATCGCTCCGAAATTCGCGCAAGCCTAGCAGTAATTTCTAATGCATCGGTTTGGGACACACTGAAGTTACTACCAGAAAAGGCAGTACCCAAACAGTACCGCGCTAAACGACAAGCAACGCCTGAGTGTGATAGCTTTATGCATCTACATCTAGGCATTGATGCTCAAGGATTACAGTCAAATTTGCGGTGTCATTACATCGTGGTTAATGACTGGGAATTGGGCATAACAGCACCTCAGAATGTTGTAGTTATCTCCATCCCTTCAGTTCTCGATCCATCCCTAGCGCCACCAGGTAAGCACGTAATTCATGTTTATACTCCTGGTAATGAGCCATACTCTATCTGGCAGGGAATGGATAGAAAGAACCAAGAATATGCTGAAAAAAAGCGATCGCGTGCAGAAGTAATGTGGCAAGGTTTAGAGCGAATCATTCCAGATATTCGCTCTCGTTGCGAAGTCACACTTGTTGGTACACCTCTAACTCACGAGCGTTATCTCCGCCGTCACCAAGGTTCTTACGGCCCAGCAATTCAGGCTGGAAGTGGGATGTTTCCTGGGCCTAGCACACCTTTAGCAGGACTAATGTGCTGTGGCGACTCGACATTTCCCGGCATTGGTTTACCAGCAGTCGCCGCCAGTGGACTGATTGCTGCAAATACACTTGCACCGGTTAATAAGCATTTAGCAATGCTGCAAGATATCAAGTGTATTTAATTTTTCGAGTATAAAACCTAGTTGCCAACACAGCCGCACCTGCTGCCAAAACTGCTAATACACTATCAGCTTCAGGTACGGCAGCAACTTCAGCATCAATTCGGGCAGTTCCAGCAAACAAACCTGTCAATTCAGGTTTTTGCAGGATATTAGCAAACTCTGGAGAAACCAGCAATTTAACATCAGGGATGGTTAAATTTTGATTATCAAATGCCACAGGTTCTGGAAGACTCAAATCAAACAAAATTGTATTTAAAGAATATGTGTCTCTTAAAACAAATCCACTAGCATCTTTAACGGTACGTCCTGGAGTAAAACCAATTGAGAAATCACCAATAGTAATTTGATTGTTGAAGGTGACAGTCCCAGTATTCTCAATTGTCCCTGAAAGCGGAGTAAAACCGCCCTCATCGCTGAACGTAAAGTTGCTGGCTGAGTCTATGTTAAAGCCAACCAAATAATTTCTGGGAATTGGTGTGACTGTATTATGACTGCCTGTCAAGATTAGTCCGATACTTCTAAGAATATCCTCGTGGTCACGATCAATGCTAGTGACTCCAGATATCACTTTAAAAGTTGCAGCTTCTACCTCTATGGGTGCAATTGATATAAAAGCTGCTGTTGTACAAGCAAGAATCCCTGAAAACTGAAAAAAACGCATAAATAAAATCCCCCTTATTTTAGTAGTTAATTTTATCTAAAAAGCGCTCCTTATAAAACTAAAAACACTTTTATGAAATTTATATGAAGTAATTGTCAAACTAATAGCAAAATCTCAGTCTTAGAGTTACAAATACAAAGTTGTATACATAGGGATAAATAAATATCACTATTTATAAAGAAGCATAAGGTATGAGCTATAAGGCATTAGGTGTAAAAGATGATAAAAATATAGTTACGTTTAATTATGTCTACTGCCAATTATTTAGCCTTAAACCTAAAAATTATGATGTGGTTAAGCATAAGTTTTATCTTTAATTATTGATAAGCTTATGTTAAGAGATGAAGCACTATCTCAAAAATTATTTATGTATTTATAAAGTAAATCTTAAGTAGGATGCGTGGTGCGTTCATATCTGTTTCTGGACTAGTCGGGTAGATAGGACAATCGTTTTATTTGCTGATTTAAGCAAAAAACAGGCGAAGAATTTTTATGCTTATATCAAGTTCGGTTAATCACTTATGATTACCGTATTTGTGCAAAAATCGGCAAAGCCTCTTTTCCCTTGCTCCCAGCAATCTCAATTTTTATCAAATTTTAAAATTTCACTTAAATTAAACAATTTTGGAGCCTCCTTGCTGACAATTAATGGCAGCTTACCATTCCATTTTTCTATTGCTTGCCTTTGCAGAATTTCGGGAGTTAAACCATCACGTAATAATCTGTGCGCCTCAGCCTCTCCTTTTGCTAAATTAACTTTTGCCTCAGCTTCTTTTGTTGCTTTCAGTGCAATAAACTCTGCTCGTTTTGCTTCTTGTTCGGCAATCTGCTTCGCCTCCACCGCCTCACCAAATCTTTCTGAAAAATGGACATGAACAAGAGAAATATCATCAACTGCAACGTGATAGCTACCCAATCGTGTGGACAAAGCATCATCCACTCCACCTTTAACTTCTCCTCGTTTAGTAATAATTTCTTCAGCAGTATACTTTGCCATTACTGCTTTTAGCACTTCTTCAACTGCCGGGTTAATAATCCGAATAACTACATCTTGTTCATCTCCAATTTCTTGAAAAATGGCATTTGCTTCCTGGGGGACAATATGCCAATTTAGAGCAACATCAGTGAATACATTTTGTAAATCTTTAGAAGAAGCCTCCGCCGATATTTCCTGATTTTGAACTCTAACACTCAATTTTTTGACAGTATTAACTACAGGAATAATTAAGTGAAGTCCTTCACCTAATATCTGGTTTTGTACTTCACCAAATTTCATCAAGACACCACGTTCACCTGCATTTACAATCACACAAGGCGTGAGAAAGAGAGTTATCAGGAACAAAAGAGCAGTCAGTTTACCGGCACTGTTAAAAGCTGGGTTTTTTTTCATCTGTGTGAAACTTTTCTGGTGTCGGATAGATGCCAATGGGGGCTGCACGCATCGCCGCCCCGCTTTTGTCACTCTCAGGGTTAATTTTCGTTAAAAACTCTTCCCCATCTTGAATTTCTCTCAGAAAATGGTAGAAGCTTCGAGCATAACCTTCTCTCTCATCACGTTTGAAGGCTCTAACGAAACTATCGGCTAAAACTTCTACCGTCCACGGTGCTTGAGCAACAATTACTTCAGCAATGGCAATGCTCATCTGGGTGTCGTCGGTGTAGATGCCAGGATTGAGTCGAAAACGCGGATGTTGCACGTATCGACTCAAATCATTGTTAACGAGCATCTCGTCAGCATATTCAAAGCCTGCACCGTAAGCATCTGCAATCGCTAACTCTAGCAGCATATTCGGATTAAATTAAAAATGGACGCGCTAGAAAAAAGCTAGAAACTGATTTAGCATCTACCGGCTCTCCCTCCAGAATCGCTTTCTCTAATTCTTCAGGAGTCAAAAACACAGTTTCGATATCCTCGTCTTTGTCTTGTGGTGGCGGTGTTTCCAGCTTTTCTAAATCTCGCGCCAGAAAAGCATAGATAATTTCATCAGAATAGCCGGGTGCTAAGAAAAACTCGCCTAATTTGTCCCATTTTTTGGCACTATAGCCAGTTTCTTCTTCAATCTCACGCTGTATTGTTTCTAAAGGTTCTTCATTTGCTTCCACAGTTCCCGCCGGAAATTCTAATATTCGTCCCTGAATTGCAAAACGATACTGACGCACGAGAACAAGTTTACCCTCTGGCGTCACTGGCACAGCTAGAGCGCCACCAGGGTGACGAATACATTCCCATTCTCCTTCTGATTTATTAGGCAAACGCAAGCGATTAACTTCAAAATCAAATTTGCGTCCTTTATAAAACAGGCGTTGTCTTAGTAATTGTGGTAATTCTCTACCTAATGGCATAATAAAATCTGATTATCTGTGAATACAGAGGTGAAATCAGCGTTCTTCTGCGTTTAAGGATGGTATTTTTAATTGCCCATCAATAAATGTACATCAGAACAGTCTACCTCTTTCAGCAGCTCTTTAATAACATACCCGGATACTGGTTCTATCCAATCTGAGGCAATTTCTGCCAGTGGTACTAACACAAAGGCCCGATCCCGCATTCGTGGATGCGGAATCTGGAGATTTGGTGTATCCAGAATAATGTCATCAAATAATAACAAATCTAAATCTAGGATTCGTGGCCCCCAGCGTTCCTGACGCACACGCCCAAATTGTTGTTCAATTCCTAACAAAATTTCTAATAACTGCTGCGGTAATATTTCTACCTGCAATGTGACGCAGCCATTTAGGTAATCGGGCTGTGGTGGCCCCACAGCTTTGGTTTGGTACCAATTGGATCTGGCTTCTAAGAAAATACCTGGCGTTTGAGCTAAAGTTTCTATAGCTGCTTCTAAAATTGTTTGTGAATCGCCGATATTACTACCAAGGGCAACGGCGCTTCTGCTTGGCTTTGCTTCGGCGTACCTCGCCTTAAGCATCGCACTCTCCTTAAGTAAGCTATTTTGGGGCTGTCTTTGCGAATACTTCGGCACACCTGTTACAGAAAATGCCGATAACTTGAGATATCAAAATTGCAATCTTTTTACAAAACTAAATTATAAAATCTAAAAAACATTATTTTATGGTGATTTTAGTTAATTATTTATAGGATATTATACTAACACAATGGTGGTGAACTAACCCCAAAGTTGATTGATGGTGGTTATACAGTTACTATTTTGAGCGAGGAACTGACGTGGGGAAGCTTACCTCCTGGTTCAAGCGAAGACCAACTAATTTGAGTGACTCTGGACAAGGAGGAACAAATGAGAAGCTCACCACCAGCATATCTGGCGCAGACGAGGCAGTTACCGAGCAAATGAAAATTTTACCCTCTAGGATGAAGTCCAATCAGGCAACTCGTGGTAAACCACTCTATCGTCGCATCTGGTTTTGGGCAGGCTTGGGTGTAGGTGGTGGGATAGTTGCTTTTATCTACGGCATCAGTTTAATAGATCGGACTTTGCCAGATCAGGCAGAGTTGAATGCCGTGGTTAGAGAGCAAACACTGACTATCAAAGCCGCCGATGGAACTGTATTACAACAACAAGGTGAAACAGCAAGAGAACAGCTAAAGCTAGAACAAATACCAGATAATTTAAAAAAAGCTTTCATTGCCTCAGAAGATAGAAGATTTAAGCAACACAACGGATTTGATCCTCAAGGTATTGCTAGAGCCGGTTTGAATAATTTGCGATCGCAAGGTGTGGTTGAAGGTGCTAGCACTATCACCCAGCAGCTTGCGCGGATTCTGTTTTTGAAACAAGAACAGACAATCTGGCGCAAACTCAAGGAAGTCCGCCTAGCACAAAAAATGGAAAATGAATTAACCAAAGATCAGATTTTAGAACGCTACCTAAATCTGGTTTATTTGGGAGGTGGAGCTTATGGTGTGGCAGATGCATCCTGGGTATATTTTAGTAAAACGCCAGATCAGCTTTCTTTAGCGGAAATGGCAACGATTGCTGGATTAGCACCTGCTCCTAGCTTATACGCTCCAGACAAGAATCCCGAAGCTGCGAAACGGCGGCGGGACTTAGTATTGCTACGGATGCAAGAAGATAAAATAATTACGCCAGAACAAAGGCAGGCAGCAGTCCAAGAACCACTAACTCTCAAAACCAGTTTACCCAAGCGGCTGGAAGTAGAATCACCCTACTTTACCAGCTACATCCAAAAAGAATTGCCGAAGTACGTTTCTTCTAACGTGCTAAAAAGTGAAGGATTAGTAGTAGAAACTACGCTGAACCCGACTTGGCAGAAAGTTGCAGAAGAGGCGGTTGCCAAAACCCTGCGAAATCAAGGAAGCTGGGAGAACTTTAAGCAAGGAGCAATGGTAGCCATTGACCCCCGCAACGGTGAAATTAAGGCAATGGTTGGGGGAAAAGATTTTGGTAAAAACCAGTTTAATCGAGTTACTCAGGCACAACGGCAACCAGGATCGACATTTAAAGGGTTTGTATATGCCACTGCGATCGCTAGCGGTAAAAGCCCCTACGATAGCTATGAAGATGCACCCTTTGTTGTAGACGGCTACGAACCGAAAAACTATAGTGAAAGGTTTCGGGGTTCGATGAACATGCGAGATGCCCTCACCCGCTCTATTAATATTATTGCGGTGAAGGTGTTGATTGATGTGGGATTTACGCCAACGATTAAACTTGCCCATGATATGGGGATAAAATCTGAACTCAAGCCCACCTACTCCTTGGCTCTCGGCTCAAATGAAGTCAATCTGTTGGAATTGACTAGTGCCTATGGCAGTTTTGCAACTCAGGGATTGCACACAGAACCTCATGGTATTACTCGCATCCTTAACCGCCAAGGCAAGGTGATCTGGTCAGCTAATTTCAAGCCACAACGGGCCCTTGACGCTGACAGTGCCGCCATCATGACTTGGATGTTACGCAACGTCGTAGAAGAGGGGACTGGTGCTGCTGCTCAATTAGGTAATAGACCAGTTGCAGGCAAAACTGGCACTTCCGACGAAGCCCGTGATTTATGGTTTATTGGCTACATTCCCCAAATGGTGACAGGGGTTTGGCTAGGTAACGATGACAACCGCCCGACATACGGCAGTAGTGGTAGTGCTGCTTATACTTGGCACGAATTTATGGAGAAAGCGGCAGAAGGGATGCCTGTAGAAAAGTTTCCTAAACGTCCCAAGTTAGAAGGTCGTAAAGGCACTATAAAAGCCCAGTCCATCAAGCCCAAACAAGTGCTGAATCGTTCTATTTCCTCTGATGATGACTCAGAAGGAGAAAGTGCTAGAAATTCTGAAGAGAGTAGGTCATCTAGGAGACGTAGGAGGAGGAGCTATTCTCAAGAAGAACAGCAATCGAGCGATTATACCCCAAGACGGAGAAGACGCGATGCCTACGGCGGGCTACGCCTACGCACCGAAGAATCAAGTTCCAATAACTCTTCTTCAGAGTCATCCACTCCACGACGGCGGCGCTCCAGAAGAGTAGAATCTGATTCTTCTCCCCCGCCTCGAAGAAGTGGGCGATCTTCCTCTCCGACAAATAGTTCTGGTTCTTCAGATTCTTCATCACAACCATCCTGGCGGGATAGACTTAGACCTTCTAACTAATGAAGAGTGGGCATTGGGCATGGGGCATTGGGCATTAGTCCTTCGTTTTCTTCCCCTGCTTCCCCTGCCTCCCCTGCTTTGCATCCTCTTTTCTATGCAATATGGAGCTGCTGAAACTAAACTCCAGAGGGATGTTAAGTGATACGCTCATTCTATAGTGTGTCAAGTAGTGTTACTTAACGTTGGAGAATATACTCATGCATATACTGATGCAGGCAGCAGATTCAATTGCAACAGATGGGACTCATTTTCCTTTTGCTTTCACCTTGGTGTATGTCGTTGGTTTTATTGCTGCTGTAACCATTGGTTCAATAGCTTGGTACAACTCGAAACGCCCCGCAGGTTGGGAAAGCAAAGAGCGTCCTGATTTTGTGCCTAAGGTTGATAAAGAAGAAACTCCGGGTCTGGGTGATCCGAAGTCATAATTTAGTCATTAGTCATTAGTCATTAGTCATTAGTCATTAGTTATTAGGCTATAGACTTTTGACTATGATTAGTTTTGCACTTCAACCCAACGACGGTAAAGCTTTTGAATTTGTTTGAGAAGTGCAGTGTGAGCCGGTTGAGTTGAGTCATTCGGCTTGGCTACATCCTGCAATTGGATCAGTAGTCTAGCTTCTTCGACGGCAACTTCATCATCGCTATAAATTAAGCCACTGATGGCTTCAATTAGATTTTCACAATCTTCATGGCTGGGGCGATCGCCTAAATACTCACGCACCCAGTCATAGCATTCTTTTGGCTGTACAGGAACGAATTCGTACAGCCAAGGCTTAATTTCTGGATCGTTAGCCAAACCTTTTGCTTGAGCTATTTCGCGGAGATATTGCCGTTCTTCTGGTTGGATTCTGCCATCGATCCAGGCGGCTCCAATCAGGATTTTAACTAAGTTTTTGACATTAGAAGGGGTAACCATTGCTGCCTCGTCTGGTAGATTCAGGCCTCCACCAAATCGTACAATCCCAAACAGTATTCACTCGGAATTATTGGTTTTTCTTAAGCGCACCATAAAAAAGCCATCCATGTCCTGTTTATGGGGCCAGACTTTAAACCAACCTTGAGGGGTGCTATATGCAGAAGCAGGCAACTCAAAGCCGCTTGGAGACTCAATTTGCCAATGAGGTGACTCAGCTAAAAATGTCGAAATTATTTCTTCGTTTTCTGCTGGATGCAATGTACAGGTGGCATAAACTAATACACCACCAGGTTTGACAAAAGTTGATGTATGTGTTATTAATTCTTTTTGCAGCACCGAAAGTTCCCGGACAGATTCTGGTGTCTGTCGCCAACGAGCATCAGCATGACGGTGCATAGTTCCTAGCCCAGAACATGGAGCATCCAATAATACGCGGTCTGCGGTGTTTTGGAATTGGTTGAAGTGGCGGCTGTCACCAGTATAAATTTGAATAGATTGTAAATTCAGCCGTTGAGAATTTTCTTGGAGTTTGCGAAGACGAGAAGGAGTGCGATCGCAAGCCCAAATTTTCCCTTTATCTGCCATTAACTCAGCAATGTGGGTTGTTTTACCCCCTGGTGCGGCACAGACATCAATTACCACCTCACCGGGTTGGGGGTCGAGCAAATGACTTACCAATTGGGCACTACTATCTTGTACAGTCCACCAACCTTCTTTAAAACCAGGTAGTTTTTGAATTGACCCAGCACTACCAATCAATCGTAAAGCTTGGGGTAAATCAGGAATCCGTCTCACCAAAATACCAACAGATTGCAAAGCCGCCTCAACTTCTTCGATGGAAGTACGAAGTGGGTTGATACGCAAGTCAATTGTTGGTGATTGGTTCATCCATTCACACAGTTGTTCTGTCTGAGCCAAACCCAGTTGTTCTAACCAAACTTGAATAATCCAGTCAGGAAAGCTGTGTAAAATACCCAAGCGTTCCACTGGGTTTTCGGGAAGTTGTAGCGGATCAAAATCGGGGAGTGGGGAGTGGGGACTGGGGACTGGGGACTGGGGGAGTGATGAGTTTTTCTCCTCTACCCCTGTGCTCCCCTGCTCCCCTGCTTGTCTTAAATACTGGCGTAATAGACCGTTAACAAAACCCGTGAGTCCAGAAAAACCGTTTTCTTTTGCTAGCTGGACGGTAGTATTAACAGCAGCTGAGGCGGGAATACGCTGTTGATAACGCAGTTGGTAGAAACCCAGATGTAAGATGGTGCGGAGGTCTTGTGGTTGTTGGTGAGATTTCTTTTTAGCAAATTGATCGATGAGAGTATCAAGAGTGCGCTGCCTTCTGACACTCCCATAAACCAATTCTGTCAGCAAGCGGCGATCGCTATCAGGCAAATTAACTTTTTGCAGCACTCTATCTAGGGCAACATCAGCATAAGCCCCCTTGTGAACATCTCGCAGGGCGATAAAAGCTAGTTGACGGGGGTTTGTCATGGAAACAAGATTCAGGAGTCAGAAGGCTTTTGTATTCTAACTCCTGTACAGACGCGATTAATCGCGTCTGTACTCTTTCCCTATCGAGACAGATACGGGTCTACACTAGCGATTTCAAACTCACATGCTCTAGAAACCTGTTCTGCTGGTAATTTACCAAAGCTGATTAATGGTAAATAAGTGGGGTTTGCCATCAGTTCTTTTGCTAATAAGAACCCAGTAATTGTCCAAGTTTGATATTTTCGAGCTTGTTTGCCAATCAGTCGCCCTTTCTTACCATCGTAATATTCTGGCCATTCATCTGTACTGAGGCGTCCTTGAGCAGTTTCAATAGCCTTTTGTGCAAGATTTGTTTTGTTAGTTTTCACCGCCGCCGCCGCTAACATCCACATTAAAACTGGCCAACTACCAGCATTATGATACGACCAGGGGATATTTTTGGGGTCACATCCAGTTACAATTCTGTATTCTTCATGTTCTAAAGCTGGGAAACAAATTTTCATTGGCATATCTCCCACTAAATCATCCCATCGATCCTCAATGAGAGTCATAATCGCTTGTGACTGTTCTTCAGTGGCTAAGTCTGAAATGATTGCCATTAAGTTTCCGAGTGAAAAGAAGCGAGTATCTAGCTGCGATGGCCCGACATTACCTGCTAGATAACCACCTTTTTTTGGTAGCCACTTATCTAATTCATAATAGGGAACAGAATCTACATATATGTTGAACAGATTAACAGCACCCTTACCATATTCTTCACTTTTGAAGCGATAAATTGCATTCAGGCGATTAATATCTATCCAATAATGCTGGCGGATATGAGCGCATAAAAGAGGCAACCGATTATCAATGGCTTCAACAATATCGGAATTACCTTGGCAAATTAACAGTTCACGAGATGCACGCAATGCCGTGTAAAAGAGAACTTGTAATTCTAGAGGATGCCCATAAATGCCCATACGACGGTCAATCATACAAGCACCATCTGGAACCAACAGCGTTGGGTACATATCAAAACGATTTGCCAAGCAGATTTCCATGATTAACCTGATACCATTTTGGAATTCAGGTTGATAGGCTAGAGAAAAATCTTCTGTAGCGATTACATAAGCACGCAACAAAATAATCCACCATAGGCAAGAATCTACAGGTGTAACTCTAGCGATCGCATGTTCACCAAAATCAGCCTCTAAATATTCTTGCCCATTTTCTGATACAACTTTAAAGCTAGCTGGAATTAATCCTCGTCCAGGCTTATAAGCATCTAATGCCCTTTCTTTAGGTTGTAGCTTTAAGGTTTCTTCTAAGAAATTGCGAACAATATCTGTTCTACCTTTAATTAGAAAAATTAGAGCTGAGGAAACAAAATCCCGAACAAAGCACTGGTCATAATTAAGAGCCTCTACAGATGCATCATAAGCGGCTACCGTCCCAACAGGACGCCCCTGATAATAGAGAATTGATTTTTCTAGTGTTCGCCACGCTTCTTCGACTTCTTTTAAATTTTCAGTAGTTTCTAACTCGTTTAGGTGCATCGCCAGAATAGCTCCATTGGGATTGTGAATTTGTGGTAGATGCGTTTTCATTTATTATTTTTGCCATTCTCAGCATAACAAAAACAATTCTTTGAATAGCAAATATAATTTGGAAAAAAATTAATCAACTAATAACGAATAAATCTGCTGATACATACAGCTTTATTACTAGTTAATTTACTTATAATGGATTACTCTTTTGGTGAATTCTAGTTATTGCTCATCACCGCAAGCGGTAACATGATTTTAAAAACAGTCACACAAGATATATTTTTAGATTATTTATTGTTCCGTTTCATGTCCAGAATCTTTGCTTTACCAAATAAAAACATATCTTCAGTGCTGTTTAAGATTTGCATGAAGTAAAACTGGTTGCAGTATATTTACTTGAGCAGGATTAGTTTTTGACACTAAGAGGTCAGATTATTCCCCTATAATCTAATAATTTATAACGTTTTTTCAAAATATGCAAGATAAATGCTTGAAAAAGTTCAGATGTCAATACTTCTGAAGAGTTATATATTTTACCCTACTGACAGATGACATGGGGTGTTTATCGGAGTGGTCAAAAATAATCAAGGTGCTGAGTCGAAATACCGCTTATAAGGTATAGAGAATATATCAAGTACATAAGTACTGAGTATTAACACAATGTTCATTACTGTTACTGTTCTAATGATTTAAAGGCTTTTTACGCTAACAGCACTGGCTTAACCCATTACACCTGTTTAACTGTTAACCTCAGAGCTACAAACTGGCTGCGTATTCGTAGGTGAGATGACCTGAAAATCGTAGTACTCAAAGTACTTAGTCGGGTAAACTCTGGGCGATTAATTGCCCCCACCATATTGCTCTTAGCAATTGGTGGTGGGTAATTTACATTTTGACTTGCATCGATAAACTGCTAACTTTATATTACCCGTTCCTGAAATTCTTTATAAGCTTGATTAATTGCTTGCATAGAGGCTTTTGCAATTGTAGAACTGTTGACATCAGGATGATACAATCTGTTTAAATATTAGTACAAATTTTTAGTTGGTTAAACTCATCACCTTACAGAACTCAGATATACCCGCATTTATCACAAGTATTGCGATCGCTAAAAGCTCACCAAGCAAGTTATTCCACAGAAATATCTATAATATTAGTAAATTCTTGGCAAAAGGAATAGATGTTCTTCCTCTCTGAACAATCCAAACAGCTTCGGCTAATGTTGTAGCTGGTATAACTAATTGGGAATCAGGATTAGAAAGAATAGTCTTGGCATTCGCACCTAATCGTGGATTTCCTTCGAGAAACCAGATGAGAGCATGAGTATCAATCACGTACTTCATAATTACCTATGACCAGTCTAAGCCGTCTTCGGTATCTCCATGAAATTCAGTAAATTGAAAATCTTTTTCTGTTGATTGATTATTTCCAGAAAACATCCCAAGCTGCATTATCCGCTTTTGACTTTGAGGTTTTTTTCGTTCTAGAAAAGTTACAATAACACGGCTTTCTAATACATCAGATGGTAATTCTGAAAGTTCTATATTACCGTTCTTATACATTCCTTCAATAGATTGCAACATTAGTGTTTACCAAATTTATACTCATAATAAATTATACTGATCGCTGAATTATCACACATACTATATTCACTATGTCAAGCAAACCTACGCTTTTATTAATCAGCAAATAGGCGAACTTGAAGAAGAAACACACACGCGATCGCATTACCAACTTTCATTGTAAGGAGGTTTGCCCTAAAAGGTACTCACTCCAAACCTAAATGTAGTTTGAGAGCAGCATCTACTAATTGCATCAACTCTTCACTTAAACTATTTACCACCTCTGACACAATTCTTTGCTTAGAAATTGTTCGCACCTGCTGCGCTTGTACTTTGGAAGCTTTAGCTAAACCACTATCCTCTAGATTAAGTAAAACCTCGAACGGATAAACACGGCTAACATTGGATGTGAGTGGTAAAATTGTTACTGTGCTAGCAGCGCGATTACTTGCATCATTGCTGACTATCAGCACAGGGCGGCGTTTATCCATTTCTGAACCTACAGTCGGACTGAGATTCGCATAATAAATATCACCACGTTTCATCTATTAATCCATCTATAATCGTTACATCCCAATCATTGTCAACTTCGGCAGATGCTTCTCGGTAAGCTAATTCTAATTCTTGTTTTCGCAACAATTGCAACGCCATTTCAATGACTTGGGAGCGAGATTTACAATCATGGGCTACTTTGTAACCTTCAACAAATTGCACCAGGGACGCTGGTAAGGAAATTGATAGTTTTTCAACTTGCATAGTCTTACCAAATAGTAGCAAGAATCTTCTTACTTAATGGTAGTCCTTCTCGTGTCTGCCCGTAAGCCAGTACAGCAGGAAAAGCAATCACTTCTGCTTATTATTGCGTCCATCCTCTTGTTGTCCAATCTCTATCGTGAAGTTCATAGCCAGTGAAGGTATTGTAATAAAAGCGATTCCTGAATAAAACAAAAAATTTATATGACCTCAGTTTCTCCTCACAAAAAAGCCAGAGCCTTAAAATCTACCAGCCGCCGCCCTGCTAAAGAACTCTGTAGCGAGTGTGGACTATGTGATACATACTATATTCACTATGTCAAGGAAGCCTGTGCTTTTATTAATCAGCAAATAGGCGAACTTGAAGAAGAAACACACACGCGATCGCGCCATCTCGATAACCCTGATGAACTCTACTTTGGTGTTCACCAAGACATGATGGCAGCGCGGAAACAACAGCCTATCGAAGGCGCACAATGGACGGGTATTGTTAGCAGCATTGCCATTGAAATGCTCAATCGCGGCATAGTTGAAGGTGTTGTCTGCGTGCAAAATACCAAAGAAGACCGCTTTCAACCCATGCCCGTCATCGCTCGTACTCCAGAAGAAATACTAGCAGCGCGGGTAAATAAACCAACTCTTTCCCCAAACCTTTCGGTGTTGGAACAGATAGAAAAATCCGGGATGAAGCGGCTATTAGTAATTGGTGTTGGTTGTCAAATTCAGGCACTACGAGCCGTAGAAAAACAACTTGGTTTAGAAAAGCTGTATGTTTTGGGTACGCCCTGCGTAGATAATGTTAACCGTGCTGGACTGCAAAAATTCTTAGAAACCACCAGCCGATCGCCTGATACAGTTGTGCATTACGAATTCATGCAAGACTTCCGGGTTCACTTCAAACATGAAGATGGCTCATCAGAAACAGTACCTTTCTTTGGCTTGAAGACAAACCAACTCAAAGATGTCTTTGCCCCATCCTGTATGAGTTGCTTTGATTACGTCAACTCCCTAGCCGATTTAGTTGTTGGCTACATGGGCGCACCCTTTGGCTGGCAGTGGATTGTAGTTAGAAATGATACTGGTAAGGAAATGCTGGACTTGGTGAAAGACCAGTTAGATACTCAACCAGTAATGTCTAAAGGCAACCGCAAGGAAGCTGTACAGCAAAGTATTCCTGCTTACGATAAAGGCGTTACCCTCCCGATGTGGGCAGCAAAACTGATGGGTGTGGTTATCGAAAAAATCGGCCCCAAAGGTTTAGAATATGCGCGGTTTTCCATTGATTCTCACTTTACTCGGAATTATTTGTATGTGAAGCGAAATCATCCAGAGAAATTAGAAGCGCACGTTCCAGAGTTTGCCAAGCGGATTGTTGGGCAATATAAGTTACCAGAATAAAAATTGGACATGGGACATGGGGCATGGGGAATTGGGCATTGCTTATTCTCCTTGTCTCCCTCATCAATAATCAGCTTGTTGAGCCAAATGGCGATCGCTGGGCCTGCACCACCCACTAATGTCAAAATTGCCACATAGCGTAGCTCCTTTGGAACTACCTGCATCACCGTTACCACACTGCGGCGAAATGCCTGGAATGGAGAAATTTCTATGATTTGCATATATCTTAAAGTAGCAAACAATAGCAAAATTCTCAGAGAGACGTTGTGATCTAAATTTCAATGAGCAGGCATCACACGGGTGATACTATTTTGGATTTTAGATTTTTAGATTTTAGATTGGAAACCGCTTAGTGTATCTGGGTTTTTTCTGCCCATCTGCCGCAATCATTTTTAAAATTGGTATGAGCAAGAAAAAATTTTAAGAATTGGGCGGCAGTTTTCCGAAATTGGTAACCTAAGTTTGGTAGTTATTACCAGAACACTAATTTATAAATAACTTCTATAACTAGCCTTGGGGAAATATGGCCCCACAAAAACCTGGTCTTCGCGATCGGGTTTTTTGGCATGTGTAAATTAACAGTAATTAGAAGCGAAACCCAACCTTAAGTTGATTGTGAGCGAATCATCCACACTAAAATACCTAAGACTTGCTCTACTGGAGGAATTAAGTACTCAGTTAAATCAATAGTTACAGTGCTATCCTCTAACTTGAGGAATGTCCACAGGTTGCCACTAGTAACACTACCGTAGATAGTAGCAATAGGTTTTTCGTATTTGGCATTAAACCTTTGGGCGGCGATCATTTCTGCGATACACTGTCCCAAACCACCTTTAAGATTTTCCTTTTTGGCTTCCACAATCACCACTGCTGGGGCTTCAATAAATAATTGTTCTGGCGAAGCGCTAATCAAAAAGTCGCAAAATCCAGCCAGTCCAACTTCTGGATCAACATTAAATTCTTCTCCAGAAAAAAAACTGATTTTTCTGTTGAGAATTTTTCGGACTTCAAACAAAATTGGGCTGATAATCAATTCTGATCTAGCTTTCTCAGAACCCATTGCAATTGCTAGCTGGATACTTTCTGCTAAAAATTCAGCCAGCAGCAGACTAGGTGAGATTGGTTCTATAGGAGGTAAAAATCGTCCACCTTCTACTAAGGTGAGATTAAAGTCTTGTTTTACTTTTCTTAAAGAAAACTCTCTATAGGACATCAAGTATCTCCTAGTAACATCCCCTCTTTGCACAGCGAAGAGGGGTAGGGGTAAGGTTACGCCGGATAAATCCGTAAGCGGCGATTTGGTTCTTCGCCAAAACTATGCGACTTGAGGCGATAATGTTCTACCAACTCATGTTGCATTTTGCGGACTTGAGAAGAACGCGGCAATAATTCGACTGGCTGTCCTTTAGGAATCACAATTTGCTCAACAGCAAGTCTGGCTTCTTCCAAGGCATCCATCTCATCATCGCTACCATTGTGCAAAAACAGTTGCAATTCTAGGTCATCGGCCATCTCTGGGTCATCAATGTTCAGCAACCGTCGCAAGCCACGGGTAATTTGGGGAATGGTGCTGGACTTAATTACGTGGATGGGTACATGACGGGCTTTGGCCATTTGGCGTAATTTGGCGTGGTTTTTGACGTGCGATCGCAGTGCTAAAATTGCATCAGCAGTATCTATATCTTTTGTCAATACCACGGGCAAAGTTAGCACGCTAATTACCTGTTCTAGTTGATGGCGACTAACACCATAAGGGTAAACGTGCAGTGGCAAATCTTCACCATTGGGTCCTGGCACTCTTGTAACAGCATCTAAATCAATGCTTTCAGAATAATTGAAGGATTCATCCAGCAAACGATCAAATTCACTGCGTCCAGTTACCCGCTCTACAGGCAATTGCGGCAGTGCTACCATTTGTCCAGATGAACGCCAGCCATTAGACGGTCGCGCCGGTGCGAAAGATTCCTCCACTGTCGCTAGCTGTCCACCGCCGCGACCGTTGACAACAGCTAACTGCCTTGTAACAGCAATTTTACCTTGGTCATCAACAGTTCTTGTTTGTGGGGTAGGCTGACGACCCCGCAGCAGATTATCTACTGTGTCAGCAACACTTTCATGTACTGTCCAGCGTTGGCGCTCCAACATTTCTACAGCGATTTCAAAGGTAGGAGGCGCTTTCCGCTCCAAAACAGTCTTTTGAGAACCTCGGCGTCTTGCTTCGTCGTCTCCCAGCGTCACAGCTTGGATACCCCCAACTAAATCAGCCAGGGTGGGGTTTTTAATCAGATTTTCGATCTGATTCCCGTGGGCAGTACCTACCAACTGTACACCCCGTTCCGCAATGGTACGAGCCGCTAAAGCTTCCAGTTCCGTGCCAATTTCATCAATGACAATCACTTCTGGCATGTGGTTTTCCACTGCCTCAATCATCACCTGATGCTGTTCATTGGGATGAGCCACTTGCATCCGCCGAGCGCGACCAATAGCAGGGTGAGCAACATCACCATCCCCAGCTATTTCGTTGGAGGTGTCAATAATCACCACTCGCTTTTGCAGATCATCTGCCAAAACACGGGCGATTTCCCGTAAGGCAGTAGTTTTGCCCACGCCTGGACGCCCCAGCATGAGAATCGATTTACCAGTTTCTACCAAATCGCGGATCATGCCAATGGTTCCGAATACCGCGCGACCAACGCGACAGGTCAAGCCAATAATCTTACCTGTGCGGTTGCGGATGGCGCTGATCCGATGCAAAGTTTGCTCAATTCCTGCTCGATTATCTCCGCCAAAGATTCCAACTCGTTGAATACAATCATCTATCTGTTCTTGAGTAACGGGTACTTCGCTCAGATACTCAGCTTGATTAGGAAACCGAGCCTCTGGGCGACGGCCCAAATCCAAGACCACTTCTACTAAACTATCTCGTTTGGGATGACTCTCTAGTACTTGTTGCAGGTCTTGGGGCAAAATGTCTAATAACTTTTGGAGATCGTCTGTAATCGTCATGCTTTCTATGGTGACGTTTTTAGAGATAGCGAGGACATTTGCGTGCAGGAGAACTCGCTCTGGGTAATTTCCCGAAACGAGCAATTAATGCTCCTGCTGTGACTTGATCTGGGAAACGAGAGAATGGGCAAGTTTTACAGCTTGCCAAAGTAATACGTCATTTTCTTCGAGGCGAAGATTCGCTTGCACATTGGTGTTACTTACCTCCTTATTCTCTAACTGTTCGAGAATTGGTGACAGCAATACGCGGGCGTAGCTACCGTAGGCCACTCCAGCAATGGATGGGGAGGATGAGGGGGATGAGGGGGATGAGAGGGATGAGGAAGAATTTACTTCCCTATCTCCCCCTGCTCCCTCATCTCCCCCTGCTCCCCCTGCTCTCTTCAGCATTCCCATTGCCTTTAACTTAGCAACGGTATAGCTATTTGTGCCGCCTGCTAACTGCACATATCCCGGTAACTTAGCTGCCAAAACTTTTTGCCCTAATTTCACCGCAGCTATTGTGGTGCCATCGCCAATATCACCACTCATGGCACGGCCGTCGGTTTGCCAAATTAAGGCACTCTTGAGTGGGGCAATCAGGTCATATATTGCTCTTAGGTAGTCAATCATCCCCTCGCCATCGGGACAGCTGATAGCTACTAGCTTTAATTGATCGGCCCACGGTGAAATTGCCTGCCATAATTGCTCAAATTCTGTCAACCGCCCGACTTTTGTATGGATTTCTACGGCATCTATTCCCGTTGACATTACCAATGGCGCGATCGCTCCCGGCGTTGACATATATGAACTTGTATCAATTATACTATATGGACAAACTGGTATACAACGACCGCAGCCATAGCACTTTTCTGATATTACTCCCGAAAAGTTTTCTTTTACATTTTTTACATTGTTAAACACGATCGCTTGTGCCGGACAAATCCGTTCACAGGGTCTAGGACAGTCTGTAGGACACTCAGTAGGATTAAATTCTGCTTTCCGAAAATGGGGGTCTTCTCCATCGTTCAGGCTTACCATCAAAAAGGGTGAGTTACCTTTGTAGCTAAAGCCTCGCTTTTGGGCATCCGTAGCCAGAGATTTGGCTACAAGTAGCCCTGCTTGCGCTGCTGCAATCACTGCTGGATCAGCTGCAACATCTATGCAGTCAGCGCCCGCCAAAGTATAGGCTAAAGTTAAACTTCTGACTGCCGGTAAATGCTGGAAGCTGGCTCCGCAGATCAGCTTGAACCAGTCACCTTGTTTGAGAGATTGTAAAGGGGCGAACAGATCAGTCACTATTCTATTATGCGTTTATACGACTAAAAATAGTAGTCTGCGATCAAGAAAAAGTCCGGATTTCTTGATTCAGGGCATTGGGCAAAATAGTGCTGAGTACTGAGTTAGGAGTTAGGAGTTAGGAGTTATTCTCCCCTCTGCCCACTCAGCACTCGGAACTCGGAACTCAGCACTCTTGAGGTACTTGTACGTAGGTTGAAAGCTAACAATTACAGCTAATGCAACAGCTAAAACAGCTACAGGAACAACAAAAGTTAATTGGAGCGATCGCTCTTGATATTCGTAAATCCTTGAAGTTTCAAGACATCCTTGCTACGAGTGTCAAAGAAGTCCGCCAGTTACTCAAGGCTGATTGCGTACTGGTGTATCAATTTACTCATCAGATACAGGGTAAAGTTATAGCTGAGTCGGTTTTATCCCAATGGACACCAACCTTGGAACTTGAAATTGAAGATACCGATTTTCAGCAAAGCCCAAGAGAAGAATACTACCAAGGAAAAATTTGGGCAGCAACGAACATCTACGAAGCGGGTTTAAGCGATCGCCATATTCAATTTTTGGAACAGTTTCAAGTCAAGGCGAATTTGGTTGTCCCCATTTTGTTAGAGAACCAAGGGACTCCAGCAGTTGTATGGGGGTTATTCATTGTGCATCAATGTTCTGCTTTCCGCCAATGGCAGACATTTGAGGTAGAATTTCTCAACCAACTGACGGTGCAACTAGCGATCGCTATCCAACAAGCCCAACTTCAGAACAACCTGCAAACCCTCAAGGCTGAATTAGAAGCCAAAGTCGAGGAACGCACTACTGCACTACAGGAAAGCGATCGCCGATTCCGGGCAATTTTCGATAACACTTTCCAATTCACAGGACTGCTAACGCCAGATGGCATTTTACTGGAGGCGAACCAGACTGCGCTCAGTTTTGGCGGACTTAAGCTTGAAGATGTGATTAATCGCCCTTTTTGGGAAGCACATTGGTGGACGATTTCACCTCAAACTCAAGAACAATTAAAACAAGCGATCGCTCGTGCAGTTCAAGGGGAGTTTGTCCGCTATGAAGTTGATGTTCTCGGCGCAAATAACCGAGTAGCAACAATCGATTTTTCACTGCGTCCGTTGCAAAACGAAACGGGTCAAGTCGTTTTGTTGATTCCAGAAGGGCGAGATATCACTGAACGCAAAGCAACAGAACTCGCCTTGTCTGAGCGTGAAGTGATGTTGTACTTGATTGGAGATAATCTGCCTAATGGTGCAGTTTATCGGGTAATCCGTGAATTGGATGGTAGCGATCGCTTTTCCTACCTGAGTGGGGGAATTGAAAAACTGATGGAAGTCAAGGCAGAAGATGCACTCAGAGATTCATCTCTGCTTTATCGCCAGTTTCTCCCAGAGGATATCCCCCGCCTAGAAGCAGCCGTTGCAGAGTCATGCCTGAATCTGTCTGTATTTGATATTCAACTGCGAATCCGAACGCCCAGTGGTAAGCTCAAATGGTTTCATTTTCGTTCTACACCACGTCAGTTGAAAGATGGACGTGTGGCTTGGGATGGACTGGTGGTAGATGTCACCGACCTCAAGCGCACTGAAGAAACACTACGCAAAAGTCAAGCCCTGCTAGAAGAATCCCAGCAAGTTGCTCGCCTTGGCAATTGGGAGTTTGAACTTGCTAGTGGCAAAATTACCTGGTCGAAGGGGCTTTTCGACCTCTTCAATCGAGAACCCGCACTTCTTGAGCCAAACTATCAGGAAATTCTGCAATTGTATCACCCTGAAGATGGGGAGAAATTGCACCAAGTTGTTGAGCGAGCGATCGCCACTGGTGAGTCTTACAAAGAAATTCTCCGTGTACCCCAGTCAGATGGTTCTAATCGCTACTTTGAGGGTATTGGACATCCAGAATTCAATGCCGATGGAGAGGCAATCCGCCTTTATAGTACTGCCCAAGATGTCACCGAACGGGAAGTTGCATTGCGCGATCGCCAAAAAGCTGAAGAAATATTGCGTCAAAGTGAAGAACGTTGGCAATTAGCGATCGCAGGTACTAATGAAGGAATTTGGGATTGGGACATATCTACTAATCAAATCTTCCGGTCTGAGCGTTGGTTCGCAATTTTGGGATATGAACCTAACGAATTTAGCGATCGCGATGATGAGTGGAGTATTCGCATTCATCCTGATGATTATACCAGAGTCATGGCTGCACAAAAGGCTTATTTGCTTAGGCAAGTTGCCGATTATAACGTTGAGTATCGTCTGCGGTGCAAGGATGGCAGTTATCGCTGGGTGCGATCGCGGGCCAAAGCTATCTGGAATGAGCAAGGAAATCCAGTTCGATTGGTCGGTTCACTTGGAGACATTAGCGAACGCAAACAAGCTGAGGAAAAACTTCGAGAAAGTGAAGAGAGATTACAATTAGCACTAGAAGCTTCTGGGGATGCTTTATGGGACTGGAATATTCTTACTGGAGAGGTATATTACAGCCCCCGTTATTTAGAAATGCTTGGATACAGTTTCGATGAACTTCCACAGGATCTTAGTACCTGGAAGCGATTAGTCCATCCAGAGGATCTGCCTTGGGTTGAGAAAATCTTGGCAGATCACTTAAAGGATAATTCAATACCCTACAAATTTAATTATCGACTCCGAACTAAGTCGGGCGAATCCAAATGGATTGCCAACTATGGCAAAGTTGTAATGCGAGATAAACAGGGTAAGCCTTTGCGGATGACTGGTACTCATCGGGATATCAGCGATGTCTATGATGAGCTTCGCTTACGCAAACAAACCGAAGCAGCCTTAGCCAGAAGTGAAGAACAACTCAGACTAACGTTAGAATTTAACCACATCGGGATCTGGGATTGGAATCTTAAAACAAATGAAGTTATCTGGAACGACAACCATTTTCGTTTGTTAGGTTTAGAACCAGAAACAACAGCCAGCTATCAGCTATGGCGCGATCGTGTTCATCTAGAGGATGTTGACCAAATTGAACAAGCTGTATCAAATGCCCTAGCACAACATACTAATTTTCAAGGTGAATATCGAGTGATTTATCCCAATGGCAAAGTTCACTGGCTGATTGGGAAAGGGCGCGGCATTTATAACGAAGCAGGCGAACCTGTTCGGATGTTAGGGGTAATTATTGATACCAGCGATGTCTACGACGAGCTTCGCTTACGCAAACAAGCAGAAGCAGCTCTGCAAGAAAGTGAAGCTCGGTTCCAAGCATTTATGAACAATAGCCCCGTGCTAGCTTGGATCACTGATTCCGACGGGCGTGTACTTTACTTAAACCAAGCATACCTGCATACATTTAAATTACTACCCGAACAGGTGATTGGACAATCCATTTTTGACCTCTATCCAGATGAAATTGCTCGGCAGCATTTTGATCGCATTCAGACAGTTATACAGACAAATCAGGTAATTGAGGCGATCGAAGTTGCTTCCCGACCAGATGGTAGCCTTGGAGAGTTCTTGGTATATAAGTTCCCGATTCTGGGATTGTCTGCACAAAAGCTAGTGGGTAGGGTGGCGATCGACATCACAGAACAGAAGATTTTGGAGCGAGAACTGGCTCACAAGCAAAAGTTATTAGATACCTTCATCAACAACGCACCTGTTGGTATAACCATTCTGGATCAGGAACTGCGTTACTCATTGATTAATGAAGCATTAGCAGAAATTAATGGCATTCCCGCAGCCGCGCATATTGGCAAGAGACCGTGGGATATTGTTCCTGATGTGGCATCAAAGCAGGAGCAAATCTTTCAACATGTCTTGAGAACGGGTGAACCGATTCTGGATTTGGAAATCAGTGGAGAAACCCCGAAACTCCCAGGTGTAATCAGGACTTGGTTAGCTTCCTACTTTCCGATTCAGTCTCAAGCCGATCAACCCATTAGTATAGGCATTGTCGTAGTTGAAATCAGCGATCGCAAACGCGCTGAACAAATGTTAGAACTGCAAGCAGTGATTACCCGTAACATGGCAGAGGGAATTTGCCTAATTCATGCCACAGATAGCGTGTTTGTCTACGCTAATCCTAAATTTGAGCAGATGTTTGGCTATGAACCTGGTGAATTAATCGGTCAGCATGTGTCGATTGTCAACTACGGTGACGAACATAATACACCTGAAGAAGTTAACCAGGCAATTAGGACTGCTGTCTTGCAACACGGTGAGGCAAACTATGAAGTTTATAATGTTAAAAAAGATGGCACTCCGTTCTGGTGTAGGGCGAACGCTTCCATTTTTGAGCATCCTGAGTATGGAAGCGTCCTTGTAGCTGTCCAACAAGACATCACCGAGCATAAGCAAACGCAGGAAAAAATCAAAGCCTCTCTGAAAGAAAAGGAGGTATTACTCAAAGAAATTCACCATCGTGTTAAAAACAATTTAGGAATTGTCAGCAGTTTGCTGCAAATGCAGTGCAGACGTACACAAGATCCTCTGGTGACAGCTGTTTTGCGCGATAGTCAAAACCGTATTGCCTCCATTGCCTTGGTTCATGAAAAGTTATACCGCTCTGAAGACCTTGCTGATATTGATTTCGCTCAATACATCCCAGATTTAACAACTCATTTATTTGATTCTTACAACGTCAGTTCTAACCAAATTCAACTGAAGATTCAAGTTGAAAATGCTAGCCTTGACATCGAAACTGCCATTCCCTGTGGCTTGATTATCAATGAACTGGTTTCCAATGCTTTGAAATACGCTTTTGTTGGTAATCGTAAAGGGGAAATTGAGGTTAAGTTTTATCAAGAATCCAAGTCTACTTTGGCACTCATTATTCGAGATAATGGCATTGGTTTACCTGAAAATTTTGATCGCGACAAAACTAAAACACTCGGCATAACTCTTATCCAGGGTTTAGTCAAGCAACTAAGAGGAAAGCTCGAAATTGACTCTCACCACGGAACACAGTTCAAAATTACTTTTACAAACAGCCGGGTATGAAAACAATTGGCATCCCATCAAACCTAGATGCAAAGGAGACAGTTAGAATCCTTATTGTTGAAGATGAATATATTCTTGCGATGAATTTGCAAGAAAGTTTAGAGTCTTTGGGATACATTGTTTTAGATATAGCGGATTCAGCAGAAGGGGCAATTGTAAAAGCAACCGAATTACGCCCAAACCTGATTTTAATGGATATCAGATTACGGGGTGAAATGGACGGTATCCAGGCAGCAGAGCAAATCTGGCATAATTTGCAAATTCCTGCTATCTATGTTACGGGGCATTCTGATAGAAGTACTGTAGAGCGGGCAACGCTGACATCCCCCTTTGGATATATTCTTAAACCAATCAAGGAGCAAGAACTCTACGTTGCCATTCAAACAGCACTAAATCGTTACGATCGCGAGCAATTTTTAAGTTCTATCCTTCGAGGAATGGGGGACGGAGTGATTGTAGTCGATCTTCAGTTAAGCATCAAGTATCTAAATCAGGTCGCTGAAGCATTGACAGGGTGGCGATGGGATGAAGCCAAAGGACGAATGTTAACCGAAGTGTTCAAGCTTGTTGATGAACAAACTCAGATCCCCACCCAGAATCCAATTATCACAGCCCTGCAACAAGAAACTACTATCTATCTAGGCAATCACATCTTACTAGTTGCTAGAGACGGCACAACCATACCAGTAGCTGATAGCGCTACTCCCCTGAGAAATAATAGTGGTGTAATTACAGGAGGCGTATTAGTTTTCCGGGACGACACGCAACGACGGCTAACTGAAGAACGCAATCTCGCAGATGAGCGTGCCCAACAATTAAAAATTCAAGTAGCAGAACTCCAACGGCTGAACCAGTTGAAAGAGGATTTTCTTGCAACCACTTCTCATGAAATGCGAACGCCCTTGTCAAACATCAAAATGACCATTTCCGCGCTAGAAAATATTCTTGATCGGCAGGGTATCTTAAATTCAAACGCACTTTCCTCATCTGAATCTGTAGCCCACTACTTAACTATCCTGCGTGAACAATGTGAACAAGAACTAGATTTAGTAGACAATTTGCTGTATATGCGAATGATTGATGCAGATGTCTATCCGTTGGAATTAACTTCAATTAAACTCCAAACTTGGCTGCCTCACGTTGCCGAATATTTTGGGGAACGGGCTGGGGTTAGGCAACAGACTTTCCAAGTTAGTATTCCTCCAAATTTACCACCTTTAGTTACAGACTTGGCTAGCCTGACCGAAATTGTCTCAGAGTTACTCAACAATGCTTGTAAATTTACTCCTCCTGATGGACAAATTATGGTGAATGTTCGGATAATCGACACCACAAAAAGTCTCATAAATGAGGATGCTAAATCTGGTGTATTAGATAATCTTCAATCCTATTTTCAAATCACAATTAGCAATTCTGGGGTGATAATCCCTAAAAAAGAACAATTTCGAATCTTTGAGCCGTTTTACCGGATTCCTCAAAGCGATCGCTGGCAACATGGCGGTACAGGATTAGGTTTATCATTAGTGAAGAAGTTAGTAGAATATCTCCAAGGTACAATTGAAGTTACCAGTTCTCAGGGCTGGACAACGTTCACAGTTCAACTGCCGTTAACTATGTCAAAATGATTGGTGATAAATGGTAATTGTATTGGTTTTACATTCCCCTTTCAAAGGATAATTTACTAAGTTTTCTGTTGGCTAATGCTCTTGTTGCTTGATGGGAATTTCGATCACAAATTCTGCTCCTTGCCCAACAGAAGAAGTGCAGGTAATATTTCCTTGGTGTTTTTGGACAATAATCTGATAACTAATAGATAATCCTAGCCCACTACCTTTGCCCACAGGTTTTGTGGTAAAAAATGGATCAAATAAACGCGATCGCAACGACTCTTCAATACCAGGGCCATTATCTGCGATCGCAATTTTGACCATATTTAACTCAGTCACCTCTGTGTGAATCCTAATTTGGGGAGTAGGAAGTAGAGAGTAAGGATTAAAAGATAGATTCCCCATTCCCCACTCCCCACTCCTCACTCCCTCTTCTAAAGATAGATTCCCCATTCCCCACTCTCTACTCCCCACTCCCTCTTCTATTGCATCAATAGCATTATTCAACAGATGCATAAATACTTGGTTTAATTCACTCGCATAACAAGTGACTAAGGGCAAGTTACCATAATCTTTCACTATAATAATTGCGGGACGATCTGCTGTTTCCCTGAGTCTATGTTGTAACATCACCAAAGTGTTTTCGATGTCTTCGTGGATATTGACCTGCTTCATCTCTGCTTCATCATGCCGAGAAAAGCGTTGTAGTGCTAGTACAATTTCCTGAATGCGATCAGATCCTCTATACATTGCACCTATCAGGTTTTGCAGATCCTTAATAATAAAATTCAGGTCTATATCTTTGGCTATTTGCTGAATTTTTGGTGTAGCTTTGGGATATTCCTGTTGATAAGCCTCAATCAGATTCACTAAGTCTTTTACATATTGACCAGCATATTGGAGATTCCCATAAATAAAGCTGATAGGGTTATTAATTTCATGAGCAAGCCCAGCCACTAACTGTCCCAGCGCTACCATCTTTTCGTTCTGAATCTGTTGAACTTGAGAGGCTTTCAAGTTGTCAAGAGCCTGTTGAAGTAAAAAGTTTTTTTCTTGTAGTTTAACTTGAAGCAAACGTAAATTAATCTGATTTTCAATTCGTGACACAACCTCTGCCCCATGAAAAGGTTTTGCAATATAATCTACACCACCAACACCAAAGGCTTTTACTTTATCTACAACATCATCTAAGGCGCTAATAAAAATTACTGGCACTTCACAAGTTTTCTCATCAGCTTTCAGCTTTTGACATACTTGATAGCCATCCATATCGGGCATATTGATATCCAGTAAAATCACATCTGGCAAAACCATTTGGCAGGCAGTCAGCGCCATTTTACCGTTTAAGGCTTTGCGAACTTCAAAACCTTGTGTAGTCAACATCGCTGATAAAAGCCGCAAATTATCTGGGGTATCATCGACTACTAAAATATTTTTTTTATGATAATTAATTTGATTTAAAGGCATTGTGTATAAAAAGCTATGTTTGTAATAGTTGAAAACAGTAAAGACTTATTTGAAACAGTGCTGAAAAATTTTTATCAATTTCACTGAAATACTTGTATTTCTAGTCTAAATCCCCCAGTACTTGAGATGGCGTTAGCCTGCTGCAAGCTGCTACGCCTCTACAATAATTTTCACAACTCAATTAGGAATTTTGCAAACTTGATAGCCTAATTACAGCAGTATATTATCTAGCCGAGGGTCAACAATGAAACTTTTATAGGTGTTATTTGATAGCTACCATTGAGGTGATAAAGCAAGTAACTTAATAACCAATTGTTGTTCTATGGGTTTAGAAAATAGATATCCTTGAGCAAAATTACAGTTTAAACTTCTCAATTGGATTAGTTGTTCTTGGGTTTCGACACCTTCAGCGATCGCACTCATTCCCATTGAGTTGGCAATGCCAATCATTGCTGGTACTAGTCCCATGTTCTCTTTATTTTCTTGCATACGTTTAACGAAAGATTTATCAATTTTTAGTGCATTAAAAGGAAAGCTGTGTAGGTAACTCAAAGAAGAATATCCTGTACCAAAATCATCCATAATCAACTTGATTTGGCGCTGCTTTAGTTGTTGAAGAATTATTTCAATTGCATTAGTATTTTCCATAATTACACTTTCTGTAATTTCTAATTCTAAGTATGCAGGATTTATTTTATTTTCAGAAATTATTCGGTCAATTTGTTCTACTAAATTAGGCTGTAAAAATAACCGTGCGCTCAAATTGACACTCATAGTTAGAGGTTCTGGTGTGACTGGATAATGTTGCCAGATGCTCAGTTGATGACAAGCTGACTGTAATACCCAAGTATTTATGGCATTAATCAAACCTGTTTCTTCTGCCACAGGAATAAACTCTATAGGAGAAACCAAACCGCGAATCGGATGTTGCCAGCGTACCAAGGCTTCAAATCCAGAAATTCTGCCTGTAACTAAGGAAATAATTGGCTGATAGTAAACGAGGAATTCTTGTCTTTCAACAGCCCTTCGCAGATCATTTTCTAACTCTAAAAGCTGAATAGCTTCTTGATGCATTGCTGGATTGAAAACGTGATATTTGGCTCTTCCTTGAGCCTTGGCTCGATACATTGCTGTATCAGCATCCCGTAGCAAATACTCTGGGCGATCATAATCTTTATTACCCCAACTAATCCCAATACTGGCATTCATAAATACTTCATATCTGGACAGCTTAAAAGCGAGTGATAACTGTTGCAAAATCTGTTCGGCAACTTGAATTGCCATATTGATATCTATAATATTTTCTAGGAGAATTCCAAATTCGTCACCGCCCAATCGTGCTAGAGTATGAGTAGGTATGAGACATGCTTGCAGGCGGTAAGCGATCGCTATTAGCAATTCATCTCCTACCAGATGTCCAAGGGAATCATTGATCACCTTGAAGCGATCGCAGTCCAAAAAAAGCAGTGCAAACTGGTAACTAGATTCTTCCTTGGCTCGATTTAAAGCATTTTTTAGTCGCCTAATAAACAAAACTCGGTTTGGTAATCCAGTTAGGGAATCATGCAGCGCTATGTCTAGCAGTTGACTTTGCAATTTCTGGCGGGAATTAATTTCTTCTTGGAGTTTTTGGAGAGTTTTTTCTAGCTCCCCAGTTCGCTGTTTTACTCGATCTTCCAATTCAACATTTAGCTTCAATATTTCTAATCGCGCTGACCTCAATGCCAGTTGATTTTGCACGCGTACTAAAACTTCTTGGAACTCAAAAGGTTTGGTGATGTAGTCTACACCACCTACTTTAAAAGCTTTCACTTTGTCAAAAACATCATCTAAAGCGCTAATAAAAATCACCGGAATATCGGCTGTTAGCTCCCAAGCTTTTAAGGTTTGACAAATTTCATAGCCATCTACTTCTGGCATCATAATATCAAGTAGAATCAAATCCGGTAATACTGTTTGAGTTGCTGTCAGTGCCATTTGCCAATTCAAGGCTTTACGAACGCTATACCCTTCCCTTGTCAATATAGAGGATAAAACCCGGAGGTTATCCGCCATATCGTCAACGATCAAAATATCTTTTTTATTAGGGTCTAAATGCTCGTAATTCATTCTACGTTTGTTTTAGTCAATTCCATGATTTTCTCAAACTGGTAGTTATTTGCTAAATCCCTGAGAACTTTAAAAACTTGACTATTATCTGATGGAATTTGCTTGAGTAACTCTAAAATCAGTTCATCGCTACAGCTAGCTGCGGCATAGTAAATCTGTTGGAGCCACTCAGGTGACATTTGTGATAAACGGCTCAGGAGTTCGCTAACACTGATAAACATCTGTGTGGGTTGCTCGACAACTGTTGTGTTTGTGGTTTCTACTTGGTTGGTATACTTTACACCCAGATGTTGGCTCAGTTTTTCCAATAATACTTCTTGTATGAATGGCTTGCGAATAAAATCATCGCAGCCAATAGATAAAATTTTCTGGCGTTCTTCTTCAAAGGCGCTAGCAGTTAGGGCAATAACGATCGTGTCTGTATTGGAGCAATTTTGCTCTGCCTCAGAAAAGTCAGAAGGGGGAGCCAGAGCTGTTGGCGATCGCTTTGTGGACGCATCATTTGCATCATTTTCCATGACACCAGTTGCTTCTAGCGTGGGAGACGTCGCGCCTAGCTGGCTTTTGAATAGGGGTACAACTTTGAGAACTTCGCACTCACCGGAATCGGGGAATCCTTCTGCAAGGTACTGGCTCCCTGACGACACCTGCTGTTTTGAGTTTGGGAACCTCCGTAATTCATTAGCCACTCGATACTCTCTTTGTTTACCTTTAATTATTCTTGTCGCTTCATAACCATCCATGACCGGCATTCGCATATCCATAAAAATTAAGTGTGGTTGCCAAGATTCCCAATTAGCAACTGCTTCACTACCATCTGTAGCTTCCCTGACTTCAAAGCCAACAGATGTAAGAATTTTAACTAGCAAGAATCGGCTTTCTTTGGAGTCGTCAACTACTAAGATGCGGTATGCTTTCTCAGTCGGCGCTAAAGCTAGAATTTGGTATTTAATTTGGTTTATTGGGATTTCTCTGGGGCAAGCTAAAGCAATCTGAATATTAAAGACAAATCTACTACCGACACCCGGTATACTGTTGACAGTGATATCTCCTCCCATCAGTTGCACGTATTTTCGGCTAATCGCTAAACCCAGTCCCGTCCCTTGTTGGGATTTTCTGCCGATTTCGGTTTGCTCAAAAGCTTCAAACAACAAGTCAATTTCTTGTGGGGCAATACCGCAGCCAGTATCTTGTACCTCGAAGAAGAGATGAGGGGGATGAGGGGGATGAGGGGGATGAGGGGGATGAGGGGGATGAGGGGGATGAGGGGGATGAGGGGGATAAGGAGGATATTGCTCCCTCATCTCCCCCTGCTCCCTCATCTCCCCCTGCTCCCCCTGCTCCCCCTGCTCCCCAGTTTCCCAGCCCCCAGCCCCTAATCTCACCCTTAGTGTCACCCTCCCAGTATTAGTAAATTTAATGGCATTTCCCAAGAGGTTAAGCAAGACTTGACACAGTTTATTTTCGTCCGTTTCTATGTATTTAGGAATGTTTTGTGCATATTCAAACACTAGTTCTAAATTTTTAGATGCAGCACTTGCGTGTTGCATCTTTTCTAATTTCTTCAACACATGAATTAAGTCAAAGCTGCTGCTATTTAATGTGATTCTGCCAGCTTCAATTTTGGACATTTCTAGAATGTCGTTAATTAAGTTAAGTAGATGTTCGCCAGCCCGATTAATAATTGCTAAGTTTTCTTGATGTTCGCTAGATAAAGAATAATCTCGGCTCATGACTTGGCTAAAACCCAGAATGGCATTGAGTGGCGTACGCAGTTCATGGCTCATATTAGCAAGGAATTCGCTTTTGGCAAGGTTGGCGGCGGTGCTTCGCGCCGCTTCACGAATGGCTGCTTGTTGTTCTTGTGCGGCAATTTTTTGCGATTGAATTAGTTCTTGTTGGGTGGTTTGTAGTTGCTCGATCGCTTGCTGGAACTCTTCAGTACGTTTTTTTGCTTGAGCCTCTAAGGTGCGATTGTATTCTGCTAATAAGTTTTCTGCTTGTTTGCGTTGGGTAATATCAAAAAATGTGGCGATCGCAAAAGCAAGATTTCCTGATTCATCATAAATTGGCTTTCCCAAAACTTCAATGGGAATACTCTTGTCAAAATGGCGAATTTCCATATCATCGATCCTGGCGCTTTCCCCAAGCAATGCTCTCAATATCGGCAGGCGATCGCTGGGGTAAAGTTGATCTGTCCCAGCAAGGTAAGCTTGATATACCTCTGACAATTTTTCGCTGCTAACTTGTGCGATCGCTCCTCGACCAAGAATTTGCTGCCCTATTTTATTTGTGTAATAAGGTTCACCTTCAGCATCTATAATAAATACACCTATTGGCATAGCATCTAAAAATTGAGTTAGCCGACTCTGACTGTGAGATAGCGCCTCATTTAAGACTTGCATCTGAGCATTCTTTGCTTCTAAAGTATTGAATGATGTTTGGAGTTGCTTTGCCATAATTTCAAATGCCTTGGCTAGTTCCCCTAGTTCATCGGAACGCTGAATTTCTGGTATTTGCTTCCATTCACCTTTAGCAATTTTCTTCGCTGATGTGTTTAATTCTAAAATCGGCTTGATTACCCAGCGACTAGTCAAAATCCCAATTCTTGTAGCGACTAAAAAAGCACCTATGCACAGCAAAATAGTGATGTGGGTATTAGCATTAATTTCCTCCATAAATTCGCCTTCGGGAATCACCGCCACAATTAGCCAATCTAAACCCAGTTCATCCCTCCAGTTTTTTACCTGGACAAAATAACGCATTCCATCGGCGGTAAAACTTAGCTGTTGCTTCCCAACAACAAACCCAAGATTACCAAAGCGTTTGATCAAAGACTGGGTTGTGAGTCGAATTAAAGAATCTTCAGTGTCTAATGCCGATAGGCGTTTTGCGTGACGATTAATGATGGTATATGGTGACTCAGTAGTAGAAGAAGCCACTATTAACCCGGAACGCTCTAAAATAAAAGTTTTACCCGATTTTTTGGTGTTGAAATTTGCTAAGAAATTGCTAGTTTGTGACAATAGCAAATCAACACTAATCACCCCAACAAGTTTCTGATTTTTATTGTAAACAGGATAGCTAGAAGAGATAGATAGGACTTCTGGTTTATCTTCCCATTGATAAATTTGACTCCAAATGGGTTTGCCCATCTTGGCTGCATCTGCATACCACGCTTCTATAAGAGGATCGTAATTTTTAACTTGTTGAAGCTGGCGGCGATTGCCTTTCAAATCCGTATCGTAAACATAAAGTTTCCCGATGCCATGCTTTTCGGTAACTTCATTAATTAAGAGCCTGCCATTATCTAAACGTTCAACACCGATAAACTCACCTTTGGAGTTGGCAAAGCTGTTGTAGCCAACATTAAAAACCTGCATTTGTTTCCAAAAATAATTTCCGGTGGTTTTAAAGTCTGAAAGATTGAGCATACCTAGCTCAGTTGCATCTAAGTTGATTTGATTGATTTGCTTCGGGGTTGTTAAATGCTTATCAAGATGTTGTTCAATGCGATCGCAGATTTCATTTTCTAATTGATTAGCAAGCTCCGTTACCGCTTTTTGGCCGTTTTGATACGAAAGATAGCCTACAAGTCCCACCGCGCCACAAATTTGCAATATAAAGGGCACAATCAGAACATACCTCAGGGGCATATTGGCATAAACTTTGCCAACTAAGCGATTAATAGATTTGATCGGCTGAAGTTTGGATAACATTGTTGTTTAATTCTTCCCCAGCATACATTAGGGATATTTTTGCCATATCAGCTACATTTAATATCAGGATAATTACGGCGTATTATGCATTTTATATGGCATATTATTTAAGTATAAAGTATAAAAAAATACAGAAATTTATTTTCTATTTTTTTGACTGGCTAAATTCCTCCAAGGTCTAATTTTCAAACTTAGCAACGCCGATAGCGAGTCTTGCCTACGGCACAGTGAGCGAACGAGCGTCATAACCCGTCGTAGATATTGCACCTGAATTGACTCAGTTCTATCAGATTTTCTCGGATGAAATGAAATTTAACTGATAAGCTACAGTATGCCATTCTAAAATTCAGGTCGTCATTAGTACCCAATCCTAAATTTAATTTTTAATTGCTGAGGTCTTGATTATCCGGTCTGAAAACTCTTGGACTTATATAAAAATTAAGTACAACTTTAAAATTTTTATATAAGTTCAGAGTAAAAATAAAAAAATCTAAAAAATTTACTTAATATTTTTTACTTTAAATAAATGTTAATTTTATTGTATAAATATGTCAACCTTATCGCCGATTTGCAAAATTTTTCCGGCTGACGATGGGGCTAATTGAGTATTGACACTCAATCTGTAAAAGTGATTAAAAGGCGATGAAGCAACCCAATTTGGTAGAGTTGCTTGTCGTTGAGTTGCAAAGATTTTTTGAAAGTTTGGGTAAGCTTTTCCTAAATAAGAATCGCGTGTTGGCACAATACAACGCTGACATGGATTAACCCCAAAAAAATCTACATCTCCCACTCGAAAGGAGACTAAATCACCTTGTTCACTAAATAGTCGATCTTCCCAAAATGCTGGTACACCATCAATCTCGATGTTGGCACGCATCCGACGGCGTATTTCATCTACACTTAAACCGGGAAACCAGGAAGCTACTTCTGCCAATGTTGCTGTACTAATTACCGTTGGGCCAGGTGAGTATGTATCGTCAGGAAAACCCATCAGAGAATTTTGCCTTAATGTGACAGCAAACTCAAAAAAATTACTCATAGTTGCTTCTAATGCTGGCCGTTCCTCATCCAGATGAAAAATTTGTTGTGAGTCGCCGCCTGGGATCTGCAACGAGATAGTTCTATTTAAGAGTGCAAATTGCGCTCTTATTACATTGATTTTAGCATGACGTTTGCCATTCACAAATCTATCCTGTTCGTCAAAAAAAGCAAACTCGCGGTCATATTGTAGTGCGCCACTGGCAATAACTCTAGCGTTCTCAACTTCAACACCATCCAGTGACTTAACTGGATACAGTAAAATCTTGGCTAAGTAAGGCATCATAGCAGTGAGAGGCAAGGGGCAGGGGGAGCACGAGAAGAATTTCTAACTCTTGACTAATGACTAATGACCAATGACTAATGACTCCCCTGATTTTCCCAACAAGTAAGCACTGGTGTTACTTCTTCAACCAGGGGAGCATCAATAATAATATTGTTAATTATGGATATATTGGCGATTTATCTATTCCTCCAACATGATTTAGAGGCCAGAAGCGAACTACAGCCCGTCCAATAATATTCTCGCGGGGGACAACACCCCAGCAGCGGCCATCATAACTATTGTTACGATTATCACCTAGTACTAAGTATGAACCTGTTGGTATAGTCTGGGGTTTTGCCAAAAAAGGTGGTTGTGGCCCTGATTGGCAAACATCAATGACTGTAGTCTGACCAGAACTGAGGTAATTGCTTTCTGGGAGGGGTTTGTTATTGATATAGACTTTGCCATCCTTAAGTTGTACTTTTTCTCCAGGTAAGCCAATTACACGTTTAATAAAAGCATCTTGGTATTGTTCTTTTTGTAGCTCTTTTGTTGGCGAAAATACTACAATATCTCCCCGTTGCGGGTCAGCAAATTTATACTTCAATTTATCGACAATGATTTTATCTGCCTCCCACTGGTTTGGCGTACCATGCAGAGTCGGTTCCATCGATCCAGAAGGAATCCAGCGTGCTTCAGCAACAAAGGTACGAATTCCCAGAGCTAGAACAATGCTTAATACAATCGTTCTACCTAGCTCTGCGATCCAAGAATTATCAGGTTGTTGACTAGAGTTGTTATCAGACACTTTATTTTGCATGAAATTACTTAACTGAAGGAAAGATGTAGGTAATTAACTCGCCTAGTGAGACTTTATCTGTTAATCTTAACGGGAAATTTTAATTTCCTAGTCATGCTCCCATCTTGATTAGCAATTTTAGATTAGGGTGTTTGTTCTGGGTCATGACTCGCCTCTGGTGGGCGAAACCAATGTAAAATACCCAAGCCGCATCCCTTTCAGGCTACGGTCAATCCAAAATCCAAGCTGCGCTGAAAGCGCACCAAAGATACAACCTAAAATCTAAAATCCAAAATTGATTGACGGGGTTGTTCATAAATTAAAAATAAACTTTTTTTTAACGCCCGGCAAAAATTGGTTACTCCGATCGCGAATAAGTTTAACCTAAAAGCATAATTCTCTGTAATACATAGCTCCCTATCTCAACTTTATTAACCCTATGTCATCTCCACAAATTTTACTGATTCGTCGCGCTCGCATAATTCTACCCAATGGTGAACTGATGATTGGGGATGTATTGACCCGCGATCGCCAAATAGTCGAAGTTGCACCAGAAATCTCCCAAACGGCACTAGCCACTGAAATTGACGCAGAAGGGTTAACTTTGTTGCCAGGAGTCATCGATCCGCAGGTGCATTTCCGGGAACCTGGACTAGAACACAAAGAAGATTTATTCACCGCCAGTTGCGCTTGTGCTAAAGGGGGAGTCACTTCTTTTTTAGAAATGCCCAATACGCGCCCCCTGACAACGACACAGCAGGCTTTAGACGACAAGCTACAACGTGCCTCACAAAAGTCCTTGGTTAATTATGGCTTTTTTATTGGGGCAACAGCAGAAAATCTACCAGATTTGCTCTTAGCAAAGCCAACATCGGGAATTAAAATTTTCATGGGGTCGATGCATGGTCAGTTGTTAGTTGATGGCGAAACAGCATTGGAGGCGATATTTGCTAAAGGCGATCGCTTGATTGCCGTTCATGCCGAAGACCAAGCTAGAATTAACCAACGCCGCCAAGAATTTGCCAACATCCACGATCCAGCCGTTCACTCGCAAATTCAAGATAATCAAGCGGCATTGCTTGCAACCCAACTGGCATTAAAACTTTCTCAAAAATATCAACGTCGTTTGCATATTTTGCACATGTCAACTGCCGAAGAAGCAGATTTGCTGCGTCAGGAGAAACCTAGTTGGGTAACAGCAGAAGTGACACCACAGCATTTGTTGTTGAATACCAGTGCTTACGAGAAGATTGGCACTTTAGCACAGATGAATCCACCTTTGCGATCGCCCCATGATAACGAAGTTCTCTGGCAAGCTTTGCGCGATGGCGTGATTGATTTTATTGCTACAGATCACGCGCCGCACACCTTAGAAGAAAAAGCTCAAGAATACCCCAATAGTCCTTCGGGAATGCCTGGGGTAGAAACTTCTCTAGCTTTGATGTTAACTGCGGCGATGGAGGGAAAGTGTAGTGTTGCTCAAGTTGTTAACTGGATGTCAAAAAATGTAGCTGTGGCTTATGGTATTCCCAATAAAGGAGCGATCGCGCCTGGTTATGATGCCGATTTAGTACTTGTAGATTTAAACACATACCGTCCAGTCCGGCGCGAAGAACTATTAACCAAATGCCGTTGGAGTCCCTTTGAAGGCTGGAACCTTACCGGCTGGGCTACAACTACCATTGTCGGTGGTGAAGTAGTTTATGACAAAGGTCAGGTAAATACACAAGTGCGGGGTCAAGCTTTAACTTTCTTATAGGAAATATTTATTTAAGCTTATGTAGTAGACCAATAATTAGACATCAAAGCCATACTTGAACTGGCAAGATTTTCATCTATCCCAAGTTAAGACTAGATCAATGCCGTTTGGTTAAAGCTAAAATTGGGGACGACAATCCTTATTTTTTTCCTTTACCTTTTAACCCAAGGGTATTGACTAGTCGCTGTATTAGAGATGGCAACTTGAAACTCTAAATTTATTTATAAGGGTTTCAAGTCAAAACTTTAATCGCTCCTGCGTTGCTCATAGCTACGCTTAAGGCGCAGCCTCTCTATCCGCAATTTCTGCCAAAATTAATTCTGTTAGCGGATAGCTAAGGTTTAGCCCATTCTGACAACTGACTCCTGAATTCTGTTCGATAACCATAGAAATAATCAAATAGAATTGCTATGTCCTTCAAAATTTTAGCTTTAGATGGTGGCGGTATTCGCGGAGTCGTTGCAGCACGAATACTTCAAGAAGTAGAACAAGAAATTAGAAACCAGGGCAAAGGAAACTTTTTATACGAATATTTTGATTTGATTTCTGGCACTTCCACTGGTTCAATGTTAGCAGGAGCGATCGCTTTAGGAAAGGAGAGCCATGAACTCATTAAACTCTATAAAGATAGAGGTCAAGATATATTCCCGCTAGATAGAAAAGAACGCTATAAAAACTTGCCGTCCATCATCAAATCAATTCTTGATGTATTTTCACCACCTAAATATTCTCATGATGGAATTATTAGCGTTCTCAAAGATACGTATAAATCTATAAGAATAAAAGATATTGAAAAACCGATTATTTTGATTCTTGCATACGATACATTATATCGGAATACAACCTTTTTTACTAATTGCCATCCCGATTTAGGAGACAGATGGTACGATGACTGTTATTTATGGCAGATATGTACTGCTTCTGCCTCAGCTCCTACTTTTTTTCCACCATATAAATTAGAACCTGTAGATAAAGAAAAATTTGGTGATTGGGAATTCCCACATATTGATGGAGGAGTTTCTGCTAACAACCCTTGTCTTGCAGCTTTGAGTTTAGTTATGAGGATCAGTCAATCTTCAGTCTCTCCAATAATTAAGCAAAAATATAAACTGGATAATCTGCAATTGGAAGATATTTCTATTCTTTCTATTGGCACAGGTCAAACTGGTGAACCATATCAATATAAGCAAATAAGTAAATGGAGAGGCTTAGACTGGATACAAAATCTTACTAATATCTTTATGGAACCTACATCTGAGATTGATAGTACTATTTGTCGGCAAATTATGGGTGGATACGATTCTAAACGTTACTTACGACTTCAGTTTGACTTAAATGAGACATTTAAAGCCAAGCCAGAAGAGACTTATAAAGATCCTCGCATTGTGTTACCTCCAGAAGAGCGAAAAAACCGATTTACAGGTGAAAAAGTCAGTCCAGAAATAGATAATGCCAGTTTGGAGATTATTGAGCAGTTAATAAATACTACTTCTGCATTCATTGATAAAGGTCTTACATACTATACCAGAGACGACTCTGGTTCTCCGATAAAGGAGGCGATCGCCTCTTTTATTAAAGATAATTAGTGCATCTACGTAGACTTATTCATATCAATTAGTAAAGGAAAAAACATCTCGTATTTATACGATAGTTATGTATAAATACGAGATGTTTTATTTAATTTATTGATATCAGTATTAATTACAGATGTGAATAAAATAATTTATTGCTATTCAAATTAATTTTCAAATATTTGATAATTCAGTATTTCTGTGTATATATTATGACTTTAATTTGGGTATATTGAGGATAAGGAAAAGTTAGACAACTTCTGCATAACTTGCTTGATGTTGTTTAACTTATCTCTACTAGCTTTGGCTGCTAAATAATCCAGATTTGTTCTTTTAATGACAGTAGAGAACCAATCGGGTAAAACTAAGCTGACTAAGTTTTGTGAAAATTCTTATTTAACCCAACAACAGTTTACATTTTATTCATTTATAGACCATTTAAATCAGTTTTTTTAACTGATTATTGCAGTAATCAAGCTGCTGTTACAAAATTTTTTAATTTATTCTGGGTTGAGATAACAATGTTAGTAATTGACAGTGGTGAGCGTGGTAGTGGCAGATAGAACGAGTGTGGAGTTCTCCCTTGACTGTTTGCAAAAATTTTCTCGTATTACATATTTTCAAGAAAGTCACATTTCTCGTACTTAAGTCGGGAGATGAGCTTAAATCGCGGCAATGACTTCGCTAATGGCACAATTGAATGGGATGAGTTCGACTTGACGAGTGCCCTCATTCCCATAAGTCAAGCTCACACTTAAATAGCTATCTGGCTTGTAGGGCAATCGTTCTGCCCATTCAACTGCCACAATTCCTGGTATGACTTCAACACCTTCCCAGTAACTTTCTAAATTCAGGGCTGCAACTTCTTGTGGTTCTAGCCGATATAAATCTAGATGGTAAAGGGGGAGGCGTCCTTCCGTATACTCATTAATCAGGGTGAAGGTGGGACTAACAATAGGTTCAGCGATTCCCAAACCTTTGCCAATACCTTGAACTAGGGTAGTTTTACCAGCACCTAAATCACCTTCTAGTAAAATTACGCTGCCAGGAGTTAGGGATTCACCGAGAGTAATACCTAAGCGTAGGGTCGCCTCTGTATCTGCAAGAAAAATTTTCATAATTAGTTATTAGTTATTAGTTATTAGTCATTAGTCCTTTGTGTAGACTAATGACTAATTTTATTTTCCTTCATTTTGAATTTTAAATTTTGAATTTTGAATTCCCCGAAGGGGCTGACTTCTACCGTACCACCGCAACAACACTTGTGCTAGTTTCTGCGGATTGTGACGGATAACACCCGTTTCATCTTCATACAAAACATTAGCTGGAACAATCCTTCGTCCTAGCTGAGTTACGGCTTCTCTATCTAGGAAAACCGGATGGGAGTTTTGTTCGGCGTAGCGGATGAGTGATTGCTCTGAGGGGGATTTTTTGTGTATCAGTACAGCATCGAATAACCGTCTTTCCCCACAAGCAGCATCAATTGCTCTGATGTGATCTGCAACAGTGTATCCTTCAGTTTCTCCTGGTTGAGTCATTATATTGCAGATATAAATACGGGGGGCATCTGTTTGAGCGATCGCATCGGCAATTTCTGGTACTAGTAAATTAGGAATTAGGCTGGTATAAAGGCTACCTGGGCCAATAATAATGTAATCAGCTTCTTTAATTGCCTTAATAGCTGCTGGTACTGCTGGAGGATTAGCTGGAATGCAGCCAATTTTAACGATTTTACCGCCAGCTTTGGGAATGCTAGACTCCCCATCAATGCGACGACCATCGGCTAATTCTGCCCAGAGACGAACATCACTGAGAGTTGCTGGTAGTACTTGTCCCCGTACTGCTAGCACTTTAGAACTGGCTGCAACAGCTTGTTCTAAATCTCCAGTAATATCACTCATTGCCGTTAAAAACAAATTACCAAAACTGTGACCCGTTAACCCATCTCCAGCCCGAAAACGGTATTGAAACAATTCTGTTAATAACTTTTCTTCGTCTGCTAGTGCAGCTAAACAATTGCGAATATCCCCTGGTGGTAACACTCCAAATTCTTGACGCAACCGCCCAGAAGATCCACCATCATCGGCGACAGTAACAATAGCAGTAATATTAGCGCTGTAGGTTTTGAGTCCCCTCAACAACATAGAAAGTCCGGTACCACCACCTATTACCACTATTTTCGGGCCTCGGTACAATCGATGATGTGCCAGTAAGACATCGATGAGTTCTTCTCCGCCTTCTGTTCTTAGTACCTTAGTAATTGAGCCGACAGTGCGAGTTTGCCCCCAAAGCACTAACAGCAAGCCGCCAAGCAGCACCAAAGGCCCACTAACATAGTTGGGTAAAATGTTGGTGATTACTCCCAGAAGATTCCTAAAAAACTCGATCATCCAAAAAATTGGGGTGAGCTTAATCCAGATAGCTAACCCCAAACTCGCCAGCAGTACACCCCCAATACTGATCAACAACCAACGTTTTACCGATAGTCCAGGGGATAACCATTTGAACCACTGGTTAACCCGATAGGAAGTACGAGAGCGCGACTGCTTTTGCAGGGCGTTGAGGGCTTGTCTGAGAAAACCAATTGACATACCTGATTTACAGCAGTGCTACAAACAATAATTAACAGAAAATTTACACCAGTTGGTTTAAAACACTCGGCGTGAAACTATTATATTTGTCTATCCCATTAGACTAAGAGCAAGTGGTCAAAATTGCCAGTATTCCTAGTTAAACAATACCCTAGCTTGATAAAAGTGAATTTAATGGAAAAACGAATTTTAGGATTAGATCCAGGACTGGCAATTTTAGGATTTGGGGCAATTACTTGCACACAAACTCCTAACAAGATACCAGAGACTACAGTAAATATGCTGGATTTTGGGGTAATCAAAACTTCGGCAGATGTGGAAATGGGACTGCGCTTATGTACCTTGTTTGATGATTTACACACTGTGATCGAGGAATTTAAACCAGATTTGGTTGCGATCGAGAAGCTATTTTTCTATCGGATGTCAAGTACAATCCTGGTTGCACAGGCGCGGGGTATAGTCATTTTAGTGTTGGGCCAGCGTCGTCTTCCTTATGTAGAGTTTACTCCTGCTCAAATTAAACAAGCTTTAACAGGGTATGGCAATGCCGATAAGTCGGAAGTGCAAGAAGCAGTGGCGCGGGAGTTGGATTTAGATGATATTCCTAAGCCGGATGATGCTGCGGATGCTTTGGCGGTAGCTTTGACGGCTTCTTATCAGCTGTAGGTGTGTACACAAACAATAAAGTTCGTCACTCGATTTTAGATTTTGGATTTGCGATAGCGTAGCGTTAACGACGTAGGAGCGTCTTTTAGATTAACCTCTTCTTATAAAAAAGAAGCTTAACTATTGAAAATTTTATTTTTCATCTCCGTAAACGGAGAGATTTGAAAACTTTTTTAGATTCTAGATTTAGATTTTAATCTAAAATCCAAAATTTAAAATCTAAAACTAGCTTAATCTGATTTATTTAAATATTAATTATAACAAACTAACTTTACACACAAGTACACTAGCGTATAGAAGTGGTACAATAATTATGAGTACTTAATTGTACAATAAATTTGAAGCTTGCCGTACCACTAAAGGTACTAGATATACAATAACTTTCTCTAAAACTCAATATCCAGTTACAAAAAATACTTTAACTACTCGACTTACTGAGAAAAGGCAATTACAGGATATTGGCTGAAGATGCTTGAAAGAAATCATTAACATTTAAAAATAGCCAAAATAGCTCACTTGGTTTCTAAGTAGTTTCAAAACCGTATGTTGTAATAATGTCAAATTGAAGAATTATTATTTGATGTGTGTAAGCTCCTATGGTCAAGCGATCGCTCGAAGCATCCCTCGCCGGGATTCAACAAGCTAAAAAAGCGTTCGCTCATAAAGGGTGGACACAAGAAGATTTGGCTTTTGAAGTTAACTTAAAGACTCGCCAACCAATTTGGCGGTTTTTTAGTGGGCGTCCCGTTGAGCGTCATATCTTTATAGAAATTTGTTCTGTGTTGTCGTTGAATTGGCGGGAGATTGCGGCTAATCCACCAGAAGAATTCTCTGAATCAAAAGAACTTGGTACTGCTGAATTTTTAGATATTGATGCTCTAGTACAACAAGTGCGATCGCAACGCTTCGACAAAATTCAACACCAGTGCGGCACTTTGCAGCTATTAGATGTTACTCGCCCCGTTAGAATCGACGACATTTATATCGATGTCAACATTTTGGAGGAAATTGCCAGCCTTCAGTGGTTAGAGTTTGCTGATTTGCAAAACTTTACATCAAAAGAATTCGATCGCTTTGGTTTAGGTGAAGTATCCCAGACGCAAATCGCGGGGATCGCGGCAGTTCAAACTTACTCAAAGCTGCGGGTGTTGGGTAAACCGGGAGCAGGTAAAACCACTTTTTTACAACATCTGGCGATTCAATGCAACCGAGGGAGATTTGCAGAAAATCGGGTTCCTATTTTTGTCACCTTAAGAGATTTTGCCGACGAAGCGAGAGTTGTAGGAGAGTTCCATTTACTCAACTATATTTGCAAAGAATTCTTCACCTGTGGAATTTCAGATCCATCTGTGCTGGAAACTTTGTTGTTAGAGGGCAGAGTGTTGCTGTTGCTGGATGGATTAGATGAAGTACTCCATGAACAGAGTAAGGGTGTCGTCAATGAGATTCGCAGACTATCTGAAAAGTATCAAAAGAATATGTTTGTCGTCACCTGCCGCACGGCAGCTAAAGCTTTGAACCTCAGACGCTTTACAGATGTTGAAATTGCCCCTTTTAGTCAAGATCAAATTGTTACTTTTGCTCAAAAGTGGTTTACAGCAGTTACGAAAACCAACATTCAGGATAAACAAGAACAGGCATTTGAGTTTATTAAGAAACTAGATTTACCCGAAAATTTACAATTTCAAAGACTTGCTGTCACTCCGTTGTTTTTGCATCTCGCCTGCTGGGTTTTTCATCATCATAACAAATTTCCAACTCAAAAAGCTGCGTTTTATAAGCAGTGTTTAGACCTGCTCTTGGGGAAATGGGACGAAACTAAAGCAATTGAGCGGGATGAAGTGTACGAAGGTTTTTTATTACCACAAAAACTTAAGTTGCTGAGTCAAGTTGCTAGCGCGACATTTGAGCAGGGTAATTACTTTTTTGAACAACGCATTGTTGAGCAATACATTAGCGATTATATCGGTGATTTGCCGAATGCCTCCACAGAACCAGAGGAATTGGAATTAGATAGTAAAGGGGTACTTCAGGCGATAGAGTTGCAACATGGATTACTAGCAGAACGAGTGCGGGGGATTTTCTCTTTCTCTTATTTGACGTTTCAAGAATACCTGACTGCTCGAAAAATCGTTGCTAGTTATAATTTACAAGCATTAAAACAACCGTTAGAACGTCTGGTGACTCATATTACTGAACCCAGGTGGCGTGAAATCTTTTTGTTAACGGTTGCTATGCTGCGGAATGCAGATTTTCTAATGCAGTTGATGAAGCAAGAAGTTGATGCGCTAGCGGCTCAAGATCCATATTTGCAAAAATTTTTAACTTGGACAAGTCAAAAGTCTCTCGCTGCTCCTGTGCCTGCTGCAATTCGGGCGTTTTATCTTGCCCTGGCTAGGACTCCTCACCTTACCCCGTACTTTGCTTTTGTCTGCATCTTCGATCGAGATATTTTTTTGGATGCGGTATTAGATAACCTAGTAATGGAATGCGAATCTAATTTTGCCGATGTCTATGGGTGCAACGATGCTCTGAGTAGTGCTTTAGCAATTGTTCAAGATGCTGGCTTACATCAAGCTTTACAAGAACTTAAAGACCTACTGCCCGATCCAGAACAAAGTAGAGAAAGCATTCAAACATGGTGGCAAACAAGTTATCCTGCTTGGATGGAACAGTTAAAAACTGCGATCGCCAAGCATCAAAACATTCAGCATCACTGGCATTTCAGCCCACAGCAACAGCAAGTATTGCAGCAATATTACGATGCCAATCTGTTGCTTATCGATTGCCTTAATAGCAACTGTGAGATCACAGACGTTGTGCGCCAGGAGATTGAAGCCAGTTTATTGCCGATAAAAGAACTCTCCAAGTGGGAATGGCAAGGGGCAGAGAGCAGCGAACAGGGAGCAGAGGAGAAGTTGTAGTAAGTCTTTCCCCTCTGCCCCTTTGCTCCTCTGCCTCTTATACCAAATGCTCAATGCCCTTTCATTTCACTGCAATAACTCTAGCTACAGAGATTTCTGGTTGTTCAGTGGAAACTTGTCCGGGTATAGATGAGCCTTTCAACCACAGCAGCACTGCGGGAGTTACACCCAGTAATAAGCCTAGCAACACGGGTACAAAGAATCCAGCTGTTAAGCTCATGACTGTAGCGAAAGCAAAGTTACTTAAATAAACTGCTAAAGGTATATTAAGTTGCGTTGGCAAAGCCCACCGCAGGTATCGATCCCAGTTAATTGGATTGTTTCTCCACAAGAGTGCAGTCACAGTCATAAATACCGCACTAGTACCCAGCCACCCTGCAAAGTTTTGGTAAGGCATTCCAAAGAAGGGGCCTGGTTGTTGCCAATACCAAAAGGGCAGGGAAGTTTGACTCATTGCGGGATCGAGAACAAAATCCCAGGAGGTTAGTAATAAAGCACCCAATGCGATCGCACTTATATGACGCCACAAGTTGGGTTTTTTGTCCACTTCTAAACCTGCACGTGCTAGTAAGTAAGAAACAAATCCCAAATAAAACCACGACAAGGGAATTGTAAATGGGACTAAACCTGCAATCTTATAACCTAAACCGCTTAGGTAACTATAATGGCCAAATGGAAAACCAGTACTGGTTCCTAGTAATTCACTTCCTAGAGAAATAAATACAGATGGCAACAGAAATGCCAAAGCGCGACCTAAACCCAAAGTCCGCGTGGCATACAAGAAAACACCTACCGCGCCTAAAATCATATAAACTACACCGCCTCCTGCCATACTCCATTGCATAGCAGTTTGTCCAACCTCGGATAAGTTCAAAATTACTTGGGCATTAGGTACAACTATTAGTATTCCTACCAATCCAAATACCATTGACACGATATGACCAATGAGGCATACGCGTTCAGCAATAACAAGTTGTTTCATGATAGTTCCTTAACAAGATATGACACGCGGCTACTCGGCTGGTAAAAGTTCTAAATGTTTAAGAACATATTTAGAAAGTCATTGAATACAATCGAGCCTCAGTTGAGATTCGCAGGAGGCATTACCACTTTTTTGGCTAACCCCAGTGTCTTCAGTGTTTGAATTGCCCACCACGTTACATCTACCTGCCACCACTGCCAGCCAGCCTTTGCCACATTAGGGTAAGCATGGTGATTGTTGTGCCAGCCTTCCCCAAAGGTTAGGAGTGCTGCCCACCAGAGATTACGAGATCCATCTTTGGTCTCAAATGTTCGATTCCCAATCAAATGCGTCGCTGAGTTAATTAACCAAGTTGTGTGCCAGAGGAAAACTATCCTGACAAACGTCCCATAAACTACAAACGACCAGCCACCTAGTAGATACAGTAGAACTCCTAACGGCAGTTGCAGCAGTAAGAAATAGCGATCGAGCCAGGAGTAAAACGCATCGCGTCCCAAGTCGGGAGCATATTTACGATAAATGTCGGTAGCAAAAAATTCAGGGCGGGGATAGAGAATCCAAAGAATATGGCTCCACCAGAAAAAATGCATTGTTAATGCGTCAACTTTTACTTGACACTCTACTAAGTCAGCTAACGGATGAGAGGAATACTAGGTTGTAGCCTTGTTAAAAGCCTGATTATGTCGTCTGCAAATCTGACTCGGTGAGGAGTATCATCGTTTCTGCACCAACTCTGCCAAAGTCAGGCTCTAGCCCTAATGCCATCTCAATGAGATAAGTCCATGTGCCAGATTCAGGTGTGTAGCTGCGTACAACTCCTTCTCCACCAATAAAGCTCACCCATTGAGTATTGCGAAACTTAGGCAGCTTCATGAAGGTTGCAGTCATGCTTTTGATTCCTCAATTCATAGTTGATACTTTCTGTTTTAATAAAATTAATTAAATATGTTTTGTATCTTTTTAAGTAAAGATGTGAAACATCATCTATAACTTTTGAATGTTTTAGATACAAATTAAACAATTTATACGTAATTCAAACGTTTATCAAAAAAGAATTCAGTGCAAAAGCAAACTGCTGTATATTGAATTCGGGTACTCGTTTATTGAATTCGGGTA